>CBDUCE010000198.1:0-5807 GCA_965365575.1 uncultured Gammaproteobacteria bacterium
ACCCCGAGATGGCGGATGCGATCTATATCGAGCCGGTGCACTGGTCCGCGGTCGAACGCATCATCGCCAAGGAGCGGCCGGATGCCCTGTTGCCCACCATGGGCGGCCAGACGGGGCTCAACTGCGCCCTCGATCTCGCCCGGGAGGGCGTGCTGGAAAAATACGACGTCGAACTCATCGCCGCCTCCCGCGAAGCCATCGACATGGCGGAGGATCGCGACCTGTTTCGGCAGGCAATGCAGGAGATCGGGCTCGAGGTACCGAGAGCCGATATCGCGCACTCGCTCGACGAAGCGCTCGAGAAGCAGGCGGACATAGGCTTTCCGACCATCATCCGGCCGTCATTCACGCTGGGCGGCACCGGCGGTGGCATTGCGTACAACCGCGAGGAATTCGAGAGCATCGTCTCGCACGGTCTCGAGATGTCGCCGACAACGGAAGTCCTGCTGGAGGAATCCGTTATCGGCTGGAAAGAATTCGAAATGGAGGTGGTGCGGGATCGCAGCGACAACTGCATCATCGTCTGCTCCATCGAAAACCTCGATCCCATGGGCGTTCACACCGGCGATTCCATCACGGTCGCGCCGGCGCAGACCCTCACGGACAAGGAGTATCAGCGGCTCCGCGACGCGTCCATCGAAGTATTGCGCAAGATCGGCGTGGATACCGGCGGTTCCAACGTGCAGTTCGCTGTGGATCCGGAGACCGGCCGAGTCCTGATCATCGAGATGAATCCGAGGGTATCCCGGTCGTCGGCCCTGGCGTCGAAGGCTACCGGCTTCCCGATCGCCAAGGTGGCCGCAAAGCTCGCGGTCGGTTACACGCTCGACGAACTCAGGAACGATATAACCGGGGGAGCTACACCGGCCTCGTTCGAGCCGTCGATCGATTACGTCGTTACCAAGATTCCGCGATTTACGTTCGAAAAGTTCCCCGGCACCAACGATCGGCTGACGACGCAAATGAAGTCGGTGGGGGAAGTGATGGCGATCGGACGCACGTTCCAGGAGTCCCTGCAAAAGGCCCTGCGCGGGCTCGAGATCGATATTTCGGGGCTCGACGAAATTGATGCCTCCATCACTACCGAAGCCGAACGCGATCGCTTGCGCCACGAGCTGCGCATCCCGGGGGCGAACCGGCTGCGCCATGTCGCCGATGCCTTTCGCAACGGTTTCTCCCGGGAAGACATCAGCTCGATATCCGGTATCGACCCCTGGTTCCTCGCTCAGATCGAAGACCTGATTCGTGACGAGCAGGCGCTGCGAGGGACGGAGCTGTCGGCCCTGACGCAGGCATCGCTGCGTGCGCTGAAACGCAAGGGTTTCTCCGACGCACGCATCGCGGCCCTGTTGGAGGTCAAGGAACTCGCCGTGCGGCGCCGGCGGCTCGAATTCGGCCTTCGACCTGTCTTCAAACGCGTGGATACCTGTGCAGCCGAGTTCGCGACCACGACCGCGTACATGTATTCAACGTACGAGGAAGAATGCGAGGCCGAGCCGACGGACGCAGCGAAAATAATGATTCTCGGCGGCGGCCCGAACCGTATCGGCCAGGGTATCGAGTTCGACTACTGTTGCGTGCATGCCGCGCTGGCGCTGCGCGAGTCGGGCTACGAGACCATCATGGTCAATTGCAACCCCGAAACGGTGTCGACGGATTACGACACCTCCGACCGCCTGTACTTCGAGTCCCTGACGTTCGAGGACGTCATGGAAATCATCGACAGGGAAAAGCCGAAGGGCGTCATCGTGCAGTATGGCGGGCAGACGCCGCTGAAACTCGCGCGCCAGCTCGAGGCAGCCGGCGCGCCCATCATCGGGACGTCGCCGGACTCGATCGACCTGGCTGAAGACCGCGAGCGTTTCCAGAAGCTCGTGCAGTCGCTGGACCTCAAGCAGCCGCCCAACTGCACGGCTCGCAGCAAGGAGGAAGCGCTGCGCATGGCGGCGGACGTCGGTTTCCCCCTGGTCGTCAGGCCGTCGTACGTCCTGGGCGGCAGGGCCATGGAGGTGGTGCACGGCGAAGAGGACCTCGCCGCCTACATGGATGCTGCGATCGGCGTGTCGAATGCCAGCCCGGTACTACTCGACCGCTTCCTGGACCTGGCGACGGAAGTCGACGTCGATTGTGTGTGCGACGGCGAGCGCGTGCTGATCGGCGGGGTCATGGAACATATCGAGCAGGCGGGCGTTCATTCCGGCGATTCCGGCTGCTCGCTGCCGCCATTCAGCCTGTCGGAGGAACTGCAGAAGGAACTGCACGAACAGGTCGTCAAGCTCGCCCGTGGCTTGCACGTTGTCGGACTGATGAATACGCAGTTCGCGATTCAGAACAACGTCGTCTATCTCCTCGAAGTGAACCCGCGCGCATCCCGGACGGTGCCGTTCGTGTCGAAAGCCATCGGCATTCCGCTTGCCAAGATCGCCGCCAAGGTCATGGTCGGTGATTCGCTCGCAAAGCAGGGCTACGTCAACCAGCGCAAACCGGCGTATTTCTCGGTGAAAGAGGCAGTGTTCCCGTTCATCAAGTTCCCGGGTGCTGATCCGATTCTCGGCCCAGAAATGAAATCGACCGGCGAAGTCATGGGCGTCGGACGGTCGTTCGGGGAAGCCTATGCCAAGGCTCAGCTTGCGTCGGGCGTGGTGCTGCCACGACAGGGCGCCGCGCTTTTGAGCGTCCGCGATCGCGACAAGGAAGGTGCCGTGCAGCTTGCGAAGATCCTCGAGGCGCGGGGCTTCGATCTCGTCGCCACGCACGGGACAGCCAGGCACCTGGCGGCGGCTGGTGTATCATGCCGCAGAGCGAACAAGGTTCGCGAGGGGCGGCCGCATATTGTCGACATGATCAAGAACGATGAGATCGATCTCATCGTCAATACCACTGAAGGCAAGCAGGCAATCAACGAGTCACATTCAATTCGCGCAGAAGCCGTGCGCAAGGGTGTCACGTACTACACGACGCTCGGCGCGGCGATTGCGACATGTACCGCGATCGAGCATCTCGACGACAGCGATGTCAACCGGTTGCAGGACTTGCACAACGAGGTAGTCGTATGAACAAGGTACCGGTAACCGTCCGGGGTCACGAATTGCTCAAGGAAGAGCTGAAACGGCTGAAATCGGTCGAGCGCCCGAACGTGATCAAGGCGATCGCCGAAGCGCGTGCGCACGGCGACCTGAAGGAAAATGCCGAATATCACGCGGCCAAGGAGCAGCAGGGCTTTATCGAGGGCCGCATCAAGGAGATCGAGGGCAAGCTGTCGCATCTGCAGGTCATCGATGTCACCCAGGTCGATGCGCGCGGCAAGGTGGTCTTCGGCTCGACGGTGGAACTCCTGGACGAGTCAACCGGCAAGGAGATCGAGTACCGGATCGTCGGCGAGGACGAGGCCGATATCGGCGCGGGCTTGATCTCCTATACGTCGCCGATCGCGCGAGCGATTATTGGTCAGAACGAAGGCGACGTCATCTCGTTTGCCGCGCCCGACGGTGAGAAACAGTTTGAAATCATCGAGGTTCGCTATATCTAGCGCGGCAGCCGGATACGCTTTTTCTTTTCCGGGTTTTCCCGAAACAACAGGGCCATGTTTCCGATACGCTGTACGAGCTCCGCATTTCCGGAATCGCAAAGCGCAAGGATGATCCTGTCGCGTTCATCCCGGTCGCCGACCTTTACGCGGACCTTGATCAGTTCGTGGTGTTCGAGCGCGCTGCCGAACTCCGCGCGTACTCCGTCCGTGAGGCCGGCGTCACCGATCATGACCACGGGTTTCAGTCCGTGCCCGAGGCCGCGAAGGTACTTTTTCTGTGATTCGCTGAGCGTCATGGACGCGGAGTGTATCAGTGGACTCACCGCGATTGTACGATTGCGGAGGGTTTCGGGATGAGCAAGCCGAGGCGCAGCTCGGGCAGTTGGCGAGAGCGGCAGGAACGCGATCCGTACGTCGTTCGAGCGCGCAGCGAGGGGTGGCGCTCACGCGCTGTCTACAAGCTCGAGCAGATCGACAGGAAGGAAAAGCTCCTGAAGCCCGGCATGGTCGTTATCGACCTCGGCGCGGCGCCAGGCAGCTGGAGCCAGTACATTACCGAGAAGCTGCAGGGACGGGTACGCATTATTGCGCTCGACCTGCTCGAAATGGACGCTCTGCCGTCGGTGGAATTCATCCGGGGCGATTTCAGGGAGGATGACGTCCTCGAAAAACTGGATGCGGCGCTGGGCGGGCTGCGAGCAAACCTTGTAATCAGCGATATGGCGCCCAATATCAGCGGCAACAGATCAGTGGACCAGCCCCGTTCGATGTACCTTGCGGAGCTGGCGCTGGATTTTTGCGACCGGGCCCTGGAGCGCGGCGGCGACTTCGTCTGCAAGCTGTTTCAGGGTGAGGGCGCCGACGCTTTCATAGCCGCCGCCAGGCAGCGCTTCGAGCGCGTCAAGGTCATGAAGCCGGAGGCTTCGAGGCCCGGCAGTCGTGAGGTGTATTTGGTAGCGAGAAGCTACCAATTATAGTAGTGTTTAACTTAGAATCTGTCTAAATATCCGGTGTCCGGATTTGCTCTCGCGCGGTAACTGAATGTGAATGATCTGACCAAGAATATACTCGTCTTCATCGTCATCATTGTCGTCCTCCTGTCGGTCGTACAAGGGCTGTCCGGCGTCAGTGGCGGGCAACCGCAGGCGCGGGATTACTCGGAATTTCTCGAGGAAGTCCGTAACGGTGAGGTAAGCCTCGTGGAATTCGAGGGACAGCGAATTCGCTTCGGGCAGCGTGAGCCTTTGCCGAATTACACCATTAGCCCCGAGACCGACAACAGCCCGCTGATCGGCATGCTCGAAAAGAACGGCGTTCGCTTCTCGGCCTCCGAGCCGAAGCAGCAGAGCCTGATCGGCCAGCTTCTGATCAGTTCGTTCCCGATTCTGCTCCTGATCGGTGTATGGATCTATTTCATGCGCCAGATGCAGGGCGGCGGCGGTGGACGTGGCGCGATGTCCTTCGGCAAGAGTAAGGCACGCCTGCTCGGCGAGGACCAGGTGGGTATTACGTTCGCGGACGTCGCCGGCGTGGACGAAGCCAAGGCGGAAGTCGCCGAGATTGTCGAGTTTCTCAAGGATCCCAGCAAGTTCCAGCGCCTCGGCGGCAAGATCCCGAAGGGCGTGCTCATGGTGGGACCGCCGGGCACGGGTAAGACGCTGCTGGCCAAGGCAATCGCCGGTGAGGCAAAGGTGCCTTTCTTCACGATCTCCGGTTCGGACTTCGTCGAGATGTTCGTCGGCGTCGGCGCCTCGCGCGTGCGCGACATGTTTGACCAGGCGAAGAAGCAGGCCCCCTGCATTATCTTCATCGACGAGCTCGACGCCGTCGGCCGTCATCGCGGCGCCGGGCTCGGTGGTGGGCACGACGAGCGTGAGCAGACGCTCAACCAGATGCTCGTTGAAATGGACGGCTTCGAAGGCAGCGAGGGCATTATCGTCATCGCCGCGACCAACCGGCCGGACGTTCTCGACCCCGCGTTGCTGCGTCCCGGGCGCTTCGACCGCCAGGTCGTCGTGCCGTTGCCGGACGTGCGCGGACGGGAACTCATCCTCAAGGTCCACATGCGCAAGGTGCCCCTGAACGACGACGTCAATCCGAGCGTCATCGCGCGTGGCACGCCCGGTTTCTCGGGCGCCGATCTGGCCAACCTGGTGAACGAGGCTGCCCTGTTCGCGGCACGGGCCAACAAGCGGGTCGTGAGCATGGACGAATTCGAGAAGGCCAAGGACAAGATCATGATGGGCGCCGAGCGGCGCTCGATGGTCATGAGCGAGAA
>CBDUCE010000199.1:0-5785 GCA_965365575.1 uncultured Gammaproteobacteria bacterium
GAGAACGACGATGACCGACGAGCTGATCCTCGAGGACTTCCTGCCCTACCGGCTGGCCGTGCTTTCCCATACCGTGAGCACGAAAATCGCCGGCGTCTACGATAAGCGCTTCGGCCTCACGATCCCGGAGTGGCGCGTTATTGCGATACTGGGACGCTTCCCCGGACTGTCTGCGGTCGAGGTGGCGGAGCGCACGATGCTCGACAAGGTGGCGGTGAGCCGCGCCGTGACGAAGCTCATCAAGAACGGGCGGCTGGATCGCGAGTTCGCGGATGCCGACCGGCGCCGCTCCATTCTGAACCTGTCGGAGGAAGGCAAGCGTGTCCATGACGAGGTTGCTCCGCTTGCGCTTCAGTTCGAGCGCGACCTTCTGCACGGGCTGAAAGACGAGGATATCGAGGTTTTCAACGTGGTGATGGAGCGCCTGCTCGCGAAAGCCAGGCTACTCGGCACGCCCTGATAATTCCGTTGCTCCAAATTAGTGCGTAGAATAGCGCCGCCCGATAACGACAAGCGTTCGCGCTGCCATGCGCAGCCGGAGAGTCAAGAGTGACACGAACCGAATATCGCCGGGGAAGTGACGTCAGGGAAAGGATCGTCGACGCCATCGTGGCTTCCAGGGTGCAGTCCGATACCCTCAAGAACCGGCAGCAAATCAAGCTCTTCCTTCGACAGTACTTTGCTCACGTCCCCTACGAGGACCTGCAGGGGCGGGTCGAGAAGACCATGGCGCGCGTGGCGCTGGACCACCTGGAGTTCGGGGCCCGGCGCAAGAGAGGCGAGCCCCTGGTGCGGATATTCGATCCGACGCTGGAAGATCACGGCTACGAGTCGGCCTTCTCCTTCATCGAGATGGTCAACGACGACATGCCCTTTCTCGTCGACTCCGTGTTTGCGGCGATCAACCGCCAGGGATTGACCGTTCATATCACCGTTCACCCGGTCATCCGCGTGATTCGAAACAGCCGCGGCAAGATCGAGAGGATCGCGGAACGCGACGAAACGGTGGGCAGGCTCGAGTCTTTTATTCGCTTCGCGGTCGACAAGGAAACGGATGCGCAGCAGCTCAAGCTGCTGCGGCAGGAAATCCTCAAGGTCCTGTCCGACGTACGGGTGGCGGTTCGCGACTGGCCCAAGATGCGCGAGAAAATGCAGGAAGCGCGAGAACTGCTCAAGTTCGGGCCGTCGGGCGTCGATGACGAAATGCGCAAGGAGAGCCAGCTGCTCCTGGACTGGATGGTGAACGACCACTTCACCTTTCTCGGCTATCGTGAGTACAAGCTCTCCTATCGAAAAGACAAAATCTTCCTCCGGCCCGTTGAGGGCAGCGGGCTCGGGCTGCTGTCCCACGACGAGCGGGGCCAGAACAAGACCGTCGAGCTAACCCGGGAAATGCAGCGCCTCGCGCGCTCCCGGGACTGGCTGATCCTGACCAAGGCAAACTCGCGCTCCACGGTTCACCGGCACGCCTACCTCGACTACGTCGGCATCAAGGAATTCGACAAATCCGGCAAGGCGGTGGGGGAACGGCGGTTCATCGGCCTGTTCACGTCGGCCGCGTACAGCGAAAGCCCGCGCAGCATCCCCTTACTGCGGCACAAAGTCCGCAAGGTCATCGAACGGTCGCATGTGCAGGCAACCGGTCATCGTGGCAAGGCGCTGCTGCATATTCTGGATACGTTTCCGCGCGACGAACTCTTCCAGAGTTCCATTCCCGATCTCTCACGAACGGCTCTCGGCATCCTGAACCTGCAGGACCGTCAGCGCGTGCGTTTCTTCCTGCGCCGCGACACGTTCAGGCGGTTCTTCTCGTGCATCGTCTTCGTTCCGCGCGAGCGCTATTCGACGGCCGTGCGCAGGCGCATCGAGGAGGTGCTGAAAGATGCTTTCGAAGGCACGTCCGTCGATTCCAGCGTCGAGATCTCCGATTCGCCGCTTGCACGACTGCACACGATCGTGCGGACGCCGCCGCGCGAGCGTCCGCGAATCAGCATCCATGACATCGAGACGAAGCTCGCCGAAGTAGTCGTCAGCTGGTCCGACAGGCTTCGTGCCGAGATGCTCGACGCGTTCGGTGGTGACGAGGGCCTCAAGCTGTTCAGGATCTACGGCGATATCTTCCCGCCGGGTTACCAGGCGGAGACCGAGCCGAAGGACGCCTGCAGCGATATCAGCTCCATCGACAAGATGCTCCTCGCGGGGCTCACCCGCTCCGTGGAGCTGTACCGGCCTTCGGACGCTGAGCCCGGGTTCCTGCATTTCATTATCTTCAGCACCGCCGAACCGCTCGCGTTGTCGGAAGCGTTACCAATCCTCGAGGGCATGGGCCTCGAAGTGCACACCGAGCACCCGTACGAACTGTCGATGCAGGGTGGCAAGCCGTTCTGGATACAGGTTTTCAACCTGCGGCACGCGAGCGGTTCGGACTTCGATGTCGAGGCGGCATCCACGCGTTTCGAAGAATGCTTCATGAAGGTCCTTCTCGGCAAAGCGGAAAACGACGGCCTGAACCGCCTCATACTCAGTGCGGAACTCGACTGGCGCGAGACGGCTTTGCTGCGTTGCTACGCAAAATACCTGCAGCAGCTCGGTCTGCCCTTCTCCCAGGACTACATGGAGGATGTGCTGGTCGCACATGCAAGGCTGGTCGGGCTGCTGACCGCGCAATTCAGCGCGATGTTCGACCCGGCAATCGGCAAGGCGCAGAGAACCCGGCGCCTGAAAGCGGCCATCCCGTCGATCCGGCGCGAGGTCGGCAAGGCAAGGAACGTGGACGAGGATCGCATCCTCAATGCGTTTGCCGGCGCGTTCGGTGCAACGCTCCGAACCAATTACTACCTGCCCGGCGACTTCGACGGCCACCGCGACTGTATCTCGATCAAGCTGGATCCGAAGCGACTTCCCGAAGCGCCGTTGCCGCGCCCGAAGTACGAGATCTTCGTGTATTCGCCGGAAGTCGAAGGCGTACACCTCCGCGGCGGCGACGTCGCACGCGGCGGGCTGCGCTGGTCGGACAGGCGCGAGGATTTTCGCACCGAAATCCTGGGCCTCATGAAGGCGCAGGTCGTCAAGAACACGGTCATCGTGCCGACCGGCGCGAAGGGCGGGTTTTTCTGCAAGCGCATGCCGGAAGGCGATCGGGAGACCGTTCAGAAAACCGGCATCGCATGTTACAAGACGTTCATTGGCGGCCTTCTGGACATCACGGACAACGTCGTCGACGGCAAGGTGATAACACCGGACGGCGTCATTCGGCGCGATGGCGACGATCCGTATCTGGTCGTCGCCGCTGACAAGGGTACGGCAACGTTCTCGGATATCGCGAACGAGATATCGAAGAGCTACGACTTCTGGCTTGACGACGCATTTGCATCCGGCGGCTCCGCCGGCTACGACCACAAGAAGATGGGCATCACGGCGCGCGGCGCCTGGGAGGCGGTCAAGCGTCATTTCCGCGAGCAGGGTCTCAATACGCAGACGGATCCCTTCACCGTCGTCGGCATCGGCGACATGAGCGGCGACGTGTTCGGCAACGGCCTGCTGCTATCGCGCAAGATCAGGCTCGTGGCTGCGTTCAACCATCAGCACATCTTCCTGGACCCTGATCCCGACATGGCCGCGAGCTTCAAGGAACGCCAGCGGCTGTTCAAGCTGCCGCGCTCGAGCTGGCTCGATTACAACGATACGGTCATTTCGAAGGGCGGCGGCGTCTTCTCGCGGCAGGCGAAGACCATTCGCCTGAGCAAGGAAGCACGTTCAATGCTCGGCACGGATCAGACGTCGATGCAACCCGACAAACTGATACGGGCGATACTCCGGATGCCCGCGGACCTGCTCTGGAACGGCGGTATCGGTACCTATGTCAAGGCCAGCACTGAAGGTCACGCCGACGTCGGCGACCGCAGCAATGACAATGTGCGCATTAATGCCAATGAACTGCGCTGCAAGGTCATCGGGGAAGGCGGTAACCTCGGTCTGACGCAGCGCGCACGAATCGAGTTCAGTTTGAATGGCGGCCGCGTCAATACCGACTTTATCGACAACTCTGCAGGCGTCGACACTTCCGACCGCGAAGTGAACATCAAGATCCTGTTGAGTGACGTCGCCAAGAAAAAGGGCATGACGCGCAAGAAGCGCGACGAACTGCTCGCGTCGATGACTGACGACGTCGCGGAGTTCGTTCTGCGAAACAACTACATGCAGACGCAGGCGCTGAGCATGAGCGAGGTCCGTTCCCTCGAGCGCATCGACGAGATCGGGCGGGTCATCACCGGCCTCGAACGCAGCGGCCTGCTCGACCGCAACCTGGAATACCTTCCGGACGAGATAGAAATCGAGGAGCGCAAGACGCGCAAGCAGGGCATGACACGCCCCGAGCTGGCGGTCGTCCTGAGCTATGCAAAGATCGATGTCTACAACGCATTGACGTCGCACAAGGAAACGCTCGCGGATTTCCTCAAAACGCACCCGATGCGCTACTTCCCCGAGGTACTGAGACGCCGCTACGCGGATTTCATCCCGACGCACCGCCTGAGCCCGCAGATTCTCGCAACGCTCATCGCCAACGACATCGTCAACCGCATGGGCCCTGCCTTCGTAAAGCGCGTGCAACTGGACACGGGGGCTGACGTCGTGACGGTTGCGCGCGCCTACACGGTGGCACGCCAGATCGTGCGCGCAGGTGCACTCAACCGGACGATCGAGGATCTCGATAACGAGATTCCGGCATCGGCGCAGATGTCCATGCTGTTCGAACTCTCCCGCACCCAGCGCCATGCGACCTACTGGATTATCGAACATTACGGCGACTACGTGGATATCGACGGGCTCGTGGATCGGCTCAAGGGCGGCATGGCTACCGTGTACGGCCGCACGGGCGGAATCATGTCGGCGGCCGCTCGCGAACGGCACGAGAACGCGATGAACAATTACATCGAGATGGGCGTTCCGGAGAAGCTCGCAGACAGGATGGCGGCGCTGTTGCTTACCAGGGCTGCGCTCGACATCACCGACCTCGCCGTCGCGTACAAGCGCGACGTCATGGAATCCGCGCGTGTCTACTCGCTGTTCAATGACAGGCTTGGGATCTTCGCGCTGCATGCCGGTGCAGAGGACGTCAAGGTCAAGGGCCGCTGGCAGGCGATGGCGCGCAGCGCCCTGCGCGATGAGTTCTTCCAGATCCGCCGCGATATGGCCGCGGATATTTTGAAGACGCGCAGCAAGAAGAGCATCGAGCAACTGGTAGACGAGTGGCTGCAGCAGCGCAGCGAGCAGGTCGAGCGCTTCGTTACGATGCTCGACGAAATGAAACTGCGGGGCGTTTTCGACATAGCCGCTCTGTCGGTTGCTGCCAGGGAATTGCGCGAACTCGTTACCAAATAGGAACAATCACACGGTTCGACAAACCGAATTGCAAACGGAGACAACATGGCTGGCAAGCTGATCCTGTGCCGTCACGGCCAGAGCGACTGGAACCTGAAAAACCTCTTCACGGGCTGGACCGACGTGGACCTTACCGAAAAAGGTATCGAGGAGGCGCTGGCAGCCGGCCGCACCGTGGCCGCGCTGGACTACGATATCGATATCGCTTTCACGTCCGTGCTGAAGCGTGCGATTCGCACGCTGTGGCTGATGCTCGACGAGATGGACCGGATGTGGATCCCGGTGGTACGCGACTGGCGTCTCAACGAGCGACATTACGGCGCCCTGCAGGGACTGAACAAGGCGGAAACGGCGGCGAAGTACGGCGACGAGCAGGTGCACATCTGGCGCCGCAGCTACGACG
>CBDUCE010000200.1:0-5757 GCA_965365575.1 uncultured Gammaproteobacteria bacterium
CAATAGCTTTTTGCCCATGGCCCATACAGTGCTACCGGATCGCCGCCTAATCAAGACCCCGCGCGCGGTACCTGCGCCCAAAAGAAAGCGGCCCCGCTGTCGCCAGCGGGGCCGCCAGGGCTTCCAGCCAGGGGGCAGACTCAGAAGCCCCAGGCGAGCGATGCAGATATTAATCGCCCGGGTTTCTCTTCGAACACGGTTACGGTCCTGCCGAGGGACTCGTCCGTACGCTGGATCTCGACCGAGGAATCGAGGATATTCTGCGCCTTCAGTTTGAGGGTGACGCGGTCCGTCGGGTACCAGAAGTACGTGAAGTCGAGTGAATCGAAGGGCTGCTCGAACGCATCGGGCCCGAAACGCCCGAACGCGAACAGGCGCTCGCTGAACACATTGTAGATCAGGGACGCGGTGTGCTTCGAATTTGGCGAATCGAAGCCGAGCATGAAGTTCACCATGTACTCCGACGCTCCGGACAGCTCGCAGTTGTTCACCACGACATTGCCGCTGTCATCACGCTGCTCACAGCTGACGTCGCCACCCGAGTTACCCGGCGTCAGTTCCCGGTCCCACTGGTAGGTGACATTGCCCTGTATGAAGAACATGTCGCCGAAAGAGCCGAGGAACCCCAGCTCCTTGAGAAACTCGACTTCGACGCCCTGGATGCTGGCCGAATCGGCGTTCAGGATCTCGCGGGCGATCGTCGTGTCCGACGCGGGAATCTCGAAGAACTCGATCGGGTCAGTGATCTGCTTGTCGAACAACGTTACCGTGAAGTTGTCGCCGTTGCCGAAGAACCACTCGGCGCGGATGTCGATGTTCTCCACGTCCGATGGAACCACGCTCGAATTACCGCGGGTCAGGTCGCCCGTGATCGGGTCGATGTAGCTCGAGCCCGTGATCTCGCGCAGGTCGGGCCGCACGGTCGTCTCACTGTAGCCGAGGCGCAACTGGAACGTGTCCGCCCAGAAGTCGCTCATGTAGGTGATCGATGCCGCCGGATAGACCTTGTCCTCCTTGAACACGGCGTCCGCGAGTTCGTCCGGGTCGGTGGTCACCTGCGGCGTCTGCTGGCTGTAGCTGTACGGGTTCCAGGGCAATCCCGCCTGCGTGTAGTCCTCCCAGCGCGCGCCGGCCGCGAATCGCCACGAATCACCGAGGGTCCAGTCGAGCTTGCCCCAAGCCGAATCGGTCGTCATCGCGGCGAGATAGCTGTTGGTATTCGCGCCCTGGCGATCGAAAACGGCATCGTTCACGAAGGCTTCCGCACCCGGCACCGGGTTGGCCGGGTTGGTATCCGGCATCGTTGCCAGGATGTTCCCGTCCGAGAACACCTCGTTCAGCGGGCCCGCGAGCACCGACTGGTCCTCGACGCTGAGAAAACCGAGGCTGAACTGCGTCTGCTTGTAAGTGCGGGCCTTCTGGCCATGGTCCCAGCCGCCGCTCAGTTCGACGTAGTTGCCGCCGAACTGCAGCGGTATCGCGCCGCTCCAGCCATAGTTCTCGACCTGGTCCTCGAGTTCCGTAAAGCGGAAGTCGCCGGCCGCCGAACTCAGCTGTACGGCCTCGGTCAGCACCGCGCCTGTGGCCGGGTCGTTGGTCGTGAACGAGTCGACCTGCACCCGGTTCGGAATATCCGTCGTCGCCTCCGAGTCCGAATAGAACCACCTGACGCGGGAATCCTCGGGCAGGCGCAGGAAACCGGCCAGCGAGTCCAGGAACCCGAAGCGCGCACGCGTTTCCGCGCCGATGTAGTGCGTACCCGTGATCTGGTGCGTCTCCATCTCGCGCTCTTCGAACTCGAGACGGTATTCGCGCACGCCGCGGCCACTCGACTTGAAGCGGTTTTCATTGAAGTAGTCGAATACCTCGGTCTCGTCATCGGTATTGCGCAGGAACAGGCTGGTCGTCGAGATCTCGTGATCGCGGAGGAAGCTCAGGCCGAGATTGAGCGTCCCGGCAATATTGACGCTTTTGGTGGACTCTTCGCGCACGCCGTTTTGCTCTTCCGGTTGCGCAAAATCGGCGCTGAGCGTCCTGCGCCAGCTCGTGTCCTCCTCGTAGGAGCCTCCGACCGCAAATCCGGCCGTCCAGTCATCGCCCAGTTCGAATTTGTTGCCGACACTCGCGCGAACCTCGTAATTCGGGTCCACGCTCTCGCTCCGGATACCGATGTTCCGGTTCAGCGCGACCCCGAGTTCGCGATTCAGGCTCTCGGCCGCGAACGTCAGCTGGCTCGGCCCAAGATCGCTGCCCGACCGGACGAGCGCCGCGCGGATATTATTTACACTCGGATCGCCCTGGTATTGGGCGAGACCGTCGCCGATCACAGGGGAGAGCGCACGGGTACCATCGTCGTTGCCGAGGTTATCGTCTCCGCCGCCGGGATAAGTGTTGATGCTGCCCGGATTAATATCGTTGTAGCCGACAGCCGCCTCGAGTTTCACCGTGAACGCTTCCGGGATGCCCTTCGTCCGGATATCGACCGCGCCGCCGCCGAAATTGGCGGATATTTCGGGGGAGTAGGCTTTCTGCACGCGCAGCGAATCGACGATAGAAGTCGGAAATACGTTCAGGGGGATAACGTTGCGGGTCAGGTCCGGCGACGGTATCTGTGCACCGTTGAGCGTGGTCGACGAATAACGCTCGCCAAGGCCGCGAATGTATATGAATTTATCCTGCACCAGCGACAGCCCGGGCACACGGCGCAGAGCCGAAGCCACCGTCGAGTCGCCGAGTCTCGAGATCGTATCCGCACCCAGCAAGTCGGTCGCAAAGGCATCGTTCATGCGCTCGTTCACCAGCCGCTGGCTGGAACTGATGAAGCGGCCGGTCACGACGACTTCATCGACGTCCCTGCCGGCGCCCTGTTCCTCGATGACCGGCTCCTCCTGACCGAGCGCCACTCCCTGCCACGAGGCAAGGACGGCCGCAATCGCGAACGGTAACGGCTTTTTGAGTTTTTGCATGGCGTGCTTCATTGTCACTCGAACCACAGGGCCTGGCCCCGATTGTCCGGGTCGATGCCATATGCCCACGGCTGCGTCCAGTCATCCGTCGCCGATATCGCGCCGAGGATGTCCGTGGCCGTGCCGCTTGACGGCGCGGTAGTCGGGACGGGCGCCGCGGCATCCACGATGCTCGTATCCCAGGGCAGCGAGTAGACCTTTAGCGCGCCGGTCAGGAGGCTGACCTCCGGGTTGGCTGCATCGGACGCGTCGACGACGGCGCCATCAGCGACGGTTGCAAACTGGTTGCCTTCGGCCTCGGCAAACACCTGCTCGTCTGCGAACTCGACCACGCCGTTGCGATCGGCGATCGCGTTACCTTTCACGTTCTCCTGGCAGGAGAAGATGACCGAGTTCAGCGCCAGGTCGCCGTTGATCGCGGCCTCGGCGGTCTCGACGTTGTCGATTCGCAGGCAGTAGTTGTCGTCGGCGGCGCCCTGGTCGTTCGCACCAAACGACGAGATCATCAGCGAGTCGTTCACCACCGCGTGAATGCCCTCGCGGAAACGCCAGCCGGCGCCCGGATCATGGGTACCCGGCACGTTGGCGGAGATGATGCAGGTCAGGTTATTGATCGTCGGTGCGCTGTTCAGGCCGCGGGCGACAAAATCGTCCCGTGTTGCCTGGTCGAGATCACCGTATGAACCAATACCGTCGGACTCGATGCAATGATTGCCGTCGTTGGCAGACTGCACGACCAGCGCATTGGTAATCGTGCCGTTATAGCCCTCGTCGATATCGATCGAGTCGTCGCGCACGTAGACAGCAACCAGGTTCGTGATATCGAACGAGCCGCCGAACATCTCGACACCGTCGTCGAAGGTCGAGTACACCTCGAGGTTTTCGACGATGGTCGAGCTACCGACGCCGCCGAACGAGATCCCGTTCAGTTCGTCACCGTTACCAACCTGCGCGCCTGTGTGCTTTACCACGACGTACCGCAGGATGCCGGAGTCGTCCGCATCGTTCGCGCCGCCGTACTGCGACTCGTCGTCGCCCGCGGAGCCTTCGGCATCGATAGAGCACTCGGTGCCCGGCGCGAGGCCGAAACCAGCTTCGCCGCGGGTACCGACATAGCTGCACTTGTTGCTGACGGCGAAACCGTTGATGACGACGCCACCCCACTGCTGCACGTCCTCGGGGCCGACGGTGCCGTTTATATCGGAGACCGACGTCAGGGTGATGGGCGCATCAGCACGGCCATCCGCGATAATGCGCGAACCGCGATTGATGATCATGAAGTCCGAGTTGGTCTGGAAAGCAAGCGTCGCGCCGGCCTGGATCGTAAGCGTCGGGCCATCGCCGCCCTGCGTGATGCCTGCAGCCTGGAGGTCGGCCTGCGTGCGGAATGTGTCACCAACGAACAGGCTCGCCGTGAAGATGTGCGCTCCGCCGTTTGGCAGCGCAGGGATCAGCAGGTCTTCCTGAAGGTTGTTCTTGGGACCGACGAACGTGTTGTCGTACACACAGTTGCCGTTGCCGTCGGCCGAGCCCTGCACGACCGCGCCGTCCCGAACGTAGGATGCGCAGATGTCATCCTCCGAGCCACCACCGCCGCCGGTGGAATTGTCGACACTGTTGTCGATGGTCGTGGGTGTGATGTTGATGTCGCCACCCGAGCAGGCGGCAAGCAGGCCGCCTACGATCAGCCCGGTGAACAGTTTGGTGCGATTCATTTCATCCTCTCCAAGGCGGGGTATCTACCCCTGTTACGACTGTGTGAGAGCGGCGCACTGTATAGACGGGATATGGACGTCGTGTGACAAGAACATTAGGACTTTGTTACGAAACCTCAGGCATCGAGTGAGAAACGGTAGCCACTGCCGCGCACCGTTTGCAGATATCGGTCGTAGCCGAAGGGCCCGAGAACGCTACGTAAACGCCGCACATGCACGTCCACCGTGCGCGGCCCGACCGCGCTGTCGCGATCCCATACATGCACGAGGAGTTGCTTGCGGCTGAATACCCTGTCGCGATTGCTCACCATGAAAAGCAACAGCCGATACTCACGCGGAGCGAGCGAGACAAAGGTGTCGTCCACGGCGACGCGCTGACTCAGGTTGTCGATCTTGATGCCGCCGGCCGAGATCTCCCGGGTAAGGATGATGTTCGCGGGCCGTCGCAGGCAGGCCCCGACGCGTGCGCGCAATTCCGGAATATTTATGGGTTTGCCGATGAAATCGTCTGCCCCGGACTCGAGCGCGAGAACGATGTCGTCGGGATTCGAGCAGGCCGAGGTCATCATTACGCGCATTGTTCGCAGGTCATCGATGCTGCGGACGTCGTTCAGGAGTTCGACGCCTCCGAGGTCCGGAAGCGCAAAGTCACACACCATCAGGTCGGGCCTTTTCCGGCGCACGAGTTCGAGCGCTGTGTACGCATCCTCGGTTTCGGCCACGTCGTGGCCCAGCTCTCTGAGCTCGTTTGCCATGCGACCGCGCATGGTCCGGTCGGGATCTACAACGAGAATCGATGCCAACATCCATCTTCCCTGTCGTGGTTTATCGGATCAGGGCAAGAAACCACAGTGGCTTTACAGGCGCTTTACGTTCCTGTTGCTGATTGGTTACGGGTTTATTACAGCCCCGCGGCAGCCCAGCGCGATCGGCAATATTTCTGTAATAATTGGCCTGAAAGACGCGGCAATCCGTGCCCCGGTACTTGTCCCCTGCCGGGAGCCGGTGCCGGGCGCTGCGCGCCCTGCGTAGGTGGAATCCCCGATTACCGCCCGGACGGGCCGCAAGCATGATAT
>CBDUCE010000201.1:0-5722 GCA_965365575.1 uncultured Gammaproteobacteria bacterium
TATCATTGACGTCGAGACTCTGGAGTTCTTCGATGAGGTTCATACGTCTTCCTCCGCGTCTTCGCCGCTGCGGCGTTGCTTGAGATAAACGATGAACTCGGCTTGCCGGGAAGCGCCCGCGGTCGTCGTTTCAACTCTCTCGACCTCCGGGTCGGCCAGCCATCCGGACGCATCGATCTGTCGCATCAGTGCGGACACGCGCGTACTCGATTGCGCGACACCGCGAACCTCGATTCGGGAACCGGACTGCTTGATGCCCGTCAGGTACACGCCCTCGGGCAGCTGGCGGGTTAGTTCGTCGAACAGGTGCACGACTTCCGGACGGCTCTTCTGCAACTGCTCGATGATCTCCATGCGCGCGAGCAGGCGTTCTTTCTGCCGCTCCAGCCCGTCGATTTCCTCGATGCTGCGCTGCAGCTCGTTGATTTCGTCCGTGAGGCGGGTGTTGCGCTGCTCCTGCGCCGAAATCATCTGCGAGTAGGCCAGCATGGTCAGCATGATGACGGCGATTGCCGCCAATACCGCACCGCCCAAGGCCAGGCCAAAATCGCGTTGGCGTCGTTTGCGTTCTTCCTCGCGCCAGGGGAGTAGATTAATCCGTGGCATCAGTCAAAGCTCCTCAGTGCAAGCCCGCACGCGGTAAGCAGCGCAGTTGCGTCCTTATGAACGCCCTGCGACTTGGCTTTCGACGAGATTTTCATCTGGCCCAGGGGATCGCCGACTTCCGTCGGGATCCCGACACGGCTCGAAATCACGTCGGCGATGCCCGGGATGTTCGCGCAACCGCCGCACACGACGATCATGTCGGGCTGTTCGCGGCCACCGCCGGAGGCAAGGTAGAACTGCAGTGAACGGCTGACCTGTTGCGTCATGTCGTCGATGAAGGGTTCAAGAACTTCGGGCTGATAGTTGCTCGGCAAGCCACCCTGCTTCTTGGCGCGGCCCGCGTCTTCCATCGAGAGACCGTACGTCCGCATGATTTCCTCGGTCAGCTGCTGGCCGCCGAAGTTGAAGTCACGCGTGTAGATGACCTTGAGATCCTCGAGCACCGAGAACGTCGTGCTGCTTGCGCCGATATCGACCACAGCGACTGAATGCCCCATGCCCCCGTCGGGAAGCTGGTGACTCAGCAACTGACACGCGTTTTCGAGCGCAAAAGCCTCGACGTCCACGATGTGCGCCGCGAGACCCGCCGCATTGACGGCGGCCTGCCGCTGTTCGACGTTCTCCGTGCGCGTCGCAACAAGCAACACGTCCATCAGCTCAGGGTCCTTCTCGTTGGGGCCGACGATCTCGAAATCGAAGCTGACCTCTTCCATCGGGAAGGGAATGTACTGGTCCGCCTGGATTTCGACCTGGCCCTCGAGATCTCGCGCGGAGAGTCCGGAAGACATCTGGATAACCTTGGTAATCGCCGCGTCGCCGCTGATCGCCACTGCAACGTCCGTTGCCTTGGCGCCTGCGCGTTTTACGGCGCGACGGATAGCTTCGCCAACAGCTTTCGCATCAACGATTGCCTTCTCGCTGACGGAACTGGGCGGTGTGGGCTCGGCCGAATACGACTCGACGCGATAGCGCTTGCCGCTTTGCGACAGCTCTATCAGCTTGACCGACGACGTCGTTATATCGAGGCCCAACAGGGGTTGAGTTTTCTTGCCGAAAAGCACGTGTTTTCCCTTCTAAGTCGGTAAGTTGCGAGTCAAAAGTAGTAAGGACCTGAGCAAATCGATTTAACTATATATCAACAAAATGTTAAATAAAACGTGACTTTGTTCACGATCCCGGGAACATATGTTACTGATTGCAGGGCACCTATTCCGTGAACTGGTCGTGATGTGGGCGTCAGGGCCCCCAGAATGGCGCAGGCATTGCAGCTTATGCCCGTCGCTCGCTATTATCGGCCGCGGCAAAACTGGCCCGCCTGGGCGCTTGCCAGCAAAATGCCACATAAACAGCACCGGTCGGACACCACACTACCTGTATGCTCCTGCAGGCAGCGGCACATTTTTCCGCGCGGTAATGCCAGTTACGCGTGAGTCGAGCACCTATGCGAAAGCCGAGGAAGCAAGCCGTTAAGCGGCCTCATCGAGGACTATGGCGCACGCTGGTCGTGATCGCCGGGCTGGTTGTGATCACGATCATCGCGGGCGTCGCGGGCGTCATCGGCGCGTATTATTTCGTCGCTCCGGGGCTGCCGGCAGCGCAAACCATCCGCGATATCCCGTTGCAGATCCCGCTGCGCATATACAGCCGCGACGGTTACCTTATAGAAGAGATCGGGCAACGGCGCCGCATACTCATCAATTACGAAGACGTGCCGCCGCATGTCGTTGACGCGTTCATTGCTGCCGAGGACCAGCGCTTCTTCATGCATCCCGGCATCGACTACCGCGGCATCATGAGGGCGCTTTATGGCCTCGTCACCACCGGCTCTACCGCGGGCGGCGGTGGCAGCACGTTGACGCAGCAACTCGCGCGCAGCTACTTCCTCTCGCTCGAGCAGACGGCCGAGCGCAAGTTCAAGGAAGCGTCTCTCGCCGTCCGGATCGAGCAGGAATTCACGAAGGAACAGATCATGGAGCTGTTCCTCAACAAGATGTTCTTCGGCCAGCGCGCCTACGGTGTGGCTGCCGCCGCGCAGGTCTACTTCAACAAGCCGCTGGCCAGCATCAATATCGCGGAAGCTGCGACACTGGCCGGCGTTTTGCCGGCGCCGTCCCGCTACAACCCGGTACGCAGCCCCGCCGACGCCAAGCGGCGCCGCGGCTACGTCCTCTCGCGCATGCTAGATCTCGACTACATCACGCGGCAGGAGTACGACGATGCGATGTCGATACCGATCGAGTCCCGCATGTACGGTGCCGCCGTCGAACTCAATGCGCCGTATGTTGCCGAGATGGTTCGGCGGGAAATGCTGTCCCGCTACGGCGAGGAAACCTATACGGCCGGTTTCCAGGTGGTCACATCGCTCGATTCACGACTGCAGAAAGCGGCCAACTATGCGTTGCGCAACGGCCTGCTCGAATTCACCCGCCGCCGCGGCTACCGCGGCCCGATCACGAGCATCGAGTTGCCACGAGAGCTGCCGGGACTGGAAATCGCGGAGTGGCCCGCCGAAACGCTCGAGGTGCTGGACCAGTATGCGCCCGGCGGCCTGTCGGTTGCGCTGGTGACGCAGGTCAACGAAGACAACTCGGCAGAGATCGTGTTTCGCGACGGCACCCTTTCGACGATACCCTGGCGGGGCATCGACTGGGCGAAGTCATTTATTGACCGCGAGACCACGGGCCCGGCACCGGAGACGGCCGCTGAGGTTCTGAATCCCGGCGACGTAATTTACGTCATGCCCACCAGCGCCGGTTTCTGGGCGCTGGCGCAGGTGCCCGAAGCGCAGGGCGCTGTTGTCTCGATCGACCCGGAGGACGGTGCGATTACGAGCCTCGTCGGCGGCTTCGATTTCGCGACCACCAAATTCAACCGCGCCACGCAGGCGTTCCGGCAACCCGGTTCATCCTTCAAGCCGTTCATCTATTCGGCGGCACTCGAACAGGGCAATACGCCGGCGACGGTCGTGCTCGACGCGCCCGTCGTGATCAACTCGTCCGAACTCGAGGCAGTCTGGCGGCCGATCAATTACAGCGGGCGGTTCTACGGGCCGACGCGCATGCGGGAAGCCCTCGTGCGGTCGATGAACCTGGTGTCCGTGCGCCTGCTCCTGTTCGAAACCGGTGTCGGCAACGCGGTGCGCCACATCGCGAAATTCGGCTTCAACGATGCGGCATTGCCGCGTAACGGTTCGCTGGCGCTCGGTGGCGGCAACGCGACGCCGCTCGACATGGCGCAGGGCTACGCGACGATTGCCAATGGCGGTTTCGCCATCAAGCCCTACGTCATCGACGCGATTTTCGACGCCGACGGTTCGGCACTTTACCGCGCAGATCCGGCCGTCGTTTGCGAGCCCTGCATCGCGGAACCGGAAGACGACTACATCCCGAGTCCGGAAGAAGAACTCACGCTCGAGGAAATGATGGAAATCGCGCCCAACCAGCGGCTCGACGCCAGCACGGCGCCGGAGCTGTTTGCCGGTATCAATGCCGCGCCACAAGCGGTTTCGAAACAGAATGCCTTCCTGATCCAGGACATGATGCGCGACGTCATCTTTCGCGGCACCGGCCGGCGCGCGCTCGTCCTGGGCCGGCGAGACCTGTCCGGAAAGACCGGAACCTCCAACGACCGTCGCGACGCCTGGTTTGGCGGCTTCAATGGCGATCTCGCAGCCATCGTGTGGGTGGGCTACGACGACGACCTGCCGCTGGGCCCGGGCGAGGAAGGCTCGCGCACGGCATTGCCCGTGTGGATCGAATTCATGCGTGACGCGCTGCGCGGGGTGCCGGAAAACCGGATGCCGATGCCGCCGGGCATAGTCTCCGTGCTCATCGACAAGGAGACCGGCTGCCCTGCACGTGCGGGCCGGGCCAATGTCACGTTCGAAGTGTTCCGGCAGGAACACGTGCCCGAGTGCGAGACCGTCGAGGAACTACAGGATATTTTCAACGACACGACCGGCCTCGAGGACGCCACGGACGAAGCAGCCGAAGAAACGGAAGAGTCCCTGTTCTAGTCCCATGCCCAGGAGCAAACCCAACAACGGGGATCGCGCGCGCCTCATGGTCGCGCAGGAAGCCGCACGAATCATCGTCAACCAGGGTATTCGCGACTACGGCCTTGCCAAGAAGAAGGCGGCCGAGCGGCTCGGTCTCGGGGGTCGCGGCTCGCTGCCCGGCAATGCCGAGATCGAGCAGGCCGTCAGCGAGCATTTACAGCTGTTCGCCGCCGATTCGCACCCGGACCTGCTGCAGACCATGCGGCAGGCGGCCCTGTCAGCGATGGAAATGCTGTCCCCGTTCACTCCGCGGCTGGTCGGTCCCGTACTCAACGGCACCGCCGACGCCAACTCCGCCGTGAACCTGCACGTATTCGCCGACAGCGCGGAGTCGGTGGCTCACGCCCTCGATCAGAACGGCCTCAACTACAGGCCCTACGAGCGCCGCCTCAAGAGCCGGCGCGATCGCGCGGAGACCTATGCCGGCTTTGAATTCCATCACGGCGATGCATCGGTGCAGGCCACGATTTTCCCCGTCGACGGCATCCGCCAGGCACCGATCAGTCCGATAGACGGCAAGCCGATGAAGCGTGCCGACGAGAAAGCCGTGCGCGAATTATTGCGCTAGATACAGGCGCTCCGGGACATTTTTCAACCGAAGCAAAGCGCAGCGCAGCGGGCCATGAGGGAGAGAAATGACCCGGAGCGCCGGTCTTGGTACCAGTATCAGCGCTTCTCCAACGCAACGTAGTCGCGTTCCGGAGCACCCACGTACAGCTGCCGCGGCCGCGCGATCTTCTGGTTCGGATCGGAGATCATCTCGCGCCAGTGAGCAACCCAGCCAACCGAGCGGCCGAGCGCGAACATGACCGTGAACATCGACGTCGGTATACCGAGCGCCTTGTAGATGATGCCCGAATAGAAATCAACGTTCGGATAGAGATTCTTTTCCTTGAAGTAGTCGTCGTTGAGAGCGACTTCCTCCAGCTCGCGGGCCAGTTCAAACAGTGGCGTCTCGTTGTTGTTGGGCAACGCGTCGAGCACCTTGTGAGCCATCTCCCGGATGATCGTCGCGCGCGGGTCGAAGTTCTTGTAGACGCGATGGCCGAAGCCCATGAG
>CBDUCE010000202.1:0-5653 GCA_965365575.1 uncultured Gammaproteobacteria bacterium
GAACCGGTGTCCGGCTGGCGGCTGCTCGACAGAAAGGAGCTGGCCGACTACCGGGACCTGTTCTTCTTCCTGGTGTTTCGCGATATCAAGGTACTATATGCGCAAACGGTACTGGGATTCTCGTGGGCGCTGCTGAACCCGCTGATCCAGATTCTGATATTCACGGTCATTTTCGGGAAGGTCGCGCAGCTGGACACGGACGGAATACCGTACGCGCTCTTTTCGACCGTGGCGATCGTACCGTGGACGTATATGTCGAACGCGATGTCGGCCGGAAGCACGAGCCTCGTGGCCGGGCAGGGGATGCTTGGCAAGATTTACTTTCCGCGAGTCATCTTTCCGATCACACCGATTCTTGCGAAGCTCGTCGACTTCGTGATTTCCATTCTGCTCATTATCGCGGCGCTGATGTATTACGGGGTCTGGCCCGGCATGAACCTGCTGCTCATGCCGCTGTTCGTGCTGATGATGATTGCCGTGCCGCTGGGCATCAGCCTGTGGCTGTCGGCGCTCGCGATACGCTACCGGGACGTCAAGTTCGCGATGCCATTCGTGATGCGCATGCTGATCTATTCGGCACCGATCGTCTATTCGGCCACCAAGATCCCGGAATCGTGGCGCCTGGTCTACTCGCTGAACCCCATTGTCGGCGTCATCGAGGGGTTCAGGGCCTGCCTGCTGGGTTCCGAGGTGCCGTGGATGTTCATTTTGCCGGGCATATTCACGTCGGTGCTCCTGGTTGTCGGCGGCCTGCTGTATTTCCACCGAATGGAAAAGGTGTTCGTCGATGTCATTTGACCGGATGAGAATTACGGGGAGCACGGCGTGAAGAAAAACCTGGCCATACAGGTTGAAAATCTGTCGAAGGTGTATCGTCTCGGTGTCGAGGATGAGTCACGCGACAATCTGGCGACGGCGATGGCGTCGTTTTTTCGCAACCCGATCAGCAATTACCGGCGCTACCGCTCACTGTACGATTTCCGGGATATCGATACCGTGGGCACTGGATCCGCTGCAGCCAGCGACGACAGGAAAGACATTCTCTGGGCGCTGCGCGACGTCTCCTTCGACGTGCCGAAAGGGCAGATCCTGGGGATCGTCGGCCGAAACGGTGCCGGCAAGTCTACGCTACTCAAGATTCTTTCCCGGATCACTGCGCCCACGAGCGGCCGCGCCCTGATACAGGGCCGGGTCGGCAGTCTCCTGGAAGTGGGAACCGGCTTTCACCAGGAACTCTCGGGTCGCGAAAACGTATACCTGAACGGCACGATCCTCGGGCTGAGGAAGCGGCAAGTCGACGGCCTGTTCGACGAAATCGTCGACTTTGCGGGTGTGGAGAAGTTTCTCGACACGCCGGTGAAGCGCTACTCGAGCGGCATGAAGGTGCGGCTCGGCTTTGCGGTCGCTGCCCACCTGAGCCCCGAAGTGCTTATCGTCGACGAGGTTCTCGCCGTCGGCGACGCGGAGTTCAAGCGCAAGTGCCTTGGCAAGATGGAGTCCATCGGCGAGGAAGGCCGCACGATCCTGTTCGTCTCCCACAACATGCCCCAGATCACGCGGCTCTGTAATCGCGTGCTCATGATGCAGGATGGCTCCATCGCAAAGGACGGCGGGCCCCATGAAGTTGTCGAAGCCTACCTGAGTGCCGGCAAACACCGGGTCGCACTACGGGAATGGCCGGACGCGGGGGAGGCGCCGGGCGGCGAAGTCGCGAGGCTGCGCTCCATCAGCGTCCGGGACGAGAACGGTGAAGTGGCCGATTCGTTCGATATTCGCAGGCCGATTACCGTACAGATCGAGTTCGAATGCCTGCAGCGAGGGCACGAAATGATGCCCGGATTCAGCGTCTGCAACGAGGAAGCACAGGTTATCTTCACGTCGGTGGATATCGAGCCGCGCTGGGCGGGAAAGGAACGAGACTCGGGGCATTACGTCGCCCGAATCACAATACCCGGCAATACCCTCACCGAAGGAACGATGCTGATCAATACATCGAATCGTGTGATGCGGCCCAAAGAACGTCTCGAGTATTTTGTTCGCGAGGCAGTCGCCTTCCAGGTCATCGATACCCTGCAAGGTGATTCGGCGCGAGGCCATTATCTCGGTGACCTGGCAGGCATCGTCAGGCCGAAGCTCGACTGGCGAACTGAACGCATTGACGGTGCCGCAAGCAGCGCTCCGGACCCAGGGGTCATTGCGATCGCGGGCAAGAAAGCATCGTCCTGATACCGGACCGGGGATACACGAAAGAGAGCATTCATGAGCAATGAACACTGTCGCCTGTGCGACGCAGAACTGAAACAGGTGTTTGTCGATCTCGGCATGTCACCGATTGCCAACGACTACGTCGCGGCGGACAAGGCAAACGCCATGGAGCCGTTCTATCCCCTGCGTGTTTACGTGTGCACGAGCTGCTGGCTGGTGCAGCTGCCGGCCGCCCAGTCCGCCGACAATATATTCAGGGACGATTATGCGTATTTTTCGTCCGTGTCCAAGAGCTGGCTGGCGCATGCCCGCAACTACGTCGAGCAGGTGGCGGATCGATTCGGCCTGGGTGAGCAGCACGCGGTCGTGGAGGTCGCGAGCAACGACGGTTACCTGCTGCAATATTTCAAGGAGCGCGATATCCCGGTTCTGGGAATCGAGCCCTGTGGCAACGTTGCCCAGGCGGCAAAGGACATCGGCATTCCTACCCTGGTCGAGTTTTTCGGCCAGGAGCTCGCTGCAAAACTCGTCGCGGAAGGCAAGAGCGCCGATCTCATCGTCGGCAACAACGTGCTCGCGCACGTACCGGACCTTCGCGATTTCGTGACTGGCCTGAAGACGCTGCTGGCCGAAACGGGCCTGATCACGATGGAGTTCCCGCATCTTGCCCGGCTCATCGAGCTCAACCAGTTCGATACGATCTACCACGAACATTTCTCCTATTTTTCGCTGCTCTCCGTTCTCAACGTGTTCAGCCGGCACGGATTGCGAATCTTCGACGTCGAGGAACTGCCGACGCACGGCGGGTCGTTGCGCATTTACGCCTGTCACATGGACGACGAGAGCAAGGCGAACAGCGATGCGGTCGGCAACCTGCTCGATCGTGAGAAACAGCAGGGGATGGATTCGCTCGATATCTACCGGGACTTCGAGAAGAGGGTGCATCGCACCAAGCGCGAACTGCTGAAGTTCCTGATTTCAGCCCGCGAGCAGGGCAAGACCGTGGTCGGCTACGGCGCGCCGGCGAAAGGCAATACTTTGCTGAACTATTGCGGGGTTCGCACCGACCTGCTGGACTACACCGTGGATATGGCGCCGAGCAAGCAGGGCACCTTGCTGCCAGGTACCCGGATTCCCGTCTACCATCCTGACAGGATTGCCGAAACCCGGCCCGACTACATACTGATACTGCCGTGGAACATCAAGGACGAGATAATGGCCGGAATGTCGGCGGCGAAGGAGTGGGGCGGACGGTTCCTGATTCCCATACCGGACGTCCAGGTCCTGGACTGAGCGCATGGCGCGCCGCGGCATCCTTTCGAAGCTGCTTGCCTCCGGCGACGGCGAGGCCATGTATGCGCTCATCGAGGAGCTCTACCCGGTCTGCCGCAGCATAACCGGGGACGGCGTCCGTAAGACGCTCGGGCGCGTCGCCGAAGAACTGCCGCTCGAACTGCACGAAGTACCGAGCGGCACGCCGGTATTCGACTGGACCGTGCCGAAGGAATGGAATATTCGCGAAGCATGGATCAAGGGCCCGGACGGCAAGACGATTATCGATTTCGGCGAGCATAACCTGCACGTCGTAAGCTACAGCGTCCCGGTTCATGAGCACCTGACCCTCGACGAACTGCGTCCGAAGCTGCACAGCCTGCCCGACCGGCCGGACTGGATCCCCTATCGCACGAGTTACTACGACGAAACCTGGGGTTTCTGCCTCTCGCACAACGCACTCGAATCGCTTGCCGAAGGCGAATACGAGGTGCGCATCGATTCGACGCTGGAGGACGGGTCCCTGACCTACGCGGAATGCGTGATCCCCGGCGCGATCGACGACGAGGTGCTCCTGTCGGCGCATGTCTGCCATCCCTCGCTCGCGAATGACAATCTTTCCGGCATTTCGCTGCTCGCGCGGCTGGGCGCGGCGTTGAGCACGGTGGAGACGAAGTACACGTACCGGCTGATCTTCGCGCCGGGGACCATCGGTTCGATCACCTGGCTTGCGCGCAATCGCGAGACGGCATCACGGATAAAGCACGGCCTCGTGGTGTCCTGCGTCGGCGACCCGGGCGGACCGACCTACAAGCGCAGTCGCCGGGGCGACGCGCCGATCGACAAGGCGGTTGAGCAGGTGTTCGCTGAGTGTGCCCCGGACGGCGTTATCGAGGACTTCTCGCCCTACGGTTACGACGAGAGACAGTACGGCTCTCCGGGATTCAACCTGCCGGTCGGTCTTTTCGAACGGAGCAAGTACGGTGCCTTCCCCGAGTACCATACGTCGGCGGACGATCTCGATTTCATCGACCCGCAGAGCCTCGATTTTTCCTACCGGCTCGTCGCGCAGCTCATTGAAATTCTCGAGACGGACTGCTGCCCGGTCAACCTGCAACCGTACTGTGAACCACAGCTGGGACGGCGCGGACTTTACCAGGCGATGGGCGGCGACAGCGAGCGGGTCGAGCGGCAGATGGCGATGCTCTGGATCCTGAACCAGGCCGACGGCAGCAACTCATTGCTCGAGATCGCACAAAGATCCGGCATACGCTACTCGCTGATCCGCGAGACCTGCGACATCCTGCTGGAGCACGAATTGCTCAGGACCTGACCCGGCGGCGCTCGACCTCGGGTAACACGATCTCGTCGAGGAAGTGATCATAGTGCGAGGCGAAGGTGTCGCGCGTGTGGTTCTCGCGCGCGATGGTCCAGGCCGCACGGGCGCGTTTCGCGAGCTCGCCGGGGGCTGCTTCTGACAGCGCTCTTGCGGCGTCGCAAATCGCCTCGATACTCGCAGTCTCCAGAATGATCCCCGAGTCACCGATATCCACGCTCGCCTCGGGCGTTACGACCGGGATCAGCCCGGCGTGCATGCAGGTGATCACGCATCCGCCGCCGCCCTCGGAACAACTCGGATAAATCGTCGCGAGCGTCCTCTGCCGCAATGCTTCGAAGTCGCTGCCCGTCACGTCAACCCAGCCGAGGGTCTCGATGTTCTCGCTGTGGAACATCGCCTGGTTGAAAGCCTTTACGAACCGGGGCTCCTGGTCCAGAGGCCCGCAGATCACGAGCCTGAGATCGGGAAGTTGCGCAAACGCATCGATGACCAGGTCGAGCCCTTTGTGTGCGAAGCCGCCGCTGCCGAACCAGAGAAAGGTATCGCGACAAGCCTCGAAGTCCTTGTCCTCCTGCCAGTCGAACGAGCGCACCGACGACAATGGAATCCGGTGAATCGGTTTCCCCGCGTAGGCATAGGAATCGGCCGTGAACGCGTTGCCCAGCACGCACCCCATGTCCGCCGCCTCGATCGCCCAGTTGTTCTCAACCATGCGATTGCTGCGCAGAGCGATGCCATGCCGGTCGCGAATGTCTCGCAGGCGGGTCAGGGCGTTTGCATTGTGCGTCAGGAAGTGTGCCGTATCCAGGTGGGCGATCTTCAGGCAATTTGGGTTCA
>CBDUCE010000203.1:0-5647 GCA_965365575.1 uncultured Gammaproteobacteria bacterium
GCCGTTTCCAGGACGTGACCGAGTTCGAGGAGGAGATCAAGCGGCTGCAGCGGATTTCGGAGGCGGCAGCCAGCCGCGAGCAGATGTCATTATTGCCCGAGCTGCTGGGCAAGAAGAACCGGTAAGACCCGATGGCTGAATTTTCGGCCGCAGATAGCGCATTCATGGCGCGCGCCCTGCGCCTCGCCGAGCGCGGCGTCTACACGGCTCATCCGAACCCGATGGTTGGCTGCGTGCTGGTCAATAACGGCGAGATTGTCGGCGAAGGGTGGCACGAGCGTGCGGGCGAAGCGCACGCCGAAATCAATGCGCTCCGCGCCGCCGCCGGGCGGGCCCGTGGCGCAACCGCCTACCTGACGCTGGAACCCTGTTCGCACGAGGGCAAGACGCCGCCGTGCGCGCCGGCCCTTATCGAGGCGGGGATCAGCGAAGTCGTCATCGCCATGCAGGACCCGTTTCCTGCGGTCAGCGGCAACGGCATGGCGGCCCTCGCGGCCGCAGGGATCAGGGTCCGCAGCGGCCTGATGGAAGAAGCGGCCCAGGCCCTGAACTCGGGCTTCCTGAGCCGGGTTCAGCGTGGCCGGCCTTTTGTCCGGCTCAAGGTCGCGAGCAGCCTCGACGGCGCAATCGCGATGAAGTCCGGCGAAAGCCAGTGGATCACCGGCCCGGAGGCGCGCGACGACGTGCAGCGCCTGCGGGCGCAATCCGGCGCGATTCTCACGGGGATCGGTACCGTGCTCGCAGACGATCCTGCCTTGAATGTTCGCCACGAGGCGCTCGATACTCGCGGCATCCAGCCCGCCAGGGCGGTGCTGGATTCGCGGCTGCGCATGCCGCTGTCGGCCGGGATGCTGGCGATGCCCGGCGTGACGATCGTGTACTGCACGGACGATGCGGGGCGCCAGCCCCTCGTGGATGCCGGAGTCCACGTCGTTCGCGTGCAGCGGGCTTCGGGTGTTCTCGATGCTCGAGCGGTGCTTGCCGACCTTGCCGGCCGGGAAGTCAACGACGTGCTGGTCGAGGCGGGACCCGCTGTATCCGGGCACTTGTTGGCGTGCAGGCTCGTCGATGAGCTTGTGATTTACCAGGCGCCCCATATCATGGGTAGCGAGACAAAACCGATGTTCCGCACTCCCGGGTGGTCGCGGCTGGCCGACCGCCAGTCGCTCGATATCGTGGACCTGCGGCGTGTCGGTAGCGATATCAGAATAACCGCGCGACCAGCAGGCTGATGTTTACCGGAATCGTAAAAGCGAAGGGCTCTATCGGCGCGATTGAAAAGCGCGGCGGGGATGTGCGACTGCGGGTCACGGCACCCGGGCTGCCGTGGCCGGAATACGTGGTTGGCGACAGCATAGCCGTCAACGGTGTATGCCTCACGGCCGTGCGGCTGCTCGACGACGGCTTCGACACTGATGTGTCGGTGGAGACGCTCGACGTCACGACGCTTAAGCAACTGGCCGTCGGCGACGCCGTCAATCTGGAGCCGGCGCTACGCGTGGGCGACGCGCTCGGCGGGCACCTGGTCAGCGGTCACGTGGACGGTATCGGCAAGATGCTCGCGCGCGCCGATGACGCGCGCTCGATCCGAATGACCTTCGAGGTACCCGGCGAGCTTGCGCGCTACATCGCCAGGAAGGGTTCGATCTGTGTGGATGGTGTTAGCCTTACCATCAACGAGGTATCGGGAAATACCTTCGGCCTGAATATTATTCCGCATACAGCCGAGGTCACGACGATGGGCGCATACGAGGCCGGCACGGCTGTTAACATCGAGGTAGACCTGCTCGCGCGCTACATTGAACGCATGCTCGGCAGCGATGCCGGAGGGCTGTCCATCGATTTCCTCAGAGAACATGGTTATGCCTGACAATACGACAACGCACCCCCGCGCCATCGAGATGCCGTTCAGCGATATCGAAGATATCATCGCGGATATCCGCGGGGGCAAGATGGTCATCATGGTCGACGACGAAGACCGCGAGAACGAAGGTGACCTGATCATGGCTGCGGAGCTCGTGCGTCCCGAAGACGTCAATTACATGGCGACGCACGGTCGCGGGCTGATCTGCCTGACCCTGTCGCGGGAGCGCTGTGCGCAGCTGCGGCTGCCGCTGATGGTGTCGGAGACCGATGAACACCATGCGACCAACTTCACTATCTCCATCGAGGCGGCCGAAGGCATTACGACCGGCATTTCCGCGCACGATCGAGCCCGCACGGTAAGGGCGGCCGTCGCGCCGGACGCGCGCCCCGACGATCTCCGGCAGCCGGGCCATATTTTCCCGGTCATGGCGCAGCCGGGCGGCGTCCTGACGCGTGCCGGCCACACCGAAGCCGGCTGTGATCTCGCGCGGCTCGCGGGGCTCGAACCAGCCGCGGTGATCGTAGAGATCCTGAAAGAAGACGGCAGTATGGCGCGCCGGCCGGATCTCGAGCGGTTTGCGCGCAAGCGCGGAATTCGCATCGGCACGATCGCCGACCTGATTCGTTACCGGCTGGAGAAAGAGCGCAACATCGAGAGAATTCTCGAGCGGCCCGTTGATACGGCGCATGGCCGCTTCACGATGTATTGCTACGATGACCTGATCAACCGCGCGGTGCACGTCGCGCTCGTAAAGGGGGACATGTCGAAAGCGGATAATCCCCTCGTGAGAGTGCATCTGCAGGACACGCTCGGCGACGTCATCGGTGTCCAGAGCGGTTCGCTGGGTTGGCCGCTGGACAGCGCCATCGAGCGCATCACGCAGGAAGATGCGGGCGTCATCGTGATTCTTCGCGAGCAGGAGTCGTCGCGCGATTTCATCGATGCCGTCGAGGGGCTCGGAAAGGAACCCAGCGAGATCGAGGAGCACCGCGGCGGCGATGCGGTGCTGCGAACCTACGGTGTCGGCGCCCAGATCCTGCGTGACCTCGGCTTGTCGAAAATCCGTGTATTATCGGCACCCAAACACATGTACGCGATCTCCGGATTCGACCTGGAGATCACGGAGTACGTGGAAAGCTGATTTCCCGGCATTCCCAGCGAGCCGTCATGGACAAGATAAAAACGACCGAAGGCGACCTGATGGTACGCGACGCACGCTTCACGATCGTCGCGTCCCGATTCAACGACTTTATCGTGGATTCGCTGCTCAAGGCTTCGCTGCATTGCCTCCGGCAGCACGGCGCGGCGGACGCGGATATCGAGGTTGTGCGGGTACCCGGCGCGTTCGAGATGCCGGTTGTGGTGGACAAGATTGCTGCCTCGCGGCGCGCGGACGGCATCATTGCGCTGGGCTGCGTGATTCGTGGCGGCACCCCGCACTTCGACTACGTGGCTGGTGAATGCGTACGGGGCGTTGCGGGGGCTGCGCGTCAACACGGCGTCCCCGTCGGCTTCGGCATCCTCACCGTGGACACGATTGAACAGGCGATAGAGCGCGCCGGCACCAAGGCCGGCAACAAGGGCGAAGAAGCGACCCTGGCCGTCATCGAGATGGTCAACCTTCTGCGTCGCATCGACTAGTCATGGGGTCCGGAGAATCAACAGGCGCACGCACGCGTGCGCGCGAACTGCTGCTGCAGGCTTTGTACCAGAAGCAGATCGCCGGGCACGATCGTCGCGAGCTGGTGTCGCAATTCCGGGAGCAGGTTGCCTACCAACGTGTGGACCAGGAGTTTTTCGAGGAGCTGCTGAAGGGCATCTGCGAGACCCAGGCAGCGCTCGAGCAGACCATCGACGGCCTCATAGACCGGCCACTCGATCAACTCGACCCGGTCGAGTTCGGCATTCTGCTGATAGGCGTTTACGAGTTGCAGTCACGCATCGACATTCCATATCGCGTCGTGATCAATGAATGCGTGAATCTCGCCAGGCGTTTCGGTGCGCTCGATGGGCACAAGTACATCAATGCCTGTCTTGATGCCGCGGCGCAATCGTTGCGGGAGGTCGAGGTCAAGGCCAAAGGCAGTGGATGAGTTCGAGCTGATCCGCCGCTATTTCTCGCGGCATTCGGAATCGCCGGTGGTCGTTGCCGGCGTCGGAGACGACGGTGCCGTCCTTCGTCCGCCTGCAGGGAGGGACCTGGTGACCGTCATCGACACGATGGTTGCCGGCACGCATTTCCCGGCAGACATGCATGCGCGCGACGTCGGCTACCGTATCGTCGCTGTCAATCTCTCGGACATTGCCGCGATGGGCGCGGAACCCCGCTGGATGACGCTGGCGCTGACCCTCGTCGAAGCCGACGCGGACTGGCTGGAGGAATTTGCCGGGGGGTTGTACGAAGCGGCGGCGGAGTGGGGTGTGATGCTCGTCGGCGGCGATACGACCAAGGGCGATCAGCTCGTAGCCAGTGTGCAGATGAGCGGCGATCTGGCGCCCGGCACCGCCCTGTATCGCAGCGGCGCGCAAACGGGCGACGCCATTTATGTCACCGGCACCCTGGGCGATGCCGCGGCCGGCCTGCAGCAATTGTCGGCGAGCGCGGGTGATGACTATCTTACGCGCCGGTTTGCGCGCCCGAGCGCCCGTGTCGGCGTGGGCAGGGCGCTCGCGGGTATCGCACACGCGGCGATCGACCTGTCCGACGGACTGGTTGCCGATCTGTCCAAAATCCTCGAGGCGAGCCGCGTCGGCGCCGAACTCGACCTGCAGCGCCTGCCTTTGTCGGAGCAGTTGGTCCGCACGGCCGGCCGTGAGCAGGCGTTGCGCCACGCGATGGGCGGTGGCGACGACTACGAACTGTGTTTCACACTGCCGGAGTCCAGGCTCCCCGCGGAGATCTCGTCCGAGGTCACGCCGATCGGACGCATTACGTGCGAGCCAGGCCTGGTGTGCCGCGATGGGGACTCGGTTGTTCCCTTCGACGACACCGGGTACCGTCATTTCTGATGAAAGAGGCACCGCAAAACCTGGCAAGAACCGTTCTCACGGACCCGGTACACATCCTGGCGTTCGGCTTCGGTACCGGGCTGTCGCCGGTTGCACCCGGCACCGTCGGCTCGCTCGTGGGGGTTCTTTTTGCCTGGCTGACGCTCGACCTGGGCCTGCCGGTGCAGCTCGTGATCGCGGCGGCAATCTCCCTGTCGGGTATCTGGATCTGCGGCGAGAGCGCGCGCCGCATCGGCGTACACGACCACGGCGGGATCGTCTGGGACGAGATCGCGGGCATGTACATAACGCTGCTGGTCGCGCCGCCGACGATAGTCGCATGGATACTGGGATTCATACTGTTCCGGGTATTCGATATCGCCAAACCGTGGCCGATTCGGGACCTGGATCACAGACTCGGCGGGGGGCTCGGAATTATGCTGGACGACCTTGCTGCCGCGCTGTATGCCTTGATTTTGTTGGGTTTGTACGGGTGGCTTATGACTTGACGTGAGAAGAAATGGCCAGTCCTGTTAGCGAAATTCAGCGCTCGGGTGACGTGCCGGAGAAAATCGGCAAATACGTCATCATCAACAAGATCGGCAAGGGCAGCACCGGCATGGTGTACCTGTCTCACGACCCTTACTACCGGCGCGACGTCGCGATCAAGGTTTACAACATCGAAGAAGACTCTGACGCGGACCGCGCGCAGGTCTCGCGCAAGATGTTTTTCAACGAAGCGCACATGGTCGGCATGCTGCAGCATCCGAACATCATGCCGATTTACGATGC
>CBDUCE010000204.1:0-5637 GCA_965365575.1 uncultured Gammaproteobacteria bacterium
CGCCGGCCGACACCCGATCACCGTCCTGCACGTTGACGTGGATATAGCGCGGGAGCGGGTATTCCCTCGATTCGAGCTCGTGCTCCACCAGAACGATCCGGTTTCGTTTGCGGATCTCGCCGTGGCGGACCACGCCGTCCCGCCGCAGGCCGCGATACAGCAGAAAGGCGTTGAGCAGCGCCGCCACCGAGATGGCCAGGGCGAGCCCGGCGTGCGAGCCCGCAAACCCGATGGATGTCAGGTACCAGGCAAGCGTGACGCTCAATACAAAATTAACCGCCAGCGCTATCAGGCCGATACGAACAGGGGTCCTGGTATCCTCGCGGGCGAAAAAAGCCGGCGCGAGTATCTTCACGTAGGAAAATCCTATCAGCCCGACGGAGAATGCCTGCAGCGCAAGCGCGGTCATGCGCACGTCTTCGCTCGTAAACACGCCACCATAAAAGATCGTCGCGACGAGGGGCTCGGCAAGCACGATGAGCCCGATCGCAGCCGGCACGGCGATGAGGAACACCAGTTTCATCGACCAATCGAGCGTGTCGGCGAACTCGTCGAGCGAGTCGTTGGCTGCCTGCCGGGCCAGGTAGGGTAACGTCACTGTCGCGAGCGCGATACCGAACAGGCCGAGCGGAAACTCCATCAGCCGGTCCGAGTAGTACAGCAGGCTGATTTTTCCGACGCCGAGCATGGACGCAATGATGCCGCCCAGCAGTACGTTGATTTGCGCGACCGACGAGCCGAATATCGCTGGCAGCATCAGCCGCGTGACGCGCCTCACACCCTCGTGCTGCAGACCCCATTTCGGCCGCGGCAGCGCGCCGATGCGCATCAGAAATGGCACCTGGAAGAGCAGTTGGCACAACCCCGCGACGAACACGGCGTACGCCAGCGCCATCCCGGGTTCCTCGAGGCGAGGCGACAGCCAGACGGCCCCCGAGATCAGTACGACATTCAGAATGACGGGCGTAAAGGCCGGCACGCCGAAACGCCCGTAAGTATTCAGGATCCCGCCCGCAAAAGCCGTCAGCGAGACAAAAAACAGGTAGGGGAACGTGAATCGCAGCATCATCGTTGCAAGGTCAAAGCGGCCGTCCTCGCCGATGAAACCGGGTGCAACGATCGCCACCAGCAACGGCGCGGCGACAACGCCGGCGAGGGTCACGAGGAACAGTATCAGGCCGAAGGTACCGGCAACGGCATCGACGAATTCACGCGCCTCCTCGTGATCGTGCCGCTCCCGGTATCGGGCCATGACGGGGACGAAGCCCTGTGAGAAGGCACCCTCGGCGAAAAAGCGCCGCAACATGTTCGGAATGCGGTTTGCCACGAGGAAGGCGTCCATGACGAGCGAGGCGCCGAAAAAACGCGCGAATACCACGTCCCGGACCAGTCCCAGGATCCGGGACAGCAGCGTCATACCGCTCACAACCGAGGTCTTGGCGATCAGGCGCTGCCCGGAAACCCGGCTCGGGTGAATGCCGGCACCGGCCGGGGCGGCATCTGGGGCTTCTTTGTCGGTCGTCATAAGCCAAGTGAGTTTAGCCCAGAAAATTCATGGAATCAGGCATTTAGACGCCGGTACCTGCACCGGCGACGGATCCGATTCAGGCGTTGACATTCCTGTGCAGGCCGCGAATAATACGCGGCTCTTTGAGAGCAGGACACGGACAGAGCAGTGGCTAACATCAAGTCAGCACAGAAGCGCGCCAGGCAGGCAGAGAAGACCCGCAAGCACAACATGGGCCTGCGTTCGCGCATGCGTACCAAGATCAAGAATGTCATCAAGGCCTGCGAGGCCGGTGACAAGGAAGCGGCACAGGCCGCTTACAAGGACGCCGTGCCGGTCATCGACACGATGGTGAACAAGGGCATCGTGAACAAGAACAAGGCCGCGAGGCACAAGAGCCGCCTGAACAAGCGCGTCAGGGAACTCACGGCCTGAGCGAGGTCCGCTCCGGATACAAGAATGCCGCCTCGTTGGCGGCATTTTTTTGCTTGGGAAAATCGCGTTTCGAGAAGCGCTCCTGCCATTCGGCAGCCATTACCTCCAGCAGTCGCTGCCCCCGCCACTGCTGCCCTTCATCAACGTCTGGGTCAGCGTCAGTGATCCGCACTCCGTATCCCTCGCCGCCTGTCCATTGAGCGGCGCGGCGGTGATCGTGTAGGTAGTCGCAGTAACATTCGAAAGCGCGACCGAATAAGTGCTGTTGGCGCCCGCCGTCGATTGGCCGTCGTCAGCAATCACGAGCGGGTTCGCCGCGAAGCCGAGATCCGTCAGGTCGGTTGCGAAGCGCTTGTTGTCCATGAAGAACTGCTGCTGCCGATCGGCGACCTGTAGCAAGATTGACGTCGCTGCCGTGCGCTTGGTATCGACGACGTAGCGCATGTAAGCCGGGTAAGCATACCCGGCGATCACCGCGATAATGACAATCACGATCATCAGTTCGATGAGCGTTACGCCCCGCTGCTTCGGAAGTGCCTTTTCAAACTGCATCGAAAGTCTCCTGTCGGCTTACGGCTGGGTCGTCCCGCCGGTCGGTGCCGTGGTCTGAACGTCGCCGTCCTCGCTCAGGTACCAATAGGTACGCCAGCGCGTCGCGGCATTCACGTCGTCGATCTGCAGGTCGGGCCGCAGAATCTTGTTCGGCGGGATCGAGACAACCTCGGCCGGGATACCCGCGGATATCAGCTCGACGCTGCGATCGGCCTTCGAGTTCGGCGCATCCGGATCGTCGGACGTGTCGTCACTCGTGTCGTAGTTGAGAACCGCCGTGCCATCCTGCAGCGAAACCGCATACAGCCGGCCTGCACCCTCGGACGGCGCGCAGGCCGTCGCGGAGCTGCCGCCTCGCGGCAGGTATGACGTGAAGAAGACCTTGCCCGTCACGGTCAGCGCAGTCGCCAGGATTTTTTCGCCCGAGTCCTCCATGTTCAGGCGCCAGCCTTTGAGCAGATTGACCGTGCAGGTCCCGCCGTTCTGCAGGCAGTTGCTCGTGACGTCACCGAAATCGACGTGCTGCATCCCGGTGTCGACGCCGCTGCCGACTGCCGTGGCGCGGTCCTTGATCATGTACATGAAATCCGAGGTGACGCCGCCGGAATCCAGGGGATTGGCGCGATTGCCGGAGCCGATGACGACGCCGTCGAACAGTCCGTAACCGTCCTTGCTGGGCACCAGGTCCGGCCTGTGAAAGAAGCGTCGATCCGTGACTATGCCGGAGCTGCCGGACGCGTGGCGGCCAACCGACGCGAGCAACGAGAGCTTCCATTTCGAAGTATCGTCTGCACCGATATCAGCGCGCCAGATATTGCCGCCCGTGTCGCCGACGACCATTCTATCGGTGAAGCCGTCGCCGTCCGTGTCGGCAACCGTCAGCGTCGAGGGAATACTGTCGGTCAGCCTCGGATGCTCGAATACCGTTTTGCCCGCACCGCCACTGCCTCGGCGCGATTTCCAGATCAGGCCGCCCGTAACCGCGTCGACGACGAACAGCGCATTACCCTCGCTGTCATTGGTGCCGACGCTGCCGCGCGTGTCCTTGTTGGTGTCGTAGCCGCCTGCAAACATGACTGCCGGCCGGGGCCCGCTGGCCGTCCTTACAAGACCAACCCGCGGATTCGAAAACGTGTAGCCGAGTTCCGCGAAGTCGCCACCCTTTTCGATCGTCCACATCAGGCGCGGCGACTCGGGATTCGTGACGTCGAGCGCGTAGTAGGCCTTGCCGCCGCGGCGCATGCCGACATACAGGAACACGCGGTCGCCGTCGTTGGCCACGATGTTGCCGTCGTAGTTCTTGTCCCAGATAAAGGCGACAGGCGCGCCGTCAAGCGTATACGGGTGTTTCATGCCCGTGCCGTTGGCGCGCAGGACTTTCTGCGCGGCCATCGATTTGCGAGGCATAAAGGCCCAGACTTCCTCGCCCGTGTCGCTACCGCTCGTGCGGGTGTTACGGAACATCCGCAGCATGCCGTCGTTGGACGCGACTGCGACGTAGATGCCCGGGTTATCGGGCTCGCTGAATCCGCCGATGGCGCCGTAGTTGATCGGTAGCGGCCGCGAATGCAGCGGATCGCCGAATATCCACTCCCGCGCTTCCTTACGGTCGCCATCGCCGTCGAGATCGTCGACGTCGAGACCGCGCGCGTAGGCGATTAACTCGGCCGCCTCGGTCAAGTTGTCCGCGTCCAGGTCGGACTGCAGTTCCCCGGCAGTGGTCAGGTCGACATTGAGCGGCGACAGAATCGACGCCGTGCGATCGAAGTAGATGCGACGGCCGCCGAGCCCATTGGCCTCCTGCGGCCCGGTGCCGAGGTAGCCCGGTATGCGCTGACCTGCGCCGCCGCGGGCGACCGTGCGGCCGTCGCGGCCGACAACCTCGCCGGCATCCAGGTCCGGCGGCGGCAGGGTGCCCGGGTCCGTCCAGCTGGTCAGGGCGTCGAAGCGGATTCTGCCGTCAGCAGCAACCGCCGGGTCACCGAGAGCATCAACGATGGCTCCCGCGGAAGATGAATCGTTCGCGCCCGCAATCTTGAGTTTCTTGACGTTGCCCACCCAGTACGGACGGGCCTGTTCATCGACCTGGAACAGGGCGATGTAGACGTTATCCGTGATCTCCGCGCGGTTGAAGACATTTACCGGTACGGATGCGGCAACGAAGGTCGTGCTGACGCTGAGGATCTGCTTGAAGATTTCGTTCAGGGTCGCCACGAGTTCGTCGGGGCTTTCGCTCAGCGCAAGCGGCACACCCGTGCCGCCGGCACGCGCGTAGCCCTTCGTCGTCGTGTTGATCTTGGTGCTGTCGACGATGAAATAGGAAATGACGTTTTGCTTGTCGTCGAGATCCGGCACGGAACCGTAGTTGCCGTTTGCGAGGTCCGCGTCGTACAGGTACTGGATCACGTCGGGAAAAGTGCGCTGCGGCGAACCGAAGCCGCCGCTTGAAACGGGCTCGGCAATTTGCTCATCCGAGTCATCCTCCTGGTTCGAGACCTGGAACATGACGTTCACGGTGTACAGCTTCGAGCATGCGCCTGCCTCCTCGAGCGGGCTGACGTACGAAGGCTTGGTCTTGGGTCCCCATTCGATCAGGGGGTCCCACGCGATTGCCGGATAGTCCTCGTCGAGATTGAACGTGTTCTTCGTGCCGAAATCGGTATAACCATTGTGCGCGTTGAATACACTCTGTCCCGTGAGGTAGCGGAAGAATTCGAAGAACAGCTCCTTGCCCTGGTAGGAATGGCTGACATTACCCTGCGGCGTCGGCATCGAGTCGAGGATCTTATGGAATTTAGCCTTCGCTCCATTGTCGTCATCCTCTTCGAAACGCTCGAAACCCATTGCGATGTAGCCGCCGTTGCTGCACTTGGTGCGACCGAAACCGACGCAATTATTGTTGTTGTCGTGATTGACCATCAGGCCGACACGCACGCCCTCGAGCGGGTCGAACACCTTCCGAAGCGCGCCGCGCAGCACGTCGAAAAACGTGTACGGACCGTCTTCGTCCATATAGCCACCTTCGATCAGCGATTCGCATTCCCCGTTCTTGCAAGCCGTCGACCCGAGGTTCGGACGGTAGTCGAGCGAGAACATCACCATCGGTTCACTGCCGGATGGCAATCCCGACCCCGGGTTGATGT
>CBDUCE010000205.1:0-5609 GCA_965365575.1 uncultured Gammaproteobacteria bacterium
GACTTACGTGCTCGGGGGATGGGGCGGCGGCGCGGTAGGAATTTCCTGTGCCGATGACCTCAATGCTTCGGAGAATGAGACCATGAACATCGAGGGCTTTGAGAAAGATCGTTGGTACAAGATTCGGGTTCGCGTAACACGCCATGGCGGCGACGACGGGGAATCGCCAGTCGAGGCCCCGGCCCGCGCGGCGAACGGCAAGGCCGATGATCAGTCCCTGCACCACGGTCATCCAGGGAAACAGGCGGCCCAGAGCTGTCGACAGCATCACCCAGACGACGCTGAACGCGATGGTCGCGAGCAAGGCCGCGAGTATTGCGCCGCGCAGCGACTGGGCGCGAACGAGCCGCGCCCCGGCCTCCGCATCCGGCCGCACGCCACGCTCCCGGGAATGCCGCCTGGGTAAGCGCAGAACCTGTTTACGTTGCTCTTCGCTCATCGCGGGTGTTGGGGTTCCTGTCGGGCGAGGATGGTAGACTGCCGGACCTGCAATCCTGCAAAGATACCGGAGGCAGATATCATGAGCCACCTGATGCACCGTGCCGTCGCGGTCATGCTGTTACTCGCTGCCGTGCCCGCGTTCGCGCAAGAGGGCGCGGACATCGGCGCAAAAATCCGTGAAACGCAAGCGCTGGTTGCGAAAGAATTTCGCCAGATCCTGCTTGAAGAAATGATGCTCACCGACACGGAGAGCAAGGATTTCTGGCCGCTTTACGAACGCTACAGCGCCGAGAAGCGCGTCATCAACGAGCCGTACTTTGCAGGGCTGATCGAGTACGTCGATCGCTACTACAATGGCGATCTCTCCGACGCCCATGCCGAGCGCCTGATGAGCACCTATTTCGACGTGCAGAGGGCCATCCTCGGCAAGCGCCAGGAGTACGTGAAAAAATTCGGCAAGTTCATGAGCAGCGTCAAGGTCATGCGCTTTTTCCAGCTCGAAAACAAGGTACAGGCCGAGGTCAATGCCGCTTTGGCGGTAACGATCCCGCTGGCCGACCCGCGCTAAGCCTATGCGAGCGGCGCTCTATCGGACATTCGGCCCGGCCCGCAAGGTCCTGGAGCTGAGCGACGTCGATACGCCTTTGCCCGGGCCTGGCGAGGTGCTGGTCCGCATGCACACGAGCGCCATCAATCCGTCGGACGTCAAGAAACGAGCGGGCGCGTTTCCGGAGCTACTGGACGACGGTTTCGTGATTCCCAACAGTGACGGTGCCGGGGTCATCGAATCGGTGGGAGAAGGCGTCGACAAGAGCCGCAAGGGCGAGCGGGTCTGGGTATTCCAGGCGCAGCACGAACGCCGCTTCGGGACGGCCGCGGAGTACGTCGCGATCAGCAGCAACTATGCGCCGCGCCTGCCGGAATCGTCGGGGTTCGACGTCGGGGCTTGCCTGGGCATTCCGGCGATGACGGCACATCGCGCCGTTTTCGCCGACGGCGACGTCGAGGACCAGACGATCATGGTCATGGGCGGTGCGGGCCGCGTCGGTTATTACGCCATACAGTGGGCCCACCGGGCCGGCGCGACCGTTATCGCTACCGCCAGCAATGCCGTCGATAGTGCCGCCTGCCTGGACGCAGGCGCGGATCATGTTGTTGATCATCGTGCGGACGACTTCGCCCGGCGGGTGCTCGAGGCAAGCCAGGGCGCACTGATCGACAGGGTCGTCGATCTCGAGTTCGGCACCAATCTGCCGGTATCGATCGAGGTGCTCAGGGTTGGCGGTACGATCGCTGCGTATGGTTCGGCGCAGAAACCGGAACCCGTGCTGCCGTTTTACAAAATGATGTACAAGGACCTGACGCTGCACACGATCATCGTCTACGCCATGCCGGATGGCGCGAAAGATCATGCGGTGGCGGACATCAACAGCGCGCTTTCCGGCGGCTGGCTGAAGCATCGTATTGCGCACACACTGCCGCTCGAGGACGTAGCCGCCGGCAACGAGGTCGTCGAAGCCGGCGACGCTCGTGGCGCGGTGATCCTGGTTATTGACTGAGTGGCTGCTGCCGAAGCGCTATACTGCCGACGCCGGTCGGCAACACAATAAAAAGCATAAGGGGGGCGCGATGCGCGCATGCTTAAGGACCAGTTTCTGTCTGTGGATTGTTCTCGCTGCCACCGCGGCCATCGCTGAAGACGACGAGGCGTTCGAGCCCGTCGATCTGCCGCCCGAACTTGCGCAGCGGCTCGACGGAATCCCGGAAGAGAAGATCGGATTCCTGCGCGGCAAAGAAGCACTCTTTTTCGCGGAACGCCACGACATTCTGTTCGCCCGCTTCCGTAACAAGTCCGCCGACCAGGTCGAAGCCTACATCGACGCGATGATGCAGGTTAAGGAATTATTGAAGTTCGACCCGGAGCGAGACCTGGAGTCGATTCCGCTCAACACGGACTCGGACGAATTCAACTGGTTCCGGACTCGGCGACCACCGGCGTTCGACACGCCGCGGGAGCCTGGACCGATCAATGTCTCGCGGTACCTCAGCTCCGGGCCGAAACAGGGCATTCCGACCTTCTTCAACCTGCCGATCGCGCTGACGCCAGCTGACCTGAAAGCCGGCGATGTCGAGGTGGCCATCATGGGCGCCGGTCTCGACACCGGCAGCGGATTCAGAGGGGCAGCCTACGGCCCGCGTGCCGTTCGCACCGGCGTGGTTTACAAGGGCCAGGGCATGGTGACATCGCAGCACATGCACACGATGGTGTCGGCATTCAACGAACTAACGGTGGTCGACTACGGCGACATCGGCATCGACAGCCTCAGCCTGGAGCGCAGCGTTCGCCACATCCGCGAGATGGTGCGGGAAGTTGCCGAAACCGGCGCTGTTCCCATGATCGTCGGCGGCGACCACGCGCTGATGTACCCCGATGTTGCAGGCATCGTGGATGTCTACGGCGCCGGCAACGTCGGCGTCGTGCATTTCGACGCGCATTACGACGCCGGGCGCAACTACGATCACCTGCTGTCGCACGGGCAGCCGGTCGCCCGGCTGGTCGAGGAAGGACTGGTGCCGGGCGAGAACTTCATCCAGGTCGGGCTGCGCGGCATGTGGCCCGGCAAATCGGGCTTCGAATGGATGCGCGAGAATGGCTTGCGCTACCACACCATGGCGGAAATCGAGGACAAGGGCTGGGAGTTCGTCATGCAGCGGGCGATAGAGGAAGCCAGGGAAGGGCCGAAGTACCTCTACATTTCCTTCGACGTCGACGTCCTCGATCCGGCGTACATGCCCGGTACCGGCACGCCCGAACCGGCCGGCCTCACCACCCGTGAGGTCTTCCCTCTCGTGCGCAGGCTTTGCGCCGAAACCAACGTCGTGGGATTCGAGCTCGTCGAGGTCAATCCCCTGGTCGACCCGGGCTATACGACCGCGCAGAACGCCACGCGCATTCTGCGCGAATGCCTGAACGGCATCGCGATGAGAAAGCTCGGCCTGACTGAAGAACACTACCTGAGCCCGCTGACGACGGACCACGGGCAGGATTGATTCGAATGGGGGTGGCGGTGAAACGCGTATCTCCCGTTGTCTTGTTACTGATTGGCGCGTGCAGTGCGTGGACCGGCGGCCCGCCGAACGAAAGTCGCTTCGCCCGGGCAGCGGAGTCATGGACGGGAGCACCGCTGGACGAGATGATTGCGACATGGGGTCCACCGAGGCAGCTTCTCGACGACTCCGAACTGGAGGGGGCCGGCATCGCAGTATGGCGGAGCACATGGGGCGAAGCTCATCGGTGCAATATCAGCGCCTGGTATGATCCCGACCGTATCGTGACGCGCATCGACGCCACGTCGTACAAATGCGACGAGAAATACGAAGAGCACCTGGACATGCTCATGCGAAAACGCTGAGGAGTACATCTGCAATGATCCTCCGACTACTGCTGATTTGCTTTGCCCTGTTCTTTGCGGCTGCTGTGGATGCGCACGGCGTGGACGAGGGAGTATCGACCCCTTCGGCAGCAAACGAGCAGGTTCGAAACCGGGGCGCCGGCAAGGATAACTGGTGGGACAAGCTGCCACGCCCGGAATGGTCGGCGTTCGAGCGCATCGACCAGGACCAGGACTGGTTCGAGGTCTACCGGATCGCCGAAGGCACCTTCGCCATCTATGAGCCAGGCCAGTTCGAAGAGGTCATCTCGTTCCTGATAACCGGAGAGGAAAGGGCGCTGCTGTTCGATACCGGGCTCGGCATCGGGGACATGAAACGCGTCGTGAGTCAATTGACCGATCTCGACATCGTGGTACTCAATTCCCACACGCATTACGACCACATCGGCGGCAACTACCAGTTCGAAACGATCTGGGGCCGCAATACCGACTACACGCGTGGCCGCGCGGCGGGCAGCCCGCCCGAGGCGGTAGCCGAGTTTCTGAAGGACGGCTGGGTCTGGAAGCAACTGCCCGAGGAGTTCGAGGCGGAAGACTTTCGCAGCCGGCCGTTCGCGATCAGCCGTTTCGTCGATGAAGGCGACGTCATCGACCTGGGCGGCAGAAAACTCGAGATTCTCAGCACGCCCGGGCATGCACCGGATGCCATTTGCCTGCTCGACCGCGACAACCGGATACTCCTGACCGGCGATTCCTTTTATCTCGCGCCGCTGTACACGCATCTCGAAGGCTCCGACTTCCTCGATTACGCGAAGACGGCTGCACGGCTGGCCGACCTGGCTGACGACATCGATGCCGCACTCACGTCGCATAACGTCCCGGTGGTCGAGCCTCGCTACATGAGGGCCCTCGGCGATGCCTTCGCCGCAATCGAGGATGGCACGGCGGATGACTACGTGATGACCGACGGGTTCCGCGAGTACCGTTTCGACGGTTTCTCGATCATCGTCGACGCCAACAACCCGGTTTTCTACGACTGCGAGGACGACTCGGCGATTGTGGCGTCTTTAGTTTCAAGCGACCCGCCGACCGTGCGGCTCGCGCGAGGCGATGCCTTGCTAGCCGCAAGGCAGGTGCGTGCAGCCTCGGGCACGAAATACGAAGCTGACCTCGGAGTTACGTTCTGGACCAAGGGCGACGAGGCTATGGTCGAGTGGCCGCAGGGCACCCGCTTCAACTGCCGGGTTCGCCAGTAGCACGGGCCGAAGTCTCATCCCCGCCTCCTGTCTCACGGAAGGTGGACATTGTTGCCATTTATTGGGCTGGCCGAGCCTCGCAGGCGTAGGCGTTTACACGATCTTCCTGTTGGTGCTCGCACGCATCGTTTTCGATCAACCTAAATTATGCTGTTTGCAGACGTCATGGTGCTCCGCCCACTGTCAGATTACGCACGTATAAGCTGCCTCGCTCGCTATCCAGGAATTCGACGTCGCTCTGTTCCTGCCAGCCCCTGCGTCGCGCAAGCTCGCCCAGGACGGTAGTACTCATGAAAAGCTCTTCGTAGCCCAGGTCCCCGGCCAGGCATTCGGCGAAATCCAGCAGTCTGTTCGCAACGCCCTTTCGCCGATGCTCCGGCGCTACGAGCAGCCCGACGACGGATGGCGTCTTACCGGTGGCGGCATCATGGTCGAGCGCGGCGGTGCCGAGGATTCGATCATCCTCGATTGCGACGAGACCGACCGGCAGGCGCCCGCGGTTGCAGCGTGACTCGAGATC
>CBDUCE010000206.1:0-5535 GCA_965365575.1 uncultured Gammaproteobacteria bacterium
TACACCACGCACCAGTGGGCGCGGCGCCAGGACCTGCCCGTCGAGACCGTCTGGCATCACGAGGCGCACGCCAGTGCCGTGGCCGCAGAATTTGCGCGCCCGGGGCAGTGGCTCATGTTCGCCTGGGACGGTGTCGGCCTCGGTAACGACGGGACTCTCTGGGGCGGCGAGGCCCTGCTGGGCTCTGCGGGCGATTGGCGCCGCGTTTGCAGCCTGCGACCGTTCCGCCTGCCCGGCGGAGAACGCGCGGGACGCGAGCCCTGGCGAAGCGCAGCAGCGCTTCACTGGGAATGCGGACGGCAATGGGCGGACTGCCCTGACGAGGACGGACTCGCCGAATTCGCGTGGAAGAACGAGCTGAATTCGCCGCTGACGAGCGCCGCGGGCCGGCTGTTCGACGCTGCGGCGGCAATCATCTGCGGCCAGACCCACGCAAGCTTCGAGGCGCAGGGGCCCATGCAACTGGAATCACTCGCCCGCAATCCGCGGCACCCCGTGTACCTGTCCCTCATGCGCGGCAGGAATGGCGTCCTGACCAGCGACTGGGAGCCGCTGCTGAACGTCATCAGCGACGACCAGCGCAGCCCGCAGGAACGTTCCGAGATCTTTCATGCCACGCTCGCCCAGGTCATCGTGCAGCAGGCCTGCCGCGTCGGTAACGAACACGACATCCAGCAGGTCGGCCTGTGCGGCGGCGTGTTCCAGAACCGCCTGCTCGCAGAACTCGCCATCGAGGGCCTGCAGCGGCGAGGCTTCGACGCATATTTGCCGGAGCAGCTGCCCTGCAACGACGCTGCCCTCTGCTACGGCCAGGCCGCGCATCTCGCTGCGCTGTCCGCGGGAGCACGACCATAATGGAAGACGCTCGCATTTCACTGGCGCACGGCAATGGCGGCCGCTTCATGCGCGAACTCATCGAGGACATCTTCGCCCGCCATCTCGGCAGGGAAGAACTCGATACCCAGGCGGACGCGGTCCCGATAGCGCTGAACGGCGGCGACGTCCTGATCACGACGGACGGCTTCACGGTGCAGCCGCTGGAATTTCCCGGCGGCGATATCGGTTCGCTGGCCGTGCACGGCACGACCAACGATCTTGCGGTCGCCGGAGCCAAACCCCTTTACCTGACGCTCAACGCATTCATCGAGGAGGGCTTCGAAGTTGCGACCCTCGATCGCATCGTCGCGAGCCTCGCGCGGGCTGCCCGCGAGTCCGGCGTCCGTATCGCGGCCGGCGACACGAAGGTTCTGCGTCGGGGCGAAGGCGGCGGGCTTTACCTGGCAACGACCGGTGTCGGCGTGCGTCTACCGGGCGTGGTGCCGTCGCTGGACCGCATCGAAGACGGCGACATTATGATTATCAGCGGACCGGTCGGGGATCACGGCACGGCCGTTATGCTCGCGCGCGAAGACTTCGGTCTGCGCGGCGACCTCGTGTCCGACGCGGGCCCGGTCATGGCGCTGACCGAGTCGCTGCTGGGATTCGACGGGCTGCGCTTCATGCGCGACCCGACGCGGGGCGGCATCGCCTCGATTGCGCACGAGATCCACCGGGCGACCGGTTTTGGCGTGCGCTTCGAGCCGACGATACCTGTGCGCGATCCCGTGCAGGCGGTTTGCGACATGCTCGGCTACGATCCTTATTACCTGGCGTGTGAGGGCCGCGTGCTGGCCGTCGTGGCGCCCGATCAGGTCGACGCTGCGCTCGCCGCGTGGCGCGCGCTCGACGAAGGCGGGGACGCGGCACGAATCGGTCGTATCTCGGCGTCGGACACGCGCGTCATCCTGGAAACCGAACTGGGCGGGGAGCGATTCCTCGAAGAACTCGAGGACGATCCGCTACCCCGTATCTGCTGAAAGTCCTGACTGTGGCCTAGACCATGAACGAACTTGCCCCGATCACCCACGGCGATCCCATCGCCCCGGTGATCCTGGGGGTGACGAGTATCCTCGCGTTCGCGGTGATCGGTCGAGTCGCCGCGCGAAAACTCGGCCAGCCCACGGTTCTCGGCGAATTGATCATGGGCATCCTGCTCGGAAATATCGCCTGGTATCTCGGCTTTGACCTGATCACCGTGTTGCGCGAAGGGCCGCGCGTCTTCGACGTCGTCAACCTGACGCTCGCCGGCGCGCCCATCGACGTCGTCGCCAGCAGCACCTTCGGCGCCGAGACAGCCCCGGAGATCGTGCGCATCATCACCGGCCCTCACGGCGGGCAGGTCATGCAGGTCGCACAGATCGTGGACGCGTTCTCGCGCTACGGCGTCATCTTCATGCTGTTCATGGTGGGCCTGCAGACGAGCCTCAGCGAAATGCGCGTCGTCGGCGCCGACTCTATTCGCGTCGCCGTCATTGGTGTCATCGCGCCCGTAACGCTCGGCTTCGCCGTCACCCGCGCACTCAGGCCGGACCTCGCGCTCAATTCGGACCTGTTCATCGCCGCCACCCTCGCCGCCACCAGCGTGGGCATCACGGCAAACGTGCTGCAGGAAATGGGCCGCGACAAGTCCCGTGAGGGCCATATCATCATCGGTGCCGCGGTGGGCGACGACATCCTCGGCCTGGTGCTGCTCGCGGTCGTCTCCGGCATCATCGTGAGCGGCAGCGTCGACATCACCGATATCACGACCGTCATCGTGGTTTCATCCCTGTTCCTGGTCGCCGCCGCGACGCTCGGGCCGGTCATCGTGCGCTTCACCGCGAGTGTCCTCGGGCGGCTCGATATCGTCGAAGCCAAGATGTTCACGTCCTACCTGTTCGTGATGTTGCTGGCCTGGATGGCCAACCTCGCCGGCCTCGCAACGATCATCGGTGCGTTTGCCGCCGGCATCGTGTTGCACGACAGTTACTTTCGCGAGCACGTCGGCGAGAAGGAAGAACGCGTGGTCAGCATTCGCGAGCTGATCATGCCGCTCGAAGTCATCCTCGTGCCGATCTTCTTCATCCTGATCGGCATCCAGGTGAAACTCGAGACCTTCTTCTCCTGGCCCGTCGTGACACTCGCGGGCGGTCTGCTCGTCGTCGCAATCATCGGCAAGCTTGCCTGCGGGCTCGGCGCGTTCCAGTCACCGTCGCGCTGGGTGATCGGAATCGGCATGGTGCCACGCGGCGAGGTAGGCCTCGTGTTCGCGGCCATCGGCCGGACGCTCGGTGTCATCGACGACTCGATCTTCGCGGCCATCGCACTCATGGTGATCGTGACGACCGTGATTGCCCCGCCGTGGCTGAAGCTCGCGCTGTCGCGACAGGAGATGCGCACGGACCGGACGGTCAATCCGCCGTAGCGGCGCCTATGTCGTCGAGCTCCAGGCTCTTCAGCACCATCTCGTCGCCGCTCACGAGATTGGTCCTGTAATCCCCACACTCTCCGCAGAGCAACCGGTTCGGCTTCGCGGCAGACTCGGCCCCGCACTGGCTGCATTTCACGACGACACCGGCGACGTCGATCTGGAACTCGGCGTGTTCGGCAATCGTGCCTGCGACCGCCAGGGGATAGGCCCTCTGCAGCAGATCGGGCTCGACGCCCGAGAGCGGACCCACGGTGACGGCAATCTTTGTCACCCGGCCAGCCTCGTTCTCCCGGGCGATCCGCTCCACCTCCCGGAGCAGGGACAGGCAGACGGACAGTTCATGCATCAGGACGCTCGCAATCCCGTCAGCAGGCCGCGGCGGCTGACCTTTTCCTTCTCTTTTTCCGGCGGCTCGGCGAGGATGCGTGCGAGCGCCTCTTCGGCAACCGCTCGCGCGACGTCCTGGTCCGGGAAGTCCGCGACCGTTCGGAACAGGACTGCTGCGAGGTAGGTTCCGAGCTCCTCGTCGCGGTAAACCGTCAGCTCGCAGGGGCCTGACGGGAACCGGCACTCGACCCGTTCGCCCTGGGAAAGATCTGCGAGTTTGCCGGTATCCGGCAGCAGCACGAGATTCATGAACCAGGGTGTGATCAGCACTCCCAGGTCCTTGTCCTCCCACTGTTCGAAGCCGACGGCCTCGACCGCGAGCCTGGGATTGACGATGGGCAGGTCGCGCATGCGTTCCTCGTAGATCGCCTGGTAGCGAGCGACAAGATCCGCAACGTCTATCGTCATGTCAGCCCTCCACGGGCAGGAACGCGCTCGGCGCCGCGTCGCACTGCGGACAGCGCCAGTACCCGGGCAGCTTCAGGAACGGCGTGCCGGGCGGTATCTGTTCGACCGGGTCGCCCTCCGCGGGATCGTACACGTACCAGCAGATCCGGCACTCGAGACGACTGTCGTCACTGAGCCGAGACTGCTCCTCGCCGGTCTCCGGCCCCGTCACGCGACCTCGGACCAGTACGGCTCGAGGATCTCTTTCAGGCGCGCTGCCGAATCGACAAGATCCTCGGGCGCTGCTTTTACGACACCGGGCACGTCCACCACCTCGAGCGTGTTCAGAATCAATACACCCATGGAATTGTAGTAGCGCACCCACCAAATGCCAGCCGTCTGCGTGCTGATAACCTCGCATTTGCCGTAGGCGCGGGACAGGACGTCGATCGGTCCCCTGCCCAGCCGCTGATCGATGAACTCGAGCTCCGGGTCCGACAGCGGCAACAGCGTCAGGTTGATCGAATGCGGCGCGCCGCCGTCCGCGTATTTTTCGTGTTGCGACTGAAGCTCGACGAGAATTGGCAGCGCGTTCGCAAGCTCGCTGCCGACTCCTTCCGCGGCGATATCGACAGCAGCACTGTGCTCCGCTGCAAAGGCGACGACTTTCGGCACCTCGGCCACCTCGAGCAGGTCGCAGAGCACGCGATCGTCGCTATCGAAAAAAAGCGTGCGCCACACGCCGGCCAGTATCGACTCCTGCGTGTGCGCGCGTACGTCGCCGTCGCACACGACACTCACTTCGCCTTCATCGAGGATCTGGTTGACGACGTCCCTGCTTTCCTCGTCGAGGGCACTGAGGTCCGCCAGGAGCGGCTCTCCACCGGGCTCGTAGCCGTCAAGCGCGGCCTGCAACCAGTTCATCGCCTCGCGGGCGCCGTCCATGGCCAGCACGTCTTCAGGCTCCGGCATGACGGGGGCAACGAACGTCGACATGTCGCTCGGCATGTCCATGTAGGTGACGGCGTCGCCGTCATTGCCGCCCGGCTGGCTGCCGGGACCGATGACGCGTACCGGTATGTCCCTGATATTCATGCGTTGCCCTCCGTGACGACCGGTATGCTGAAACCCGGCGCGCGGCGTGGCGGCGCGACGAGCAGGTCGCTTATCTGGTCGAGGTAGTCTCCCCAGTCCTGTATACGGGAAATCTCGCCGACGTATTCGCCACTGCGGACGAACACAAGCGCGGGAAAGCGACTGAATCCATACTTTCGTTTCAGGTCCTTGCCGTCCCCGAAGGTATCCGTGACGACGCCGGGATTCAGCTGCCCGTCGAACGCAGCAACAAGCTCCGGCAACACGACCGCAACGTCGGTCGCATCCTTGACGGTGCTCGGGTCGCCCGGGAAAAACAACACGTTCATGCCGTCGGCCGCGACGAATTCATCGTGATTACCGGCATCGATTTCGGC
>CBDUCE010000207.1:0-5532 GCA_965365575.1 uncultured Gammaproteobacteria bacterium
GCGGACGACGCCCGCGTGCCGGACATCGAACGCAAGGCGCTGAATGACTTCACAACCTTCATCGAGGACCGGACGTGACTGACGACCAGGGTGTTTGTCGACCGAAGTAGAGCGCAGCGCAGCGACAAATTCGCCGGGAGCGAAATTGGACGCGCTTGCGCGCCCGAAGGGCCAGCGACAGGACGTCGCTGGTCAACCATGAGGGAGATAAACACCCTGGTCGTCACCTCCGGGCCAGAAAAGATCACCCCGTATTCTGCATGCCCTGGGCGATGCCGTTGACACTGGCAAGCAGGGCGTCGAACAGTCCCTCGTCTTCGCAATTCGTCGCGCGCCAGCGCTGCAGCAGGTCCACCTGCATCAGGCTCATCGGATCGACGTAGGGATTGCGCAGCATGATCGCGCGCTGCAAGGTGCTGTCTCCTTCGAGCAACGACTCGTGGTCCGAGTACTCCAGGATCAGGTTGCGCGTAAGCTCGAACTCGTCCTTGATGACCTGGAAAAACGGCCCGTGCAGGTCGCCGGCGAGTTTCGAGTAGAGCTTCGCGATGCCGAGGTCCGCCTTTGCCAGCACCATCTCGGCATCGGCGGTCAGCGCGCGCATGAAATACCACTCCACGAACATCTTGCGGAAGGCCGCATCCTCGAACTCTTCTGCCGCCCGCGCGAGGCCCGTGCCGAAGCCATACCAGCCCGGCAGCACGAAACGCGACTGCGTCCACGCGAATACCCACGGAATCGCGCGCAGGGCATGCACGCCGCCCTGCGAACGTCGCGACGACGGCCGGGAGCCGATGCGCATGCGCTCGATGACGTCGATCGGTGTCGCCAGGCGGAAATAGTCGTAGAAGTCGGGGGTGTCGTAGACGAGTTTACGATAGGCCTTGCGGCTTTCGGCGGCCACCACGTCCATCATTGCGTGCCACTCGGGATCGTCGTTGCCTCGGTGTCTCGGCATGGCGGTGGCAAGCGCCAGGGATCCGAGCACCTGTTCGAGCGTGCGCAATGCGATGCCGCGCAGCCCGTATTTCTCGTTGATGATCTCGCCCTGCTCGGTCACGCGCAGCCGGCCGTTGACCGTGCCCGGCGGCGCGCCGAGCACGGCGACGTGCGTCTTGCTGCCGCCGCGGCTGATGGTGCCACCGCGCCCGTGGAACAGCGTCAGCTCGATGTCGTGGGACTCGACGGCATTGACCAGGGTCTGCTGCGCACTCTGCAGGGCCCAGCGTGCCGACGCGAGTCCGCCGTCCTTGTTGCTGTCCGAGTAGCCGATCATCACGGTCTGGCGGTCGCCGCGCGTGGCAAGGTGCGCCCGGTACAACTCCGATGACAGCAGGTCGTTGAGAATCTCGGGGCCTCGCTGCAGGTCGTCGACCGTCTCGAGCAAGGGCGCGACGTCCAGCGGCACCTCGCCGCGCCGGTTGTGCAGCTCGCTCCACTGCGCCAGCAGCAGCACGGAGAGTATGTCGTCGGCTCCCTGCGTCATGCTCACGATGAACGGCCCGATGGCGCGTCTGCCGTACTTGCGGCGGCAGAAGCCTATGGCCTGGAACACGGCGATTGTCTTGCGTGCCTGGGGACTGAGCTGTTCTGCTACGCTTTCGCGCGATTGGATGGCCTCGATGATCCGCTTCGATCGTTCGGCGGACGGCATATCCATCCAGTCGTCCTCGCCGAGGCATTCGCCGACGACTTCACGGTGCACGTGAGCGTCCTGACGCACGTCGAGGGTGACGAGTCGGAAGCCGAACGTGTCGATGCGCCGCAGCAAGCGCCGCACCGGGAAAAGGCCGGCATGTTCGCCCTTGTTCTGCACCAGGCTGTCGTGGATGAGCTGAATGTCGTGACGAAACTGGGATACTTTCTCGTACGGAAACAGGTCGTCGTCGAACGTCGACTGCAGACGTTGCTGTATCAGCCGCAGGAACACGCGGTACGGCATGTCGCGGTGGCGCGCGGGCACGTCGTGAAATGCGTTCTGGAAGACACCGTGGTAGGTGTCGATCTGCTGCATCATCTCGTCGCTGAAGCCGACCCGATCCTCCGCCTGGCTCAGCTTCGCCGACAACTGCGCGCACTCGTTGTAGTAGAGATCGAGAATGAGCGCGCGCTGCCGCGCAAGCGTTGAGCGGATGGTCTTGGCGTTGACATTCGGATTACCGTCCATGTCGCCACCGACCCACGACGCAAAATTCACGATCGTCGGCACGGTGACCTTCTTTCCCTCATCGCCGTAAATGCGCTGCACGGCCGCCTCGACGTCCTCGTAGAACGGCGGCATCGTGCGGTACAGCACATCGGTCATGAAGAACAGGACGTGCTCGAGCTCGTCCGCGACGGTCATCTGTTCCGATGGGTGCTCGTCGGTCTGCCAGCCTGTGGTGACGAGCAGGCGGATGTTCTGCAGCGCGGCGTGCGATTCCTGCGGCGTCATCGTCGGGTTAATCATGTCGACGAGGTGCCGGACGATCGCCTGCTCCTTGCGCAGTATCGTCCGGCGTGTCGGTTCGGTCGGATGCGCCGTGAACACCGGCTCGATGCGCAGCGAGCTGATCAGCTCCTGCAGCTCGTCGACGGTCATGCCGTTCGCTTTCAGCCTGATGAGCGTATCTTCGGGCCCGCCGGGCTGATAGCCCTCGACGTCGCGCAGGTATTCCCGGCGGCGCCGGATGCGATGCACCTTCTCCGCCGTGTTGACCATCTGGAAATAGGTCGAGAAGGCGCGAATGACCTGCATGGCCATCTCGGGATCGAGGTTATCCACGAGGGCGGCGAGTTCCTCGCCTTCCAGCTCGTTGTTCTCGCGGCGGCGAATGGAGCGCAGCCGTGCGTTTTCGACGAACTCGAACAGCTCGTCGCCGCCCTGTTCGCGGATCAGCTCGCCGACGAGTGCGCCGAGCATGCGGACGTCGTCGCGCAGCGCCTGGTCCTTGTCCTCGAACGTGATGTCCTGACGACGGAGGGTCTTGTGGTCGCCGTTATCCATGAGCCCGAATCGGAGCGCTGTCAGTCGCGGAAGTTCTCATACTGGAGAGGCAGGTCGACATCGGTTTCCTTGAGGAGGCGGATCGTCGCCTGCAGGTCGTCGCGTTTCTTGCCGCTGATCCTGAGCTTATCGCCCTGGATCGCCGCCTGCACCTTGATTTTGCTGTTCTTGACAGTCTTGACGAGCCTGCGCGCGAGCTCCGAGTCGATGCCGCGGCGCAGAATCACGTTTTGCCGCGCCGTGCTGCCCGTGATCTCCGGCTGCTGTTCGTCGAGACAACCGATATCGACACCGCGTTTGGCGAGCTTCTGTCGCAGGATATCCATCATCTGTTGCAGCTGAAATTCGCTCTGCGATGTGAGTGCTATCACCTGCTGGTCGAGCTCGAACTTCGAGCCGGTACCCTTGAAATCGAAGCGCGTATTGACCTCGCGATTTGCCTGGTCAATGGCATTCGCCGCCTCGTGAGCGTCGAAATCGCTGACAACGTCAAAAGATGGCACGGGTTCAGTCCTCGAGTTGCCTGCGGTGCTTCTTGACGAGGTCGAGAAACTGCGGCGTGAGGCCCTTGTCTTCGTAGACGGGGTCGCCGAACTCGTCTTCGCGAATCACCTTTTCCCCCGCCTCATACGGTATTGCCGCCTCGACCCGCTCGAGCGCGGCCGAGAGCAGGTCCGTGATGACGCGCTCGTGCGTTACACCGGGGAACAGGTCGGCGAGCGCGTGCACCTTCGCGGCGTCTTCAGTCGCGAGGTGAATGGCATAAGTCTCGGAGGTCCTGGCGGGTTCCTGTTCTGCCGCCCAGGCATCCAGTAGTGATTTGAAGGTCATCGTGGTGATCTCGATCGCGGCCGCGTCAGGCGTCGCGACAATATCAAAATCTCGGCGGGCTGCCCAGTAACATGCGCTGACGCCCGGGGTCGGGGCGCGCAGAATCGGCAGACCAGGAGCAAAGCGACCAGGGACGGATCGTGATCGAAGCTATTGCCACGGCGGCGGAGCTGTCGTTTGTCCAGTGCGAGACGCATTTTGCCGATGCCTCGCGCGCTGCGGGCCTGTGCCGCCGCCTCCGGCTGGCCGGCGCGAGGCCACTGGATGCCGCCTTGCCTGAGACGGACAATTATGTGCTGCTCCGCGATCTCGGCCACGGCGACCGCCTGTGGGGCGCTTTGTGGGATCTGCGCGCCGAGCCAGGCGTCTACACGGCCTTCGCGGAGCGCGTTTTGCCGCAGTGCCCGCTGCTGTCCGTCGAGCGCGGCCGCGCCATCGTGTCGCCCATCGGACTGCAGGCGCCCGCGGATTCCGCCTGGGTCTGCATGGGCATCGATCTTGCGCGCTTCCTGCGCCGCGACGGCATGGTCGACGAGCCGGCGCTGAAGCGGTGCCTGGAGACCTGCGTCGACGTCGGCGAAGACCTGCACGATACGCTCGCCTGGCCGACGGCGGACATGCAGCACGATGCATGGCTGAACCGGCGCCTCGCGATCGTGCTGTCCGGGTTCGGCGACCTGCTGCGCATCAAGGGAATGGCCCCCGCGGACCACGAGAGCCTGCGCTACCTGAACCAGCTGCTGCTGCGGTTGCGCATGAACGCGCAGTCGCGTTCGCGAGCAATAGCGATGCGCGCAGAACCGCTTCCCGCAATCAGCCTCAGCGATCCGAGCCATGGGTTGCCGCGCGGCAGCATTCGCGAAGACTGGCGCCGACGCTGGCGCGAGGCCGTACGTGCGACCCTGGTGCGGCACCGCAATCTGCTCGTGATTTCACCGTGGAGCCTGTTCCCGCGGGATGCCCGCGCCGACTACGAGTACGCGGAGCTGCTGCCGCTCCTGCGTCACTCCGATGCCTGCGCATTCAACCGGAATGTGTCCATCGATCACTGGAATTTCAATCAATTCAAGCGCTTCCATCAGCGCGCACGTGCCGTCCTGAAGCAAAGAGTTGCGACAGCGCAGATTGCAGAGCGCGCATGAACTACGATACGGTCTCCTGTCGCGCTCGCCGAAGCGCGATTTGCGATTGTGTAATCGAGGGGACGGATTGCAGCCGATATCACTTGACGCTCACGGAGTGGCGGTACTGGTTCTGACCGTCGTCGCGCTGTTCCTGTTTACGCGTGACAACATTCCGCTCGAGACATCGTCACTGACGATCCTGATCATACTCGTCGCCGGGTTCGAGCTGTTTCCCTATACGCGCGACGGCGAGGTGGTCATCCGCTCCATCGATTTCTTCGCGGGCTTCGGCAGCGAGGCGCTGGTCGCAATTTCCGCGCTGATGATGGTCGGCAAGGCATTGGAGACGACCGGTGCATTGCAGCCGCTGGCGACGGTCGTGGGCAGGGCCTGGTCGAAGAACCCGATACTCGCGCTGCTCGCCACGCTGACGGCCGGCGCGGTCCTGAGCGCCTTCATGAACAACACGCCGATCGTCGTGTTGCTGATGCCGATACTCGTCGGCGCGTCGATCCGCACCAAGTTCGCGGTGTCGGGCGTGATGATGCCGATGGGACTCGCGACGATCATCGGCGGCATGTCGACGACCAT
>CBDUCE010000208.1:0-5495 GCA_965365575.1 uncultured Gammaproteobacteria bacterium
TTCAGATTGCTGGGCTGATACGTACGTTTCATGTTCCTGCTACCTGTGTTTTCGGACGGTCTCCGGGGGCCGCCCGCAAAAGGGCCGGAAAGGTTACGCTCGCCCCCCGGCAGTGTCAATAGACCCGCGGCCCCCGCCGTAGCCGGTCACGGCATATCGGGGAAAACCCCAATTTGGCAGCGGCTTCTTATCCGGTATAGACTGCCCGGTCAGTCTCGAAAAACCGCCTGCCTTGGGCTTATTGGGGATTTCCTTGCCGGCCGAAACAACGCTCTGGAATCGCTGCATCCGCGACCTGCAGGCGGAGCTGCCGGAGCAACAGTTCAATACCTGGATCCGCCCCCTGCAGGCGGTCGAGGACGACGGTCGACTCAGGCTCCTGGCTCCCAACCGGTTTGTCGTAGACTGGCTGCAGGAGCATTACATCCAGAGGATTCTGGAAATCATCGACGGCTCCGGCGGCAGCACGGAACTCGTTGTCGAGGTTGGCTCGAGACAGGGCGCTCCGGAACCGCAACGGGCTTCGCCGCAACCGATGCCGAGGGCCTCGTCGCCGGAGCCCGGCCCTGCAATCATCGCATCCCGTCTCAACCCCGCGTTTAACTTCCAGAGCTTCGTGGAGGGCAAAAGCAACCAGCTGGCGCGCGCCGCCGCATCGCAGGTCGGCGAGAACCCGGGTACCTCATACAATCCGCTGTTCATCTACGGTGGCGTCGGTCTGGGCAAGACCCACCTGATGCACGCCGTGGGCAACGCGATGGTCGCAAGGAAACCGAATGCCCGCGTTGCGTACGTGCATTCCGAGCGCTTCGTGGGCGATATGGTCAGGGGCCTGCAGCACAACAAGATTTCCGAGTTCAAGCGGTCGTACCGGTCGCTGGACGCGCTCCTGATCGACGACATCCAGTTTTTCGCCGGCAAGGAACGATCACAGGAGGAGTTCTTCCACACCTTCAACGCCTTGCTCGAAGGGCAACGGCAGATTGTGCTGACCTGTGATCGCTACCCCAAAGAAGTCGTCGGACTCGAAGAGCGCCTCAAGTCCCGCTTCGGCTGGGGTCTGACGGTTGCCATCGAACCGCCGGAACTCGAGACCTCCGTGGCAATCCTCATGAGCAAGGCCGAGGCGGACGGGGTCGACTTGCCGGAGCAGGTCGCGTTCTTCATCGCAAAGCGGATTCGATCGAACGTCAGGGAGCTGGAAGGGGCGTTGCGGCGCGTCATCGCGAATTCGAAATTCACGGGCCGCCCGATCAATCTCGATTTCGCTAAAGAGGCATTGCGTGATCTGCTGGCGTTACAGGAGCGGCTCGTCTCCATAGAGAACATCCAGAAAACGGTAGCCGAGTATTTCAAGATCCGTGTCGGGGACCTCTTGTCGAAAAAGCGCAGCCGGTCGATCGCGCGCCCCAGGCAGGTTGCCATGGCACTTGCCAAGGAACTGACGAACCACAGCTTGCCGGAAATAGGTGATGCCTTCGGCGGCCGCGATCACACGACGGTGCTGCACGCATGCCGCCGTATCCAGTCCCTGCGCGAGACCGAAAAGCGCATTGATGAAGACTATCTGAATCTGTTAAGAACGCTGACAGGATAATGTGGATAACAGGTGGATAACCCGGCGCGGCAGTTTTATCCACATAATATACACAGCTGGAAGACCGGAAATGCACCGGTATACGAGCCGGGTATTTGGACTTAACTTATTGATTAATAAGGTCGTTTTTTAGTTATGCACAGCCATGAGCTTACTCAATAACTACAGTAATCTAATAATATTCAATAATTATTAACAGGTGGAACCTATGAAGTTGAGCGCAAGCAGGGACGTGCTCCTGAAGCCTCTGCAGGCCGTGATCGGAGTCGTTGAGCGTCGGCAGACGATGCCGATTCTGTCCAACGTATTGCTGGTCGCAAAAGAAGGCCAGTTGGCCGTGACGGCAACCGATCTCGAAGTGGAGCTCGTCGCTGAAGTGGGTGTCGACGTCCAGGCCGGCGGTGAAATAACGGTGTCGGGACGAAAGCTACTGGACATCTGCCGGGCGTTGCCGGAAGGGGCAGACGTCGCAGTGAGCGTCAGCGGGGAAAAGCTGCACGTGCGCTCGGGCCGCTCGAAGTTTGCGCTGGCGACGCTCCCCGCCGCGGAGTTTCCCAGTATCGAGGACATCAAGGCGAGCCAGACGATAACGGTGAGCCAGGAAGTACTGGGCAGGCTGATCGAAAAGACGCATTTTTCGATGGCTCAGCAGGACGTGAGGTACTACCTGAACGGGATGCTGTTGGAAACCGGCGGGCAGCATATCCGCTCGGTGGCTACCGATGGGCACAGGCTGGCGTTATGCCAGGCGGAGCTCGATGGTGCGACGCTCGATGAACAACAGGTGATCGTGCCGCGCAAAGGGGTCCTGGAGCTGCAACGCCTGTTGAGCGGTGAGGGATCTGTAGACGTAGTACTGGGCGCGAACCACGTGCGTATCCAGCTTGACGGCATCCGTTTCACCTCGAAGCTGATCGATGGGCGGTTTCCGGAATACGAGCGGGTTATTCCGCGGGACTCGTCGAACGAGTTGCGCGCGGACGGGGCGGTGTTGCGCGGTGGTCTGCAGAGAACCGCTATCCTGTCGAACGAGAAGTACCGGGGTATCCGGCTGATAATCCGCGATAATGCGGTGGTGCTGCAGGCACATAACCCGGAGCAGGAGGAAGCGGAGGAGGAACTCGAGGTCGCGTATAGCGGCGATGATATCGAGATCGGGTTCAACGTGAACTACCTGCTGGACGCGATAGGCGCGGTGGATGGCGAAGAGGTTGCGCTGTCGGTCGTGGACAGCAACTCGAGTTGCCTGATTCGGGCACCGGATACGGATGACTGCAAATTCGTCGTCATGCCGATGCGCCTGTAAGAGGGCAATCGGGCGGAATGCGTGACGATAAAGCGGTTCACGGCGCAGGGGTTTCGCTGTCTCGGTAGCATTGAGTTCGAGCCGGGTCCGCAGTACACATTGATTCACGGGGCGAACGCGTCCGGCAAGACGAGCCTGCTGGAAGCGATGGCGTACCTCGGGCGAGGAAAGTCTTTTCGCGGGGCGTCACCGAGCAACCTGATTCAACACGGGCAGCAGGCGTTCGTCTTGTTCGCCCAGGTAGAAGCCGGCGGAAGGCTGGCAAATGTCGGGGTCCGAAACAGCCGCGCCGGCCTGGAAGTCAGGATCGACGGCGACGGCGGCGGCGGCGCGGCGGCGCTGGCCGCAGCATTACCGCTACAGGTGATCGATCCGGACGTGCACAACCTTGTCAGCGGGGGTCCGGACGAGCGCAGGCGCTTTCTTGACTGGCTGGCGTTCCACGTGGAACCGGAATACCTGGGTCTGTGGCGGCAATTCCGGCGCGCGCTCAAACAGCGCAATGCGGCGCTTAAGGCGGCGGGGGGTTACGCGTCACTGCAAGCCTGGGACCGGGAATTTTGCCGTCTTGGTGAGCGCGTGCATGCGATTCGAGAGATCGTTCTCGCCGGTGCCCTCGAAACACTGCAGGAACATGGAGCAGCGCTGCTGGGGGCGGCGATCGATTTCCGTTACGCCGCCGGCTGGAGTGCGGAGCAAACGCTGCAAGAGGCGCTGGAAGGGCATTTCGAGCGGGATCGCGCGCTCGGAACAACCCAGGTCGGACCCCATCGCGCGGATCTTCGGCTGATTTATGATGAGCGTCAGGCGCGACGGCTGGTGTCGCGCGGGCAGCAGAAGCTGCTGGCCAGCTCGATGATTCTCGCGGCAACCGAGACGGCGCAGGCGGCGCTCGGGCGGCCGCTGGTATTGCTGCTCGATGACCCGGCCGCGGAGCTGGACCGGGCATCGTTGGCGCGACTGATGCAGCGCGTGGCTGGGCTCGGCAGCCAGGTGATTGCCACCAGCCTCGAACACGACGAGCTGGAATTTCCTGAAGCGCCGCGGGTGTTCCACGTGGAACAGGGGGCGCTTCGGGAGGCTCCCTCGACGACCTGAGGGCGCCCCGCGACACGCCGCTGCGCAGACCGCGAAACCCGACAAAAAAGAACGCTTTGAGGCTCTTTTAAGGGCCTGATTTTGATACAATATGTCGGTTTTTACTCGAGGAAACGGAATGACCGACGCGAGGGAATATACTTCCAGTAATATCAAGGTCTTGAAGGGCCTTGAGGCTGTGCGCAAACGGCCTGGAATGTACATCGGTGACACCGATGACGGCACCGGTTTGCACCACATGGTGTTCGAGGTCGTGGACAACTCGATCGACGAAGCGCTGGCCGGTCACTGCAGCGTCATCACGGTAACGATTCACGCCGACGAATCGGTCACCATTGCCGATGACGGCCGCGGCATTCCCGTCGACGAACACCTGGACGAAGGCCGTTCCGCTGCCGAGGTCATCATGACCGTGCTCCACGCGGGCGGCAAATTCGACGACAATTCCTACAAGGTATCCGGTGGCCTCCACGGGGTCGGCGTGTCGGTAGTCAACGCGCTGTCGGAGCAATTGCTCCTGACTATCCACCGCGATGGCAAGATCTACCAGCAGGAATACGCTTACGGCGAGCCGCTGGCGCCGCTCGCCGAGATCGGCGACACGGACCGGACCGGCACAACCCTGCGATTCAAGCCGAGCGCAAGGACTTTCACCAACATCGAATTCCACTACGACATCCTTGCGCGGCGCCTGCGCGAGCTGTCGTTCCTCAACTCCGGTGTTCGCATTCGCCTGATCGACGAGCGCGATGAGCGCGAGGATGTGTTCCAGTACGAGGGTGGCATTCGCGCGTTCGTCCAACATCTCAACAGGAACAAGAACCCGATACACACGGCGGTCTTCCACTTCGCCACCATGCATGACGATGTCGGCGTCGAAGCCGCGCTGCAGTGGAACGATGGCTACCAGGAAAACATGTTCTGCTACACCAACAATATTCCGCAACGGGACGGTGGCACGCATCTCGCCGGATTTCGCAGCGCACTCACCCGCACGCTGAACGCGTACATCGAGAAAGAGCTCAGCGGCCGCAAGGAAAAGGCAACGCCCTCGGGTGACGATGCCCGCGAGGGGCTCACAGCGGTGCTGTCCGTAAAGGTTCCGGACCCGAAGTTCTCCTCGCAGACCAAGGACAAATTAGTTTCATCTGAAATTAAAGGCATTGTCGAGCAGACCATGTCGGCACGGCTCGAGGAATACCTGCTCGAGCACCCCCAGGAAGCCAAGGCGATCGTGGCCAAGATCATCGACGCCGCCCGCGCCCGCGAGGCCGCCCGCAAGGCTCGCGAGATGACGCGGCGCAAGGGCGCTCTCGATGTCGCAGGACTGCCCGGCAAGCTGGCTGACTGCCAGGAAAAAGATCCTGCGCGATCCGAGCTGTTCCTGGTCGAGGGTGACTCGGCCGGCGGTTCGGCGAAACAGGGCCGTGACCGACGCACCCAGGCGATCCTGCCGCTCAAGGGCAAGATCCTCAACGTCGAAAAAGCCCGGTT
>CBDUCE010000209.1:0-5475 GCA_965365575.1 uncultured Gammaproteobacteria bacterium
AGCTCGGACGACTTCCACGGCACGATGACGAGCGACTTGGGCGCCTCCTCGTTACCGAGGATGGACATGCCGGACATGGATTTCGGCGATTCGATGCCGTCGCCGGTCTTCTCGGCGGGTGCTTCGCTCTCGGCGAGCGCCTCTTCGGCCTCTTCCGGCTCCTGCGCGAACGCGTACGGGCTCATGCAGAGCAGTGCGGTCGTTAACAGCAGTAGTCTCTTCATGTCGCCTCCTACTGGTCCAGGCGGTAGCGGAGATCCGCGATCCACATCGATGCCTCTTCGTCACTCGGCACCGTCTTCATGTAGGCCTCGTAGTTCTGCAGTGCGCACTCGAGGTCCGCGAGATAGAGGTCGCATAGAATCGCCAGGTTGCGGCGCGCGAAATGAAAGCCCGGGTAAACGGCGAGCGCGGACTCGTAACTCTTGCGGGCTTCGTCGAAGCGACCGGTCTTGCGGTAGATGATGCCGAGCTCGTTGTGCGCGACGGGCTGCTCCGGGTTCGACTCGAGCGCGAGCAGCAGGCTCTTCTCCGCCGCTTCGAGATCGCCCGCACGATGCTGGGCAACGCCGAGGTCGATGCGCGGCGCGCTCAGCTCCGGCGCCGCCTCGGCAACCCGTTCGAGCAACACGATGCCCTCGTCGTGCCGGCCCTGCTGCAGGTAGGACAGTGCCGTCTCGTAATCGGCGCGCACGTCGCCACCGATGCGCGCTTCTTCCGTAATCGTGAAGCCCACTGCTTCCTGGATTTCGACGTTCTTGGGCGGCCGCACCGGCTCCGACGTCGTCGCGCAGGCAGCGACCAGGGATGCGCAAAACGCGATCAGGATGATTTTCATGTCTCGTGTGTTCACGGCTCAATCCTCGCTCGGCACGGGACCGTCGAGCATCTGCGCGGTCGCTTCCACGTCACCATCGGCGCCCTCTGCGGCGATGTCGATCTTCGGCGCGATCGGCATGCGGTAGGCGTAGCGGTCGATCGAACCGACGAAACCGCCACTGATTTCGTTCTTCGCATAACGTCCCGGCATCAGCACGGCGAGCTTGTCGAGACTCTTCTGCACCCAGGGGTTGTAGACGCCCACGGACAGCAGCTCGAAATTCTCTTCGTGAACCGCAATCGCGCGCTCTTCGAAGGGATAGGCTTCTTCCTCGATCACCATCTCGTAATCGACCTTCTCCGCCTCGCTCAGGCCGTCCGGTCGTTCCGACTCGAGCAGGGCGGCGCTGAACCTGAAATAGATTTCCGCCAGATAGAACGTCGCCGCCGCGGTGACCTCGGCGACCTCGTAGTCGACGAGCGCCTCGAACGCGGCCATCGCGATGTCCATGCGCAGCTGCTTCTCCGCGAGGCTTTCTTCGAACGGCTGCACCAGGTCCAGCTCGGCAAAACGCTTGTAGCTCTGCTCGGCGAGCACCAGCGCGGCCTTCGCCGCCAGGTAGCGGCTGCGGTCGGTGCGATCTGCGCCTGCCTCGCGGTCGGCATCGATGATGTCGTTCAGCTGGGCGTAGTAGCGCTCGTAATCGGAATCCGCCTTGAAGATCTCGGACAGCCGGTTGCGGGCTTCCATGGCGAGATCCAGCGGCTGCGGGTATTCGGTCACGTACTGCTCGTAGACGCGCACCGCGTCGTCGAGCACGTTGACCTCGTCATACATTTCGGCCGCCGTCAGTAGCGCCTCGCGGGCCAGCAACGGGTCCGTCGCCTCCGCGGCGATACGTTCGTGCTCGGCCGCCGACCTCTCGGTCTGGCCGTCCTCGCGATAAATGTAGGCGAGCTGTTTCGTGGCTTCGGCATTCAGTTCATGCTCGGGGTGCGTACTGCGGAATTCCTCGAGCACGCCGGACGCCATGGTCCAGTCCTCGAGCTTCATCAGCGCCGCAGCCGCATCGTACTCGGCGACGCTGCGGATATCCGAGGTCGGCGCGAGCACCTTGATACGGAGGAAGTGATTGGCCGCGGCGCGATAATCCTCGAGCAGGTTCGCCTGCTCGCCCTGCTTGTAGATCGAGGCCGCCAGACCGTCGATGACCGCCGGCCGCGACTCGTCGTCCGGCGCCGTCAGCGCAAGCACGTTCTTGTAGGCGTTCTCCGCGTTCGGGTACTCGGCCAGGTCGATCGACGAGTGCGCGATGACCGCCCACGCGGCACGCAGCAGCTCGCTGTCCGTATCCGGATAGCGGTCGATGAGCTTTTGCGCCGAGTCGATGGCGACCGGGAAATTCTTCATCTCGTAGAGATTGTCGGCAGCGGCGCCCAGTACCACCGGCGCCTGCTCGTGTTCGGGGAAGGTTTCCGCGAACCGGAGCGAGCTGTCGACGGTCGCCTGCTTGACCTGCAGCGTGCGCGCCCCCGTGGCAACCTTCAGGTCTTCGCGATAGGCATAGATCGCTGCGTAACCGGCGGCAGACGCCTGCTCGTGCGTATCGTATTCGTAAGCGGTGCGCTCATACTCGAGCGCGGCCTCGCCGAAATTCCCGTTCTCGAGCAACAGGTCGGCGAGCTGGTAATTGACCTGCGGCGTTTCCTCGTCGGAGGGGAACGAGTACAGGAACTGGCGATACCAGCGGGATGCCTCGGCAAAGTTTTGCGGCTGCTCGTCGAGGAACGCTTCCTCCTGGTACAGCGCATGGTAGTGATTGGCGAGGTCGCTGAGATTGGTCTTCAGGAAGCCGACGACTTCTGGCGACTCTTCGATATCGAAGCGCTGCCAGTACTCGGCATCCACGGCGTAACGCGTCGCGAATTCCTTCTTGGACTCCACAACGAGCATCGGGAAGCCGGCCTCGCCGTAGATTTCGACGATGCGCATGCTGAAGTGCGGCGAGACGCGATGATAGGGGTTGTGGTTGATGAAAGACTTGTACACCGATGCCGCATCTTCGTAGCGCAGCTTGCTGAAATAGAACTCGCCGAGATTGCCGTAGATCTTGTCGGCATAGCTGCGGTGCCCGTGTTCGGCGAAGTACTCGTCGACGACCTCGGGCCCGCCGAGGTTCGAGAAGCTCAGGCTCACGACGCGGAACGTGTCCGCCACTCGGTGCTCTTCGCTTTCCTCGCGGACTTCGTCGAAGTCGTAGCCGATCGACTGGCGGTGATCGAGCATCGCCATGTACCGGTGCAACGCCTCTTCATAGAAGTCCTGCTTGTAGAGCGCCCAGCCGAGCTTGTACAAGGCCAGCTCGTAATAGGACGACGTGCTGCCCATGGTGATGATGGCGCCGTACGCGCTTTCCGCGTCGATGTATTTCTTGCGAACGAAGTAGTACTCGCCGCGCCGGAAATGCACTTCGTCGATGTATTTCGAGTACGGGTACTCGGCGACCAGGCGATCCATCACCTTCATCGCGTCATCGGGCTGGCCGATTTCGTCGTAGGCGCGCGACATCTGGTAAAGCACCTGGTCGTTGCGCTCGTAGTTCGGGTAGGTCTCGAGAATCTTGCGATAGGTCTCGATGGCCTCGCGCGGACCGGCCGGTATTGGTTCGCCGCCTGCGCCCGTAAGGAGATCGTTGTCCTGCGTCGACTCGCTCAGGAGTTCCTGCCGCTGCGACGCGCGCTGCTCGAATTCCTGTTCGGACTCATCAGGACCTGCCGGCGCCGATCCGGTCGGTGCCGCTTGCGTCAGGGCGACCGGACCAGCACTTTCCGGCGCCGCCATGTCCACGGCGCGCGACGGCTGCGGCGCAACATCGGCTGCGGCCGGGAGTTCGATGACTTCGCCGCTACCGCTGCCGATCACGCCATACGCCTGCTCGATCTGCAGGTCGGCGAGGCGGCGCATCGCTTCGGGCGTACGCGAAGTCTCGGGCGTTTCCTCCAGATACTGGCGATAACTCTCGGCCGCGCGCTCCAGTCCGTCTTCGAGGTAAACCTCGTCGACGTCGGGCTCCACGGCGGCGAGCTCGGCAAGCGTGCCCTGCGGGGTCGTCGTGGTGCATCCCGCAATCCCCGCCGACACGGCACCGAGCAGAAAGGCGATCCGCCGGATCACTGGACTTCGCTCCTCGCCTGCGCCTGGGTAGCGCGGTCATAGCTGTCGGCGAGCGCGAAGCGCGCCTTGTCGCGATAATTTTCGAGCCTGCCGCGGCGCGCCATGAGCTCGTCGATCGCGACGATCTCGAGCTGGCGCCCCTGCCGCTTCATCAGGAGGTCGACCTTCTGGATCGCCTCGCCGACGCGCCCACGCAGGCGGCTGATGGGTGTCTCGTAATTCTGGAAACTGTGCGTGGCGGCCTGCCGCGAGCGCACGAACTCGTCGTACTCGGTCTGCGCGGTCACCATCGCCTCGTCCAGCGTGCGCAGGTTGTGGTCGAACTCCGTCAGGCGTTCGTGGTACTCCGTCTCGAGCGTCCACGTCAGCAGCCCTTTCAGGCGCTGCATGCGCAGCACCAGCGAGCCTTCGTAGGGCGTGGATGCATTCACGAGCTGTGCCTCGATGCGCTCGATCCGCGCCAGTATCTCGAGTTCCTCGCGGGTAGCCAGGAACTCCGGCCGGGGCGTCGTCAGCAGGTCGTCGCGGCGCCTCACGAGCATCTTGTGCTGCTCCCTGCGCAGGCGCAGCCGCGAGTCCAGCTCGCGGAACTTCGTGTCCACGTCCGGCAGCAGCGGCTCGTAATGGTCGTGGCGTATGTCCACCATGTCGTCGAAGGCATCGAAACTCGACTGCCAGCCGACCAGCTTCTTGCGCAGGTCCGCGAGGTCCAGGTAGTTCTGCAGGCCCGTCTGGAAATCGTGTGTCGCGAGGAGTTCCATCAGGTAGTAGGTCTCCGGCGTCTCGGGCAGTGCACGCAGGTATATAACCCAGTCCTTGTCCTTGCGTATTTCCTCGCGCACGAGCGCTTCGAGGAACTGGCCCTCGCGAATGCTCTCGATGGACTCGTTGAGCTTGTCGACCTCGGCGCCGAAAGCATCGAGCGCCTGGCCGTAATGAATGGCAGCTCGCCCGTGCACGTCCAGCTTCCCGTACGCATAGGGCAGCGCAAGCAGCGCCTCCTGCGTGGCGGCATCGGTGACTTCGCGTTCGGCGAGAATGCTCCACGGCACGACGGCACGCTCGTAGTTCTCGGTCGACAAACTCGCCCAGCCTGCGCTGAGCAGCGCCTGGTTCGAGAACGGTCCGTCGAGACGGACACGATTCAGGTACGGCATCGCGCTGTCGTAGTCGCCGTCCTCCAGCAGGATCGTGCCCAGCACGAGGTTGGCCTTGTCCCGGATCGCGAGCTCTGCCGGGTCGTCGGTGTCGATCTGTCCGGCGCGGTCCAGCTGCTCGATGGCCTGCTCGCGCTGACCATCCTGCAGATAGGCTATTCCCAGGTTATAGGCCGCGAATCCGCCGAAGCTTTTCGACCCCTGCAGGCGTTTCAGCACCTCGAAGGATTCGGCCGGCTTTTCCTGGGCCAGGTAGACGTTCGCGCGCAGGAACTCGATATCCTCACGGATGGATTCCGGAATCTTGCCGTCGATGCGCTCGAG
>CBDUCE010000210.1:0-5427 GCA_965365575.1 uncultured Gammaproteobacteria bacterium
GGCATCTTCGGCTCCATGATGTCGACACCGATCCTGAATCCGCCGCAAAGCGCCATCCTCGGCATGCACAAGATCCAGCAGCGGCCGATGGTCGTCGACGGCGAAATAACGATTCGGCCGATGATGTACCTCGCCGTGACCTATGATCACAGGATTATCGACGGGCGCGAGGCGGTGCAGTTCCTCGTGACGATCAAGGAGCAGCTCGAGGATCCCGGCAGGTTGCTGTTACAGGTTTGAGGAATCAGGTAAACGATGAGCAAGAAATTTGATGTCGTGGTTATCGGGGCCGGCCCCGCTGGCTATATCGCGGCAATTCGGGCCGCGCAGCACGGAATGAGTGTCGCGTGTATCGACGAGTGGCAGAACAGGGACGGCAAATATGCGTTCGGTGGCACCTGCCTGAATGCCGGGTGCATTCCGTCGAAGGCGATGCTCGAGTCGTCCGAGCTCTATCATCGCGCCGCACACGAATTCAAGAAGCACGGTATCCGGACCGGTGAGCTCGGCCTCGACATCGCCGCGATGCAGAAGCGACGGGCGGGTATCGTGCGCCAGTTGACGGGCGGTATTGCCGGCCTGTTCAAGGCCAACAAGGTCGAAGGGCTCGTGGGTCACGGCAAGTTGCTGGCCGGCAAGAAGGTGGAGTTTACTCCCATCGACGGCGACCCGGAGGTGCTCGAGGCAAGCTACGTCATCCTTGCATCCGGCTCCGCGCCCATCGAGCTGCCGTTCGCGAAATTCGATGGCGAGACGATCATTGATTCCTGGGATGCCATCGAACTCGATGCAGTGCCGAAGCGGCTCGGGGTCATCGGTGCCGGCGTCATCGGCCTCGAACTCGGCAGCGTCTGGTCGCGGCTCGGATCCGAGGTGACTATCCTCGAAGCCATGGACGACTTCCTGTCCATGGCCGATCGTGACGTGGCAACTACAGCGGCGCGCGAGTTCAAGAAACAGGGCCTCGATATCCATCTCGGGGCGAAGGTGACGGCTGCCAAGGCTGGCAAGAAAGGCGTCAAGGTCGACTATGACGACGAGTCCGGGTCGAACACCATCGAGGTCGACAAGCTCATCGTGGCGGTCGGCCGCAAGCCGTATACCGAGGGCCTGCTCGCGGACGATGCGGGTATTCAGCTGGACGATCGCGGTTTTATCGTGGTTGACGACGAGTGTCGTACGCGCGTCAAGGGCGTATTCGCGATCGGTGATTCGGTGCGCGGGCCCATGCTTGCGCACAAGAGCTCGGAAGAGGGCGTGATGGCTGCCGACCTGATCGCGGGCGAGGTCGCAGAGGTCAATTACGGCGTTATCCCTTCGGTCATATACACCGCACCCGAGATCGCCTGGGTCGGCAAGACCGAAGCCGAGGTCAAGGCAAGCGGCCGACCCTACAAGAAGGGTTCATTTCCGTTTGCCGCGAGCGGCCGGGCCAAGGCGATGGAACAGACGGCGGGTATGGTGAAGATCATCTCGGCCGAAGATGACGACGAGGTGCTCGGCGTGCACATCGTCGGGCCGATGGCGGGTGAACTGATTGCCGAAGCCGTACTGGCTCTGGAATTCTCGGCCAGCACCGAGGACATTCAGCGCACGATCCACGCGCATCCGAGCCTCGCCGAAGCGGTCCACGAGGCTGCCCTCAACGTTGACAAGCGGGCCCTTAACTACATGAACTAGCGGCGTCAGCCCTCGCGTTCCCAGAAGTCCGCGTTCCTGATGCCGAGCTTCTTCGGATCGAAGGTGTACTTCGTCACACCGGCTTTCATCTGCGCTTCGTAATCGTCGAGCGCTTTCAGCGCGGGCCTGCCCATGAGGAACAGGATCAGGATGCCGACGATGTTGAGCCAAGCCATCAGGCCAACGCCCATGTCGCCGAGTGCCCAGGCAAGGTCCGCGGTTCGTACGGTGCCGTAGAAGACCGCACCGAGCAGCATGATCTTGAGCACGATGATTTCGCCGGGCACGCGTATCGTGCGCCGTATATAGGCAACGTTTGTTTCCGCGATGTAGTAGTAGGCGAGAATGGTCGTAAACGCGAAGAAGAACAGTGCAAAGGCTACAAAGGTCTTGCCGAAACCGCCAATGACACTCTCGAGTGCGTACTGGGTGAACGCCGGGCTGTTGGCGAGTACGTCGTTGGTCAGCATGCCGCCGCTTTCCGTCGCTTCGACCCCCGTCACGTAGTACTGGTTGGTTATCAGGATCATGAACGCCGTCGCGGAGCAGACGAACAGCGTATCGACATAAACCGAGAATGCCTGCACGAGCCCCTGCTGCGCGGGATGTTCGACCTCGGAGGCGGCGGCCGCGTGCGGGCCGGTTCCCTGGCCGGCTTCGTTCGAGTAAACGCCGCGCTTGACGCCCCAGCCGATGGCTGCCCCGACGCCCGCCATCGGCGTGAAAGCATCCGTGACGATCAGCATGAGGATGCCCGGCAGCGCGGTGATGTGCATCAGGATGACGACGATCGCGAGCAATACGTAGCCGATAGCCATGAACGGCACGACGACCTGCGTAAAGTGTGCGATACGCTTAACGCCCCCGAAAATGATGAAACCGAGCAGGAATACGACGCAGATGGCGGTAATCAGCTTGGTGTAGGTGACCGACCCCAGCGACGTTTCCAGGACGCCGGAGCCGCCGAAGGCGAGATCGGCCGCGTTGCCGATCGCGTTCGACTGCACCGTCGGGAGCAGCAGGCCGACGGCGAAAATGGTCGAGATGGCGAAAATCCATGCGTACCATTTCTGGCCCATCGCTTTCTCGATGTAATAGGCCGGACCGCCGCGGAACTGGCCCTCGTCTTCTTCCTTGTAGATCTGGCCCAGCGCCGACTCGACATAGGCAGTGGCCGCCCCGAGGAATGCGACGACCCACATCCAGAAGACGGCGCCGGGCCCGCCGAAGCCGATAGCCGCTGCGACGCCGGCGATATTGCCGGTGCCAACGCGGCCCGACAACGACACCGACAACGCCTGGAACGAGGAGATGCCGCGATCGGACTCTTTGCTCGAGAACAGCAGGTTGATCATCTCGCGAAACAGGCGCACCTGCACGAAGCGGGTAAGTACGGAAAAGAAGAGGCCCGCCGCGAGCAGCAGGTACACGAGTACCGGGCTCCAGACGAAGCTGTTGATCAGATCGACGAATTCCTGCATTCCCCCCATCCTTATTGTTCTGTTTCTTGATGCTCCGGAATAGTACCCGAAATCACGATCGGCGTTGCACGCTGATCACGTTCGGCAGCTGTTCCAGCCGGGCAATCGTCGTACTGAGCGTCGGCAGGTCACGAATCTCCACGCTAATGTCCATCACGGTTTCGAGCGTCTTCTTGTCCGTCTTGCTGCTCAGGTTGGTTACGTTCGCAGACTCGTCCGCCAGGATCGTGCTGATGTCGCGAATCAGGCCGCTGCGGTCGTAGGCGCGCAGCGTCAGGTCGACGGGATAGGTTGCAGACTCCGAGCGGCCCCAGTTCACCTCGATGATGCGCTCCGGGTGGCGCCTGTTGAGCCCGAGGAAGTTACCGCAGTCCTGGCGGTGGATGCTGACGCCACGGCCCTGGGTGATGTAGCCCGTGATCGGTTCCGGGGGCACCGGGCGACAGCAGCGGGCAAAGTTGCACATCAGGTCCCCGACGCCGCTCACGGCCACGCCCTCGGCTTCTTTGGTCTTGCGTTGCGCCGGCCTGCGGCGCTTCAGCGTCCTCGCCGTATCGATCCCCCGCATCTGCTGCAGGGCGGTAGCGACGGCCGCTGGCGTGACGTCGCCCGCTCCCAGCGCGACGCACAGCGTGTCGGTGCTTGAGAACTTGAGTTGTGCCGCGATGGTGTCCGTTGCCACGTCCCTCACGTTCAGACGCGCAAGCTCCCGTTCCAGGATTTCGCGACCCTGACGAAGATGCTGGTCACGGTCCTGGTGACGGAACCAGCTGCGCACCTTGGCGCGGCTGCGGCTGCCCGCCAGGTAACCGAGTCGCGGGCTGAGCCAGTCACGGCTCGGCTGTGGCTGGCTGCCCGTTATGATTTCGATCGTGTCGCCGTTATGGACTTTGTAGGTAAGCGGCACGATGCGGCCATTGACTTTCGCACCACGGCAGCGATGGCCGACCTGCGTGTGCACGTGGTAGGCGAAATCGAGCGGCGTGGCGCCCGCGGGCAGTTCGACGACGTCGCCTTTGGGGCTGACGGCGTATACGCGGTCTTCAAACAGATCGTCCCGAATCTGGTCGAGCAGGTCGCCGCTGTCGCTGCCCGGGTCGAGTAACTGTCTCAGGAAGCGGATCTTCTGGTCGAATGCCGCTGGCGCGCCGCCTCCCTCCTTGTAGCGCCAGTGAGCGGCGACGCCGAGTTCCGCCTGCCGATGCATGTCGAACGAGCGAATCTGGACCTCCAGCGTTTTGCCCTGCGGGCCGATCACGGCCGTGTGCAGCGAGCGATAGTCGTTTTCCTTGGGATTGGCGACGTAATCGTCGAATTCGCCGGGCAGGTAGGACCAGAGGTTGTGCACGACGCCCAGCGCCGCGTAGCAGTCCTTGACGTCGTTCACGAGGATGCGCACCGCGCGAATGTCGAACAGGCTTTCGAGCCCGCGATCCTTGCGCTGCATCTTGCGCCAGATACTGTAGATGTGTTTCGGTCGGCCGGTGACTTCCGCTTCGATGCCGGCTGCGTGCAATTCGCTGCGCAAAATCCCCTTGACCGCTTCGATAAACGCCTCGCGCTCTTCGCGCTTTTCCTTCAGGGCAGTCGCGATCTGCGCATAGGTATTCGCCTCCATGTAGCGGAACGCGAGATCCTCGAGTTCCCACTTGAGCTGCCACACGCCAAGGCGGCTGGCGAGCGCGGCATAGATCTCGCGCGTTTCCGTGGACAGCGCCTGTTTCTCCGCCGCTGAGGCCGTCTTCGCCGAGCGCATTCGATGCAGCTGTTCGGCGATACGAACCAGCACGAGGCGCACGTCGGAGACCACGGCAAGCAGCATCTTGCGCAGCGCCTCGGATTGCTGCACGGCAAGTGCCTCGCCCGGTTGCCAGTCGGGCGGCAGCGAGAACCGGCCCAGGCGGACGAGCGCCTCAACTACTTGAGAAAGTGACGCTAACTTACTGTTATTTATATCATCGTTTTCAATGAAACCATCCCTGACGAGGGGGTACAGGTGCACCGCGGCGACGACGTCACGCGGCAGTCCCAGTGACGCGACGATGGCTGCGATCGCCTGGCCGTCGTGCACGGCCTGCTCGAGGCCCGGGCGCGCGGGCAAAGCAGCGACGAAATCGCGCGCCGCCGCGACGATATCCGCCTGTTCGGCGCCGTTGTCGTGATTTTCAGGTTTCGAAACCGCCATTTGGCAGAACTTCACAGTGTGCCTGTGCCGGCAATAACCGTTATCATACGCGCTGATTTCGGCCCCGTGGCCCCGGCCGGA
>CBDUCE010000211.1:0-5401 GCA_965365575.1 uncultured Gammaproteobacteria bacterium
CCGCCGTTATTGACGGCCCAGGCGAGCCCGTTATTGACAGCAAAGCCGGGGACGGGAACAGCCGGGGCGTTATGCAAAAGGCGGCGAATTGAGTGGTATTTCTCATTCCTGCGGCGCGGTGTGATGGACATCGGACAACCGAGCGTTTATTATTGATGACAGCGCTGTCAATTACAAATAAAATGCCCCGGAGAGCGGCGCCGATCAACACGAACGGAGACATCGCGGTGAATTACATTCGGCTAGTCAGTTGCGTGGCCGCCTTACTGCCTTTTGTCGCAGCAGCGTCCGATATGCCCGGCGCCGGCTCGCACTACGCGCAGCGAACCGAATACCACGCCCCTCGGGCGACACTGGCGCCGCGGATCGATGGCGTAGCGGATGACGACGCCTGGCAGCACGCTCCGTGGCAGCCGATCGAGGCTCGCTGGCTGGGCCCGGAGTACCTGCCGGAGGACTTTCAGGGCCGCTTCAAGGTCACGTGGACGAAAGACAGGATCTATCTGCTCGTGGAAATCGTCGATGACGTGCTGATCGATACGCACCGCGACCCTCTCGTGCAGTACTGGGACGACGACTGTCTGGAAATTTTTCTGGACGAGGACCACTCCGGCGGCGAGCACCGCTTCAACCACAACGCGTTCGCCTACCATTTTTCGCTGGACAATCGCGCCATCGACCTCGGCACGGACGAGCGCCCGCACGATTACTCGCACCATGTCGAAAGCAGCTGGAAGCAGTACGACGGAATGCTCGTCTGGGAGGTCGCGATCGACGTCTATGCCGATGACTATGTTGACGGCTCGGAACGCAACGAGCCGGTAACGCTGGCAGCCGGCAAGATCATGGGCCTGATGGTTGCGTACTGTGACAACGACGGCAGCGAGCTGCGCGAGAACTTCATCGGCTCCGAGGTCGTGTTGTCCGGACCCAAGGACCGGGGCTACATCGACGCCGGCCTGTTCGGCACCCTGCTACTTGTCGACGAAAAAGAGGACTGACTGTTGAGCAGCGTCTTTGACATCGATACGGGGAACGTAAACGAAGTCCGCGGAGAGTTTGTCGACTTTGCCGGCGAGCGGTACTACGCGATCCACAACGTCGACCAGATGGGGCCGTTTTTCATCAGCGTTATATCGAGCGCCGATCACTGGCTGTTCGTGTCGTCGACAGGCGGGCTGACCGCCGGCCGCATCTCGCCGGAAACCGCCCTGTTCCCCTATCTGACGGTCGACAGGATCCATGAAAGCTGGCCACACACCGGCCCCAAGACCATTATCAGGGTCCGTGCTGACGGGCAACAGCGCCTGTGGGAACCGTTCAACCTCGAACACGGCGACCGCTACACGATCAACCGCAACCTTTACAAGAACGTCCTCGGCAACAAGATCTGTTTCGAGGAGGTCAACCATGATCTCGGGCTTGAGTTCCGGTACACCTGGACGAGTAGCGACACCTACGGGTTCGAGCGGAACTGCGAGCTATACAACGCATCGGGGCGCGAACTGGGTATCGAGTTCCTCGACGGCCTGCAGAACGTACTTCCCGCTGGGACGCCGCGGTTCACGCAGACGAATTCGAGCAATCTCGTCGACGCCTACAAGTGGACGGAACTCGACGAGGAGACCGGCCTCGCGCTTTTCACGCTCTACTCCGGAATCACCGACCGGGCCGAGCCCTGCGAGTCGCTCAAAGCCAATGTCGTCTACAGCATCGGGCTGGATGCGCCCACCGTGCTCCTGTCGTCCGGCCAGCTGGAGCGATTTCGGCGTGGCCACGATGTAAGCACGGAAACGCATAAGCGCGGTATCAGAGGCGCCTACTTCGTCAACGAGTCGATAGTTCTCGCGCGGGACGAGACGCGCTGCTGGCGAATCGTCGCCGACATCGAGCAATCGCAGGCAGAAGTCGTGAAGTTACGGCGGCAGCTGCGGGAGCCCGCCACGGTGGCCGATGCGATCGACGAATCGGTCAGCCGCGGAAACGACCAGCTGGCGCGACTCATGGCGTGCTGCGACGCTTTCCAGCTTACCGCCGAAGAGAATGTGTCGGTCCACCATTACGCGAACGTGCTGTTCAATGTGCTTCGCGGCGGCGTGTTTGACGACCAGTACACGATTTCCGCGCGGGATTTTCGGCGCACGGTCCGGCACTTCAATCGCGGCGTCTTTGGGCGCAACCAGGCGCTGCTCGACGGCCTGCCTGAGAAGCTCACACTTGCCGAGCTGCGCAACAGGATCGCAGGCCACGGAGACCAGCAGTTGCTCAGACTGTGTTCGGAATACCTGCCCATTCGTTTCGGACGCCGTCACGGAGATCCCAGTCGCCCCTGGAACCAGTTTTCCATCAACCTGCGCGACGAGGCGGGTGAACCGCTGCTCTCCTACGAAGGAAACTGGCGCGACATCTTCCAGAACTGGGAGGCGCTTGCGTTCAGCTACCCGGAATTTGTCGAGAGCATCATCGCGAAGTTCGTTAACGCCTCGACGATCGACGGCTACAACCCATACCGGATTACCAAGGAAGGCATCGATTGGGAAGTTGAAGAACCGGACAACCCGTGGAGCTACATCGGCTACTGGGGTGACCACCAGATAATCTACCTGCAAAAGATCCTGGAACTGTCGAGCGGTTTTCATCCGACAAGGTTGCGTGAGCTGCTGCACGAACCGTTATTCTCCTATGCCAACGTTCCGTACCGCATCCGGCCCCTCGATGCGTTGCTCCGGAACCCGAAGACCACGGTCGACTTCGACGAGGACCTTGCTGCCTTGATCGAGCAACGCGTCACCGAGCTGGGCGCCGACGGCAAGCTGCTGCTCGATGCCGGCGGCAATGTCTACCAGGTTAATTTGCTCGAGAAGCTGTTGGTGCCGTTGCTCGCCAAACTGGGCAACCTGGTTGTCGATGGCGGCATCTGGATGAACACGCAGCGCCCGGAGTGGAACGATGCGAACAACGCACTCGTCGGACAGGGACTGTCGATGGTGACGCTGTATTACATGCGGCGTTACATCCGCTTTCTGCAGGAGCTGCTGGCGCAGGAGTCGGGCAGCTTCACGCTATCGAGCGAGGTCAGCGACTGGCTTCGTGCGACGGCCTCGGCACTCGCGCGCGTGCGGCCACAGCTCAACGGGAGTCCGGTCCCAGCAGACTTACGCTATGGCCTGCTCGTGGAGCTCGGCGAGGCAGCCAGTCATCACCGGCAGACGATCTACACGGCCGGTCAGTTTGGAGGCACGGTCGACCAGCCTCTCGAGTCGGTCGTTGCGATGCTCGGCGACGCGCTCGCCGCAATTGACCACAGCGTCGCCGTGAACCTCCGCGACGATGGCCTTTATCACGCCTACAATACGCTCGACATCCGCGGCGGCAAACTCGAGATCGGCAAGCTCTACACAATGCTCGAGGGCCAGGTCGCGGCGCTCAGCGCCGGAGCGATCTCGTCCGCGGAGGCGATCGTCGTCCTGGAGAGCCTGTTCGACAGCGATGTGTATCGGGCCGACCAGTCTTCGTTCATGCTTTACCCGGACCGTGAGCTACCCGGCTTTCTGGCGAAGAACCGTATTCCCGAGGACGCGGTCGCCGCAATTCCGCTGCTGCGGAAGATGCTGGACCAGGACGACGAGCGCATCGTGCTGCGCGACCTCGACGGCAACTACCGATTCAACGCCGTGTTTGCGAACGTGGGCGACCTGCACACAGAACTCGACGGGCTGAGCGATACCTATGGCGACGAGGTCGAGGCGGCGCGGGATTCGCTGCATTCGCTTTTCGAAAGTGTGTTCACTCACCAGGCCTTTACGGGCCGCTCCGGCACGATGTTCGGCTTCGAGGGACTCGGCTGCATTTACTGGCACATGGTCTCGAAACTGCTGCTCGCCGTGGAGGAGAATTTCTACACGGCTGTGGACGGCGGCGCAGATGCGGCAACGTGCCGGCGCCTTGGCGAGCTCTACTACCGCGTTCGTGCCGGAATCGGCTTCAACAAGACACCGGCCAAATACGGCGCATTCCCGACGGATCCTTACTCGCACACTCCTAAGCACAACGGCGCGCGGCAGCCGGGAATGACCGGGCAGGTGAAGGAAGAGATCCTTACCCGGTTTGGCGAACTCGGCATCCGCGTCGATGGTGGGCGCGTCAGGATCCAGCCGGCTTTGTTGCGCACCCGGGAATTCGTGAATAGTCCCGAAAGTTTCTGCTACCTGGACGTCGACGGCAATTGGCAGGAGATCGCCGTTCCCGCGAACGGCCTCGCGTTCACCTGGTGCCAGGTGCCGGTGGTTTACTCGCTCGACGACGGCCGCAAGCCATCGCTGAAGATCACCCGTTACGACGGGTCGCAAGAGACAATGGATACACTCGGGCTTTCAGCTGCGGACAGCAAGGTCATCTTCGAGCGCAGCGGCCGCATCCGATCGCTCCACGTAACCCTGAACAGCAGCGACCTTTTCGCCGGCTGAAGGACTCCCCATGTCAAATCTCTACAAGAGAAAACTGTCTCTGGCCGGCATCAATGCCGCCGGGCTTTCGGAGGCAGACCTGCGCAACCTGGTTCGCAAAATCCTCGATGCGAAGATACACGGCATCTCGTTCAGTCCCTACGTCGAAGGGCAGGGCCCGGGAACGCAGATCGACGACGCCCAGATTCGTGAACGCCTCGCCGTCATCCAGCCCTACGTACGCTGGATCAGGACGTTTTCCTGCAGTGAAGGTAACGAGTTGATTCCCGCGATTGCCAAGGAGAATGGCCTCAAGACCTTGGTGGGTGTATGGCTGGACGACAACAAGGAACAGAATGAAGTCGAGCTGGCCAACGCGATCGAGATCGCCAATGGGGGGCATGCCGATATCCTGGGCGTCGGTAACGAAGTGCTGTTGCGGGGCGACCTCACCGAGGACGAACTGATCGACTACATCGAACGCGCCCGGCAGAGTGTGTCAGACGTGCCGGTGGGCTACGTTGACGCTTACTTCGAGTTCGAGGTGCATCCGCGCATCACGGCCGCGTGCGACGTGATACTCGCTAACTGTTACCCGTTCTGGGAGGGTTGCCCGGCCGAGCACGCTTTGCTCTACATGAAAGAGATGTATCGCCGTGCGCAGCGAGCCGCTAACGGCAAACCCGTAATTATATCCGAAACAGGCTGGCCCAATATCGGCACGCCAACCGACGGCGCGGTGCCGTCGTTCGAAAACGCAATCAAGTACTTCATTGATACCTGCCAGTGGGCAGAAGAAGACGGCGTGGAGATCTTCTACTTCTCGTCCTTCGACGAAGCCTGGAAGGTCGATGCCGAGGGCGACGTGGGCGCTTACTGGGGTCTCTGGGACAAGGACGGAAACCCCAAGTATGGCTGATACGTCCAGCGGCAGGGCCTGCGCGATGAGTGCGCTG
>CBDUCE010000212.1:0-5347 GCA_965365575.1 uncultured Gammaproteobacteria bacterium
CGCGACGTCTCCCCGCGAATTGTCGGGTCGAGCGACCCCAGGCGATCGACGAGACCACTGTCGATGGCCCGTTGCGCTATCTGGTCCGGCGCGTTCCAGCTCGCATCGTAGCCCATCAGCATGACGTCCCACTCGGTGCCAGACTTGCCCTGCTGCGAATAACGCAAGACCCCGTTCACGCGCTGCAGGCCCTCTTTGATATCGACCCACGGCCCATCGTAGACGTGACCCTGCGCGGCATAAAGCAGACTGCCGGTACCGGTATCGACGCTGTCGGCAACGAGAACCTGGCGATGTCCGTCCTGACCAATGCCGATCTTGAGCAAAGACTCCGGCAACACCCTGAAGGTCGACAGGTGCGCCGATCCCGTCGACGAGAAGTCGCCGACAGCGGCATGGTAAGGGCCTTTTCTAAACTCCACGCTCTCGATGAGCTCCGGTATCAGGAAATTTAGGTCCGTATAGCCCTGGCCGTGACCGTGGCTGGGCAAATTGACCGGCATGCCATCAATCGAGGTGCTGAAGTCGGTACCGTGGTCGAGGTTAAAGCCGCGCAGGAACATCTGGTTGGATTTTCCGGTGCCGCTGTGCTGCGTAATAATCAGGCCCGGGACGACCTCGAGCACTTCGCCGGTGCGCAGCCTCGGCCGGATGTCGAGTTCCTCCTGCCCGACGATCCCTTCGGATGCCGAGATCGCAGAGCCGGCCAGGTCGGTCCAGCGGCCAATCACGACGATTTCCTCGATATCCTGCTCCGGGCCATCGTGGGCTGCTACATCAATTGCCGCAGATGCCAACGCGACGAAAAGCAGCCAGGCGGCCGGCTTGCAGCGAGCAAGCTGCAATGGTCGCGGAACAGAATCGAATGACATTGTCATTACCCTTCTTTTTCTACCCCCGGCTACGTTGACGAGCGCTCCGGCCTTGGGGAAATCCGGCGCTCATTCTACCGAGCGGGGCACCTGTCTTACACTGTGGTTATTACGGAAGTGAGGCCAAAACTGAGGATACTCAGAAAGCCCTGTGGAATCCGTTGGTTACTTTCGGGTGTTCTAACTCTTTGAATCCGGTGGTCAGTGGACCACGGATTTCAAGCGTTTAGAGAGTTTGTTAAATGGCGGCGAGAATTGGGAAGCTGATGTCTTACCGGGACAGTGACTCTAAGTGCCAGGCAACGAAGGCGCCTGGCACTTAAAGTCACTGTCCCCTGATTATTAGAATGCCTCGCCGAGCCCCACGTAAAACTCGGTTTCGTCCCGCCCCCTGGCAATGTCGACGCGCAGACTCAGTTCATTTTGTGGCGCGACGACCCACCGAAATCCGGCGCCAACCGACCAGAGCGTGCGCGACCACCCCGCAAAATCAGCAGCAGTGGTTCCGACGCCGCCGAACGCAACGAGGCGAATTTTTTGGCCGATGCGATGTCGGTACTCCGCCTGCGCTGCGAACATGAAACGGTCCCGATACGATCCGGTCTGGTATCCGCGCAGGTCGGCGCCGGCTCCGAAGGCCGGCAACACGAAGAACGGTGCGTCGCCACTGACGTACTGAAGAGCGAGCCGTGTCGCCAGCACACCGCGCGCAGCGACCGATCGGTAGCCGTTGACATCGAACTCGTATTTTTCGTAGTCGTTGTCACTGCCCAGTGCTTCGCGCCCCAGTGCCACACTGCTCTCCAACAACATTCCGGCAGTCGGATAGAATTCGCTGTCGCGCGAATCGTATTGCAGACGGGGCGCCAGGGTCGTGAGGTCGAAGTTGGCGCTGACGTCGGGCAGATCGATCCCGGGGGGCAAACTTCCGCCGGGTAGTTTCAGTCGCACTTCGGAATTCGACAGCGTGGCGCGAAGGCCAACGAACAGGTTCGGACGGACCTGCCTCAGCGCCTCTAGCAGGTACGCGCGCAGCAACTGGTTCAGCGGGATGGACGTGTCCGGGTTGCCCCCGATACCGAAGAACTCGTAGTTCATATCTGCATAGAACACCGCGCCCAGCACGCGCCATTTGTCCTTATCCAGGTGCATGCGGTGAAACAGGCCCGCACCCTTACTGTCGTTTTCGCTGTACAGGGCCATCGCGCCGGTGATCCATGCCGGGTCATCGTCATCGACCTGCGGCGGCCGATACAGGTACATGGCCGGCAAGGTCAGTGTCCAGCCGAGGAGCGGGCTGCGCGACGGCAACGGTGCGACGACGAACTCACCCGATTTTCGGGATTTGCCGGCATCGGCCTGGTCGATCGTAGTGTCGACGTCGTCAGGAATCGCAGGGACCTGCTGCTCGCTCTCGAAGGTCATGTTTCGGGGCTCGACCGAAACCTGCGCTATCGCCACCGACGTCATGATCGTCCATAGCGCCACCGAAAACACGAATTTGGGGTGCGGGCACCTCAGAACTGCATTCCGATATAGAAGAGCGGACCATAGCGTGTCGCCTTGTAGACGCCGCGAAGAGACGGCTCCTGGCTCTCGAGCCGGGTAGAGTAGTAATTGAATCCGATGCCGGCAGCAAAATGCTTGCCGAAGTCACGTTCCAGGCGCAGGGCAAAGAAACCCACGCCCCCCTCGTAGCGGTCGAACTCGAGCGCAAACGCGCGAGCTTCGCCGTGTATGGACCAGCGATTGGCCAACATGACGCTGGCGAAGGCGCCGATAGTCGGCAGCGGGACCTCGGTCTCCACCCGGACTTCCTGGCTGGTCTCCTCGGCGAACATGATGAGGTCGGAGCGCGTGTAATGCAGGCCGGCCGTGACGCCCAACTCTTTCTGCGCGTCCCGCCACAACGAATAGCCGTACATGAATTGCAGCGTCTGGGAATCCTGGGAGGTGTTGACCTCCGTGCCGGCCAGAAAAATCTCGTCGCCGATGACGACGTCGCGATCCAGCACGGTCGTCGAGCGGCGCAGGAATTCGAAGTAGCTGGCTTCGAATCGGTGGTAGAACGCGAAACGCATGATCACATCGGCTTGCAGCGTCGTGTCTCGTTCGGGTACGCCCAGCACGGACTCGACATCGACTGCGTCTCCGGGGCGACCGTCGTCACCGAAGCGCTGTACGGTGCTGTTCACGGTATTGCTGAATGCGCCGATGCGGAGCTCCAGGGACGTTGGGAGTCCCGCAGCCGGATCATAGTCCCTCGGCCGAAACACGTTGGCATTGTAGGCAACGCCGATCGAAGTCGACCAGAGCCGATCCTTTTCGACGATCGGGCTGTCCTTGATCGTCGCATCGAGGAATTCGAGTCCGACCTTGCCCGTGAGCATCCACCGGGCACCCAGCCGGTAGCCGACACGAAGCGCGACGTACGGGTTGACGGCCGACCCGGGTTCGTACTCCGGGCGCGCTGGGTTCGCCTCCTGGGGCCGCACGCCGTAGTAGTAATCGGCATACTTATCGCTGAGGTATCGAAGTTCGACGGACGGGACCACATACCCCCAGGCGAACTGCCGCGGCAGCGAAAACGCAAGCTCGGCCGTGCCGCCATCGTGGCGATCCAGCATTTCCGAGTAGGCCTTGAACCCCACGTGGACCGGCAAGCGCCGCCAACCGATCATCGGCCCCGACTCTATCGTCCATTGCCGCTCCAGAAGGCCCGCCACTTCTTCGTTATCGCTACTGCCGAACCCCAGCGTCTGCACCCGCGTAACGACGCCGAACTCCCATTCATTGTCGGTAACATAGCGAATACCGACATCGCCGTCGCGAATGGTGAACCAGTCCTTGTTGAAAGCTGGATGCTGTAGCGCGGTCAGGTAAGGGAAAACGATCGTCGACGTTTCGGCGCCGACATACGGATTCGCGGAAATCGACGTCGCGACGCCGAGAGCGAAGTCGTTCAGGTCTGTGCGCCGCACCGAATCGAGGGCTTCCTGTCCCCGCACGGGAACGGATAGCGCAGCGACTATCAGGCCCACATACAGGGGTCTTAGCAGAAAATTTGATGCTCGCGTCATCGATTCTGACCTGTCGCATTTCTAGATTCGGGCCGCTTTGCGATCATCTGTGGCTCGAATGGGGAACGCCTCGCTCCGCACCAGACAGGAGGCTGATCGAATTCGGTACCAAACATCGTGAACCACGGGCGTCGCGACCGGCGAATACGTCTTTCCCGACACCCTCTTACGAATCAGCAACCCGTTGCGGTCATTCTCCATTAAGGTTGATATACATACAAATAGTGGTTAATAGCTAGCGAATGCGGGGGCAGCAAAACGGCAATACCATCAATCAGTTCCGGTATCGAGAACGTGTCTACTCGGGCTTGGTGGAATCACTTACTGCCGTCGTGGTAGCAATGTGGCAGCATGACCGGCCAAATAATTGGAGCGAATGATTAGATCCGCGCACTTAAAGTCTCTCGTCGCCGTCGCTCTCTGCGCCACCCTGCAAGGCTGCGCGTCAATTCCGGCGGCGCCACCAGACACCCTGCTGGACGATATCTTCGGCGCCGGGAGTGGCCTGCGGGCCATCGACGCCCGCGCCGGGTTCCGTCACATCTATTGCGACATCTACGAAACGCGTATTCCGGCAACAGGTGACGACCGCACTTGTGAGGACTCTTTGCGCCGAATACCACCCGAGAGCGACGTCATCAGCCCCGCCCCGCCGCGCGAGGACATCGGTGAGTCCTTTGCAATACTCGTCGCGCCGGGGCTCGGCTACGATTGTTTCGAGAGTCTGATCGGTAACGACCAGGAACTCGTCCGCTTCGCGGAAGCGCGCGGCCATGTGGTTCGCGTTGCCGCGACTGACGGCCTGGCAGACACGGTACAGAACGCTGCCGTACTGCGCGACGCCATCATCGCGCTGGACGAAGAGTCGGGCTCGAGAAGACTGCTCGTACTTTCGTACTCGAAAGGAACGAACGACATACTCGAAGCGCTGGTGTCGTACCCGGACCTCGCAGACCGGGTAACCGCAGTGGTCGGAGTAGCCTCAGCGGTCGGCGGCTCCCCGCTGGCGCCGGAAGCGCCGTTATGGACCGTCAACCTGCTTGCCCGGATACCGGGTGCTGAATGCGGCACCCCCCCCAGCGGTGCGCTGCCCAGCCTGTACCCGGACGTTCGCCAGCAATGGCTGGCCGAGAATACCTTGCCCGGATCGGTCCGGTATTTCTCCATCATCAGCCTGCCGAAGCCCGAGCAACTCGCTTCCGGACTGCGTATTTCGTACCGCAAGCTTGCAAAAATCGATCCGCATAACGATGGCCAGGTAATCGCACGTGACCAGGTCATCCCCGGCTCCCGGGTGCTGGCGTTCGTCAACGCCGATCACTGGGCGATCGCACTACCGCTCTCGCGGCTCAGCGCGTTATTCGGCTCGACGTTTTTCGCCCGTGACGAGTTCCC
>CBDUCE010000213.1:0-5333 GCA_965365575.1 uncultured Gammaproteobacteria bacterium
CCGCCGTGGCGGGAGCGCTGGTCGGCAATGTCCTTGTCGCAGCCGCGTTTACGGCAGCCGAATTCGACACAGGCACCCTGGCGGTGCTGCGGGCCGCCACGAGCTTCACCTGGCCCGTCTTTTTCGAGGAGGTGATGACGCCTGCCGATGCCATCTATGCGCTCGCCGCCGCGGGCGTCGCGGCATTCTATGCCAACCGCCGGCTCTCGCGGCAACAGTACGGGTCATACCGGGCGTGGCAGCAACAGGCCCGGTTACACGGGCATCAGTAGTTCGTCTTTATCGACAGCGCGGCCGGTCAGTGCGGCCAGCTGCTCGGATACGTAGCTCTCGACTTCATGCACGGCGTCCATCACGCCCAGGAAGTAGGGCGGATCGCGGCGCAACAGCGCCCAGTTGCCGGTCGAGATGATGCGCACGAGGTGGGTGATGTTGTTGCGGATGGCTTCGATGTAGGGGTTGTGGCCGTCGTAAAGCACCTCGACGTAGCGGTAGGCGCGGTTGAACTTGAGGTTCAGCCGATCACGCATTACTTGCTGGTAGAACACGGGGGTCTTCTGCAGCAGGTCCTGCCCGGACTTGTAACGCACCATGTACTCCCCCGGTTTCGAGTTTTCGACGGCGACGCCGCCCAGCACGAATTCCTTATAAAGCCGGTCCCGGCATTTCTCCAGGTAGCAGCGATCGGCCATCTGCGCAATCATGTCGGCCGTGCCGATCAGGTGCCCGCAAATGACATCGCGCGGGTCCTCGAGCTCGATGTCGTCGAGATCGACCTCGTAGCCCGTGAAATGCACAATCATGCTCGCTATCCCTGCGTCCTTCGCCAGGCCGAGTTCCGGCAGGTAGCGGCGCAGGAAGTCGGCGCTGCGGGTCACGTGATACAGCGTGAATTCGGCACCGTTGACGAATTCGCTGTCGCGTTCCTTGTGGCGGACGTAACCGGAGTCGTGAAACAGCGCCGTTATGATGGCCATGCGCGCGCGCTCCGGCCCCAGGCGCTCCGAGGCGCCGACGCTGCGTTCGTAGCCCGCGACGAGGCGCGCCAGCGCAAGCGTCATGTCGAGCGTATGCTGCATGTCGTGATACGTCGTGTCGCAACCCAGGTAGCCGGGGTAGCGTCCCGTGAACAGCCGCTCGAAATCGTAGAAAGCGAGCCATAGCTTGTCGAACGGAGCGCCGGGAAACGTTGCGGAATACAGCTTCCAAACCGCATTGCGCACGTCCGCCGGGTTGCTGACCTGCACGGTGTTGGTGACGTCGTAGTCGTTACGGCGATCCTGGGACACGATACTGTTCTTCTTGTTGTTGGTTGTATCGCCCGTTGTTCGCTTGCGCCCGAAGTCGGTCATGCCGTCCTCCTGACAGCAACGCGGGTCCTTGCACAGTCGGGCGCTGCAAACTCAATCATACACATCGTATCGCGAGCAATCCGGACGTTATTCGACAATATGTCACGTCGGTAAAATCTGACCAAGCGGCATTAGTGGGCGCCGCATGGATGTTCAGAGCTCGAACTCCGCCACCACCGGCGCATGGTCTGACGGGCGTTCCCAGGCGCGCGGCTCCCTGTCGACATAGCTGGCCGTGCAGCGCTTCGTCATCGCGTCGCTGGTCAGTATCAGGTCGATGCGCAGCCCCGCGTTGCGGCGGAACATTGCCGCACGGTAGTCCCACCAGCTGAAGCTCTTTTCGGGCTGGTCGAATTTGCGGAACACGTCGGAGAGCCCGAGCTCCAGCAGTTCCGCGAGCGCGGCGCGCTCCGGAGGGCTGCAGAGGATGGCTTCACCCCACTTCTCCGGGTCGTAGACGTCCTCGTCGGCAGGCGCGATATTGAAGTCGCCAAGCACGACGAGGTTCTCGTACTTTTCCAGCTGCGTCGCGAGATAGTCGCGCAGTGTGCGCAGCCAGCCCAGCTTGTACTGGTATTTTTCCGAGCCGACTTCCGAACCGTTCGGCACGTACAGGTTGATGATGCGCACGCCGTCGATCGTCACGGCGAGCACGCGACGTTGCGGGTCGTCGAGGCCGGGCAGTTCCAGGTCCGGGTCCTGGGGGTCCCCTTTGCTGACGACGGCAACGCCGTTGTAGGTTTTCTGGCCATTGGCGAGCGATCGGTAGCCCGTCGCGGCCAGTTCATCCTGCGGGAACATCTCCGTCAGCTGCTTGATTTCCTGCAACACGAGCACGTCGGGCGTATTCGCCGAGAGCCACTCGAGGACGTGCGGCAAGCGCACTTTCATCGAGTTCACGTTCCAGGTCGCAATTTTCATGAGCCGAGAATACCGCTTTGTCTGAGCAGCGCATCGATCGTGGGCTTTCTTCCCCGAAAATCGACGTACGCCTGCATGAAGTCCCGGCTGCCGCCTATCTCCAGGATCTCGCGGCGGAAACGCGCGGCGGTTGCGGCATCGAAAATGCCGTTCTCCTCGAACGCTGCGAACGCGTCGGCCGCGAGCACCTCGGCCCACTTGTAGCTGTAGTACCCGGCCGCATAGCCACCGGCGAAGATATGTGAGAAAGCCTGCGGCAGACGATTGTAGGCCGGATGGCGCACCAGGGAGACCTCGTCGCGCACCTCGTCGAGTAACGACAGCACGGCACCCGGCGCTGCAGGGTCGTACTCGGCGTGCAGGCGCATGTCGAACAGTGCGAGCTCGATCTGGCGCATCATCGCGAGCGCGGCCCCGGTATGGCGGCTCTCCTCGAGCCGCTCGAAAAGGTCTTTCGGTAAAGGCTCGCCCGTTTCGGCATGGGCGGAACAGCGTTCGAGCACCTCGTAACTCCAGGCGAAATTCTCCATGAACTGGCTGGGCAGCTCGACGGCGTCCCATGGAACGCCGTTGATACCCGCGATGCTCGGATAATCGATTCGTGTGAGCAGGTGGTGCAGCATGTGGCCGAACTCGTGGAAAACGGTTACCACGTCGTCATGAGTGAGCAATGAGCGGCCGCCTTCGTCCGGCGGCGAAAAGTTGCAGACGAGGAAGCCGACCGGCTGCGTCATTGCGCCCTTCAGGTTCTTGCGGTTTACGCAATCGTCCACCCACGCACCCGTTCGCTTGCCGCTGCGCGCGAACAGGTCGGTGTAGAAGCCGCCTACGCCCTCGCCACCCGGGTTGTGGACACGGTAATAACGCGCGTCCTCGTGCCAGGTGACAACGTCGGGGTCGCGCGAAAAACTGACGCCATATAGCCTGCTGGCGAGCTCGAACAGGCCGCTCATCACGGTCTCGGCCGGAAAATACTGCCGCAGGGCCTCGTTCGAGATCGAGTACTTGTGCTGCTTGAGCTTCTCGAGCAGGAAGGACAGGTCCCAGGGCTCGACGGTCATGCCCGCAAACTCGCGCAATTCCAGAAGCTCGGCCTCGGCCGCCGGCCGTGAACGCACGGCGAGGTCGCGCAGGAAGCCGATGACCTGTCCGGGCGATTCCGCCATCTTGGTGGCGAGCGAGTACTCCGCGTAGCTGTCGAAACCGACGAGCTTCGCGGCTTCGTGGCGCAGCTCCAGTATCTTTTCGATGTTATCGCTGTTGTCCCACTCGTCGTTCGCGCCCTGGTCCGACGCCCGGGTTACCCAGCCGTGATAGAAGGTTTCGCGCAGGCCGCGGTTCTCGGCGTGTGTCATGACGTCGTGATACGTCGGAAAATCGAGGGTCAGCAGCCAGCCTTCACGGCCCCGCTTCTGCGCTTCTTTGGCGGCCCGCGCAAGACCCTGCGCCGACAAGCCCTCGAGCTCGGCGGCGTCGTCAACGGGCAGGGCCCAGGCGTCCGAGGCATCCTGGATGTTGTGGTCGAAATCGGCCTGTATTGCGGCGAGCGACTGCATGATCTCCCGGAAGCGCGTTTTCTCCCGGTCGGGGAGATCCACGCCCGCGAGTCGGAAATCGCGCAGCGCCTGGGCGACGGCGTTTCGCCGTGCTTCGCTGGTGTCCGTGGGCAAGCGGCTGTCCACGCGGGCATAGGCTTGCTGCAGCCGGACATTCTGCGACAATTCGGTGCCGTATTCCGTCAGTATCGGCAGCGCGGTGTTGTAAACTTCGCGCCACTCGGGCGAGCCGAGCACGCCCTGCAGGTGGCTGACCGGCGACCAGACACGCGACAGCTCGTGTTCCATGTCCTCGAGCGGCAGAACGAGCGAATCGAAGTCGGGATCCGTGGCATTGTTCAGCAGCTCGTCGAGCTTGCTGCGGTGCGCGGAGATGAGATGCTCGAGCGCCGGCAGCACGTGTTCGGGCGCAATCTCCGCAAAGCGCGGCAGTGACGACGTGTCCAGTAGTGGGTTGCTCATTGACGTTGTTGATATCCTCTTTTGGCGCAGGATGTTAGCACGGCACCGGAAGGAGTAAGGATTTGGCTAGGGAATACGATTTACTGGTAATCGGTGGCGGCAGCGGCGGGCTCGCCCACGCGCAGCGCGCCGCGGAATACGGCGCGCGCGCGGGCGTGATCGAGTACGGACCGCTGGGCGGCACCTGCGTCAATGTCGGCTGCGTGCCCAAGAAAGTCATGTGGTATGCGGCCGAGACGCGGCACCACCTCGAGCATGCCGCCGACTACGGCTTTGACATCGACGTCAATGGGCACGACTGGGCCTCCCTGAAGGCGCGGCGAGATGCTTATGTCACACGCCTGAACGGCATTTACGAGCGCAACCTCGACAAGCGTGGCGTCGACCATATCGAGGGAGCCGCGCATTTCGTCGACCCGCATACGATTGCCGTTGGGGAAGAGCACTACCGCGCGGAGCGAATCGCGATCGCTACGGGAGGTCGGCCGATGGTGCCCGACATTCCGGGCGCGAGCTTTGGAATCGTGTCGGATGGCTTTTTCACCCTCGAGGAGCGGCCGCAGCGCGTCCTTATCGCCGGCAGCGGCTACATCGCCGTCGAGCTCGGCGGCGTGTTCAACGCCCTCGGCAGCGACGTCAATATCGTCGTGCGCAAGGACGGTATCGTGCGGAGTTTCGACGCAATGCTGGGCGAGGAAGTCATGCTGGCGATGCAGACCAGCGGCATTCGTTTCGATACCCGTGTCATTCCCGCGAGCGTCGAAAAGCACGACGACGGCCTCGTCATGATCAGCGAGGACGGGCGCCGCTTCGGCCCCGTCGATTGCGTGCTCTGGGCCATCGGCCGCGAGCCCAACAGCGACACGCTCGCGCTGGATGCGGCGGGCGTGAAGACTGATGAGCAGGGCTTCATACCGGTCGACAAGTTCCAGGCGACCAACGTCGAGCATATCTTCGCCCTGGGCGACGTTACGGGCGCGCAGGCGCTTACGCCCGTGGCAATCGCGGCCGGCCGGCGCCTCGCCGACCGGATCTACGGCGG
>CBDUCE010000214.1:0-5201 GCA_965365575.1 uncultured Gammaproteobacteria bacterium
GCAACCGCCTTGTCCACGGTCGAGGCGGTCGCCACCACCTCGGCGCCGTTGGGCGCGATGACCTGCGCGTAGATATGGCGCGGTGTGCGGTGGATGGTCAGGCGGTGCAGGCCCAACTCGCGAATCTTTCCGCGTGCCCGCTGGGCACGACGAAGACGGGCTGTTTTCTTTTCCATCGTCCTAACCTCTTATTTCTTCTTCGCTTCTTTGCGGATCACATGCTCGTCCGCATAGCGAACGCCCTTGCCTTTGTAAGGCTCCGGCGGACGGAATGCCCGAATCTCGGCGGCTACCTGGCCGACGCGCTGCTTGTCGCTGCCCGACACCACGACTTCGGTCTGCGACGGCGTTTCGATCGTAATGCCCTCGGGAACCGGGAAGTCGATCGGATGCGAGAACCCCAGGCTGAGGTTGAGGACCTTGCCCTTGCCCTGCGCGCGATAACCCACGCCGACCAGCTGCAGCTTTTTCTGGAAGCCCTCGCTGACGCCGTGCACCATGTTGCCAAGCAGGGCGCGCATGGTCCCGGCCATTGCCCAGTCGCGGTCATTCGCCGGCGCGACGGTCATCGAGCCGTCTTCCAGGCTGACCGACACGGCGGGATGCAGATCCATCTCCAGTGCGCCCTTGGGGCCCTTCACGGTGACGTGGCGTCCGTCGATCTTGACGTCAACGCCCTTCGCAACGGCGATCGGTGCTTTTGCTACTCGTGACATGGCGTCCTCCGTCAGGCCACAAAGGCGACGACTTCGCCGCCGTGACCCTGCTTGCGGGCCTCGCGGTCGGTCATCACGCCTTTCGAGGTGGAGACGATCGCGATGCCGAGGCCTCCACGGACCTTCGGCAGATCGTCGCGGCTCTTGTAGATCCGCAGACCGGGGCGACTGACTCGCTTGACAAAGTCGATGACCGGTTCGCCCTGAAAGTACTTCAAGGTGATCTCGATGGCTGGCTTGCCATCCAGCTCGGCCGGGGCAAAATCGGTGATGTACCCTTCGTCCTTGAGGACCTGGGCGACGGCTTTTTTCTGCTTCGAGGCCGGCATACGAACGGTTGCCTTGCCAGCAGTCTGGCCGTTGCGTATGCGGGTCAGCATATCCGCAATCGGATCTGACATGCTCATTGTGAGACTCCTTTGGGTCAAACCACTCCGTTGCGAAGCGCGATACCCGATGTTACGAAAAAGGCCCCCTGCTTGAGGGAGCCGCGCAATATAGCCGAATCTTCGGGCGAATACCAGTCGGTATTACCAGCTCGCCTTTTTCAATCCCGGCACATCACCGCGCATGGCCGCTTCGCGCAACTTGTTACGGCACAAGCCGAACTTGCGGTAAACCGCATGGGGGCGACCGGACACCCGGCAGCGCCGCTGCTGGCGGGAAGGACTTGCGTCGCGCGGCAGCTTCTGCAACGCGACCACGGCTGCGTCGATCTCTTCCGGCGACTTGCTGCGATCGTTGATGATCGCCTTGAGTTCTGCGCGCTTGCTCGCGTACTTGACCACGACCTTCGAACGCTTGGCCTCGCGGGCCCACATGCTTTTCTTTGCCATCTTGCTCTGCCGTTTTACTTGAACGGGAAATTGAAGCCATCGAGCAGCGCCCGACACTCGTCGTCGTTCTTCGCCGTCGTGGTGATAGTGATGTCCATGCCACGCAGGGCATCGATCTTGTCGTACTCCACCTCGGGGAAGATGATCTGTTCCTTGACACCCATGCTGTAGTTGCCTCGGCCGTCGAAAGACTTCGCGCTCAGGCCGCGGAAATCGCGGATACGCGGAATTGCGATGTTTATCAGCCGATCGAGAAACTCGTACATGCGGTCGCGGCGCAGCGTCACCTTGCAGCCGATTGGCCAGCCGTCGCGAATCTTGAAGCCGGCGACCGACTTCTTGGCCTTGGTCACGACGGCCTTCTGGCCCGCGATCTTCTCCATGTCGCCGACCGCGAACTCCATCACTTTCTTGTCGCCAACCGCTTCGCCGACACCCATGTTCAGCGTGATCTTCTCGATTCGCGGAACCTGCATCACGGTGCTGTAGCCGAACTTCTCCATCAACTGGGGAACGACCGTTTCTTTGTATTGATCCTGTAGCCTTGCCATCGCTATCGCCTCAGACGTCAACGACTTCGCCGTTGGATTTGAATATGCGTACCTTGCGTCCGTCGTCCAGGGTCTTGAACCCCACGCGGTCGCCCTTTTCGGCGGCCGGGTTGTACAGCGCAACGTTCGACACGTGCAGCGGCATCTCCTTGTCCACGATACCTCCCTGCTCTCCCCGGTTCGGGTTGGGCTTCACGTGCTTCCGGGCCAGATTGATGTTTTCCACGACGACCCGGTCCTCGCCGACGCGCAGCACGGTGCCGCGCTTGCCCTTGTCTTTGCCGGCCAAGACGATTACGTCGTCGCCTTTGCGAATCTTGCTTGCCATCTTCGTTTCCTCAGAGCACTTCGGGGGCCAACGAGATGATCTTCATGAATCTCTCGCTGCGCAGCTCGCGGGTGACCGGCCCGAAGATGCGGGTCCCGATCGGCTCGAGCTTGTTGTTCAGCAGTACGGCCGCGTTGCCGTCGAAGCGGATGAGTGAACCATCCGGGCGGCGGACGCCCTTGCGGGTGCGCACGACGACGGCATTGAACACGTCGCCCTTCTTCACCTTGCCGCGCGGGTTGGCATCCTTGATGGACACCTTGATGACGTCCCCGATACCGGCGTAGCGCCGATGGGAACCACCCAGCACTTTGATGCACTGAACGCGACGTGCGCCGCTGTTGTCGGCGACGTTTAGCAAAGACTGCATCTGGATCATGACACTACCCCACCAAATTCCAATTCGTAGACTTGTTCTGTGTTCAGCTCGGACGTTCGATCAGCTTGACGTAGCGCCATTTCTTGGTCTTGGACACAGGGCGGCACTGCTCGACGACCACGAGGTCGCCTATCTGGCAGTCGTTGTTCTCGTCGTGCGCGTGGACCTTGGTGGTCTTGCGCACGAACTTGCCGTACAGGGGATGCTTGACACGGCGCTCGATCTCGACCGTGATGCTCTTGTCCATCTTGTCACTGACCACGCGACCCTGCAGGGTACGGTTGTCGGCTGCTGCCTGCTCGCTCATGCTTCACCTGCCTGGCGCTTCTGGTTCATCACCGTTTTCACGCGTGCGATGTTGCGACGCACGTCTTTCATCAGATGCGGACGGGAGAATTGCCCCGTGCCACGCTGCATACGCAGGTTGAACTGCTCCTTGAGCAGGTCACGCAGGGCGTCGCCCAGCTCGGCCTGCGACTTGTCACGAAGTTCCGACGCTTTCATCAAAGGATCATCCGTTTCACAAATGTGGTCTGAACGGGCAATTTGGCCGCGGCCAGCTCGAATGCCTCACGAGCCAGCTCTTCGTTCACACCCTCGATTTCGTATAGCATGCGGCCAGGCTGAATCTGAGCCACCCAATACTCGACGTTACCCTTGCCCTTGCCCATGCGAACCTCGAGCGGCTTCTTGGAAACCGGCTTGTCGGGAAACACCCGGATCCAGAGCTTTCCACCACGCTTCACGGTACGCGTGATGGTCCGGCGCGCCGCTTCGATCTGGCGTGCGGTAATGCGCCCACGGCCGGTGGCCTTCAGTCCGAACTCGCCGAAGCTGACTCTATTGCCGGATTGTGCGAGCCCGCGGTTGCGGCCCTTCATCTGCTTCCGGAACTTGGTACGTTTTGGCTGCAGCATTTCTCACCTCACCCGCGCGGCGCGTTCTTGCCCGACGCCGCGGTATCGTGTTCTTCGTCGCGGTCGCCGAACACCTCGCCCTTGAAGATCCAGGTCTTGACCCCGATGATCCCGTAGGTGGTCTGCGCCTCCGCGAATCCGTAATCGATGTCAGCACGCAGCGTGTGCAACGGCACACGGCCCTCGCGATACCATTCGCTGCGCGCGATTTCGGCGCCATTCAGGCGGCCCGCGATGTTCACCTTGATCCCCTGGGCACCCAGCCGCATGGTGTTTTGCACCGCGCGCTTCATCGCACGACGGAACATGATGCGGCGCTCGAGCTGTTGCGCAATCCCCTCCGCGACCAGCTGGGCATCCAGCTCAGGCTTGCGGATCTCCTCGATGCTGATATGCACCGGGATGCCCATACGCCCGGCGACCTCTTTGCGCAGCGCGTCGATGTCTTCGCCCTTCTTGCCGATCACCAGACCCGGCCGCGCCGTGTGAATGGTGATATGCGCATTCTTCGCCGGCCGGTCGATCTGAATTCGGCTGACCGACGCCTGGCGCAACTTGTTTTTAAGGAAGTCGCGCACTTCCAGATCGGTATTCAGGAGGTCGGCGTAGTTCTTGCTGTCGGCATACCACTTCGACGTCCAATCCGAAACGATGCCCAGGCGAATGCCGTTAGGATGTACTTTTTGACCCATAATTTTTGTCCGCTTACTCGTCCGCTACCGCGACGGTGATATGGCTGGTGCGCTTGAGAATACGAGCGGCACGACCCTTGGCCCGCGCACGGATGCGCTTCATGGTCGGCCCTTCGTCAACCCACACGGCCTTGACTTTTAGTTCGTCGACGTCGGCACCTTCGTTGTTCTCCGCATTGGCGACGGCGGAGTCCAGCACCTTCTTCATCATGGCGGCACCTTTCTTCTTACTGAACGTCAGCACGTTCAATGCCTGCTCGACCGGAAGCCCGCGAATCTGGTCGGCGACCAGACGCCCCTTCTGGGCCGAGATGCGTGCAAAACGCAGTTTTGCTACAGCCTGCATGACTCTCTCCTTACCGAGACTTCTTGTCCGCGACGTGCCCGCGATAATTGCGGGTCAGCGCGAACTCGCCGAGTTTGTGTCCGACCATGTTCTCGGAGACGAGCACTGGGACGTGCTGCTTGCCGTTGTATACGGCGATCGTCATACCGACCATGTCGGGACTGACCATCGAGCGACGCGACCAGGTCTTGATCGGGCGTCGGTCGTTGCTCTCGCGAGCGGCATCCACCTTCTTCTGCAGGTGGAGATCAATAAAAGGACCTTTGCGGATTGAACGTGGCATTGCCTTCTAACCTCTCACCTGATTACTTGCGTCGACGATCGCGTACGATGAACTGGTCGGTACGCTTGTTGGAACGCGTCTTGTACCCCTTGGTCGGCGTACCCCACGGGCTGACCGGATGCCGGCCGCCGGACGTCCGGCCCTCGCCACCGC
>CBDUCE010000215.1:0-5143 GCA_965365575.1 uncultured Gammaproteobacteria bacterium
CGAACCCGAACCCGAACCCGAACCCGAGCCCGAACCCGAGCCCGAACCCGAGCCCGAACCGGAGCCCGAGCCCTTACAGGAGCCCGAGCCCGAGCCCGAACCCGAACCCGAACCCGAACCCGAAGAAGAGCCCGAGATCGAACCGGAGCCCGCAGTGGAACCGGAGGTCGAACCGAAACCCGTCGAGAAGCCCTTGCCTCGTCCGCCGGCAGAACTGCGGCCGGTCATGCAGGCGGAGCCGCCCAAGGAATTTGCGCGCATCGATGCGGCGTTGCTGGAAGATCTTCTCAATGCCGCGGGCGAGATCAGCATCTACCACTCGCGTCTGAATCAGCAGGTCAGCTCGGTCGAATTTCACGTCGAGGAGTTCGAGCAGACGGTCGCGCGCCTGCGCGAGCAGCTGCGTAAACTCGAAATCGAAACCGAGGCGCAGATCATGGCGGGTCACCAGGACACGCTGGTGTCGAAGGACTTCGATCCGCTGGAGCTCGACCGTTATTCGACCATCCAGCAGCTATCCCGTGCGCTCGCCGAGTCCGCCAACGACCTGGAGAGCATCAAGGACCTGCTGCGCTCGCTGACGAGCGAGGCCGAGAGCCTGCTGGTGCAGCAGTCGCGCGTGACGGCCGAGTTGCAGGACGGGCTGATGCGAACACGCATGGTTCCGTTCGAGCGGCATGTGCCGAGACTGACCAGGCTGGTGCGGCAGGTTGCGCAGGAATCCGGAAAGCGGGCCGAGCTGTCGGTGGAAGGTGCCTCGGGCGAGCTCGATCGCCAGGTACTCGAGAAGATGCTGCCGCCCTTCGAGCACATGCTGCGTAATGCTGTCGTACACGGCATCGAGGAGCCTGACGTCCGGCAGGGCAACGGTAAGCCTGCGACCGGCCAGCTCACGATTCGCCTGCACCGTGAAGGTGCCGAGATGGTCATCGACGTTGCCGACGACGGTGCCGGTCTCGATGTGGAAGCGATTCGCCGCAAAGCCTACGAACTCGAGCTCCTGCAGCCGGACAGCAAGGTCACGGACGAGGAGATCATGAGCCTCATCCTGACGCCCGGTTTCTCGACCGCCGGCAAACTCACGCAGGCCGCAGGCCGCGGCGTCGGCATGGATGTCGTCGCGAACGAAGTCAAGAAGCTTGGCGGGTCGCTGCGCATTTCATCGGTCACCGGGCAGGGCACCAACTTCACGGTACGGCTGCCGTTCACGCTCGCCATAACACAGGCACTGATCGTGCGAACGGGCGACGAAGTCTATGCGCTGCCGCTGCCATCCGTCGAAGGCGTGGCGCGTATCCCGAGGAGCGAGCTCGAAAACCTTCTCAGCCAGAGCGAACCGAGCTACCAGTATGGCGAAGAGACCTACCGGTTCCGGCACCTCGGTATGTACCTCGGCGGCCAGGCTGCGGTCCTGCCCAAGGACGAGGCGTTCGTGCCCGTGATCCTGGTCCGCGCAGGCGAGTTTTCCGCCGCACTGCTCACCGACGAGATGCTCGCCAGCCGCGAGATCGTCGTGAAATCGGTCGGCCCGCAGCTTGCGAGCATTCGTGGCATTGCCGGTGCGACGATACTCGGCGACGGCCGTATCGTGCTGATCCTGGATATCAACGCGCTGGTTCGCAGCGGCGCACCGGTCGTGGAACTCAGGAAAGCGGCGCCGATGCCGGGGGATGTCCGACCGACCGCGCTGGTCGTCGATGACTCGATCACAGTGCGCCGCGTCACGGAGCGCTTCCTGCAACGCCACGGCATGCGCGTGGTGACCGCAAAGGATGGACTCGACGCGATCAGCGTGATGCAGGACACCAAACCCGACGTGATACTGCTCGACATCGAAATGCCGCGCATGGACGGCTACGAGTTTGCATCGCACGTGCGCAACGACGATCGCTACGCTGATGTGCCGATCATCATGATTACATCGCGCGTCGGCGACAAGCATCGTGCGCGCGCCATCGAACTCGGCGTGAACGATTACCTGGGTAAACCGTACCAGGATGCGCAGCTGCTCGATGCGATCCAGCGCCAGCTCGAGGACAAAGGAATCCACCTCCAGTGACTGCCGAAGCCGACGAACTCTACAGCCTGCTCGTACCGCTCGCCGGAGAACGGCTGATCGTGCCGCGCGCCTGCGTCGCCGAAGTCGTGCGTTTCTCGGCACCGACGCAGGAAGCGGGCGCCCACAACTGGATGCTCGGCACGGTCAACTGGAACGGGCGCGCGCTGCCCGTGGTGTCGTTCGAAGGTACGCTCGGCAAGGATGTGCCGGTCGCAACCGGCCGCACCCGTATCGTCGTCTTTACTGCGAGCACGGGCCAGCTGAAGACCGGCTTTTTCGGGGCGATTACGCAGGGCTTCCCGCAGCTCGTGCGCGTGAACCGCGACGTGCTGCAACTGGATTCGACCGAAGGCTGGCCGAAGGACGCCCCCGTTCTTTGTCGTGTGAAGATGATCAATGAATTCCCGTTGATTCCCGATCTCGAGCGCATGGAGGCCATGCTGGCCCGGGAATCGCTGCAGGCCTGATCGGCCAGGCCCGGTTACAGGTCTCCCCACAGTCCCTGCGCAATGGCGAGCGCGGCCACGGCCGCTGTCTCGGTGCGCAGAATACGCGGACCGAGCGCCACCGCCTCGAAACCCGCGACACTCGCGTCGTCGCACTCACGTTCGCTAAAGCCGCCTTCGGGCCCGATGAGCAGGCAGAGCCCGGCTGCCGGCCCCTCGACATCCGAGAGCGATCGCCCCGCGCCGGGCACGAGAATCAGGTTGGTGGAGTCGTCGCCACGGGGCATGCCGAGCCAGTCGTTCAGGGGCAGCGGTGCATCGATCCGTGGCGGGCTCACGCGCCCCGACTGTTCGCATGCGCTTTCCGCGACGCGCTGCCAGTGCAGCCGACGTTTCTCCGCCCGCTTGCCGTCGAGCTTGACGACACCGTAGTCGGTCAGCACCGGAGAGATACGCACGACCCCAAGCTCGGTCGCCTTTTGCACGACGAAGTCCATGCGTTCGCCGCGCGAGATGCCCTGCACGAGTTGAACCTTCAGGCCCGCCTCGGCCGTATTCGCGACAGGATCGTGCACTGCAAGCGTCACGCGGTCCTTGCCGAACCTGCCGATTGTCGCGGACCATTCGCCGTCGTCGCCGTTGAAGACATGCACGGCATCGCCGACGCGCAGGCGCAAGACGCGGCCCAGGTAGCGCGCAGCTTCCTCGCCCAGACGCAGCTCGGCTCCGGCTGCGAGCCTTTCGGCAACGTAGAGTCTCTTCAACGGCATGCTTGCTGCGTCCGTTGCCGCATTAACGTTGACAGCCTGTGTCCACACAGAGGACTATCGTCAATCGACTCGCAGTTGGCAACCAATGCAGCCGTCTTTCACCGTTGATGCAGATTCGGGCCTGATCCAACCGGCGCGGCAGTGCCGGAGCCCGAACCGGGATGCGCGCCCGCCCGGCCAGCAACCCAGCCTTGTTGTCCTGCACGGCATCAGCCTGCCCCCGGGTCGCTTCGGCGGTCCGGAAATCGAGCAGTTGTTTACCAACTGTCTCGACTGGGATGCGCACTCCTATTTCGATGAGATACGTGGGCTCGAAGTGTCAACGCATCTGCTCATAAGGCGTAATGGCTCGGTTGTGCAGTTTGTTCCTTTTACGGAGCGCGCGTGGCACGCGGGTGAGTCGTGTTTCCGGCGTCGCCCGTGCTGCAACGATTACTCGATCGGCATCGAACTCGAAGGCGAGGACGACGTACCTTACGCAGACGCGCAATACGAGGTGCTGAGTCCGGTGCTGGCTGCGCTGTTGCGGGCGTACCCGGCGATATCGGCCCGCGAGATCGCGGCGCATTCCGACATCGCGCCCGGCCGAAAAACCGATCCGGGTCCTGCTTTCGACTGGCTGCGCTTGTATGATGGCCTCAATGGCCAACTCGCCTGATCCACATCCATGACCCTCATTGCCCTGCTGATCGGACTGATTATCGAGCGTCTCGCGACGCAGATCTTTCACTGGCGCCGTATGCGCTGGCTGGAACGGATTATCGACAGGGGTTTTTCACTGGCCGCCCGATTTTCGGCCTGGCCGGCGTTGATTCCGGTCATCGTGCTGGCGGCCGTTCTGGTGCTGCCGGTTGCCGCTGTCACGATCGCGCTCGGCGATACCCTGTTCGGCTTTCCCCACCTGGTGCTCGCGGTTGTGGTGCTGTTCTTCTCGCTCGGCCCCAACGATATCGGCGAAGACGTCAATGAGTACTGCAGCGCGCTCGAGGAGGGCAACGAGGAACGCATCGAGCAGACGGCCAAGACGCTGGTCGAAAGCAACGTGCCTGCTGATCCGCTAGAGCGAATTCATTGCGTGGAAGAGGCGGTCTGTATCCAGGCCAACAACCGGCTGTTCGCGGTGATTTTCTGGTTCGTACTGCTCGGCCCGCTTGGGCCGCTAGGCGCCTGGGCCTACCGCGTAACGGACCTGGTTCGTCGCCGCGCGGTATTCCAGGCGGGGCGCGACGAAAGCGACGCGGCCACGATCACGCCGCTCAGGGATGCGGCGGTAGTGCTGCATGGTTGGCTGGCGTGGATACCCGCAAGGCTCACGGCAATCGGCTACGCGGTGGCGGGCCACTTCGACGCCGCCCTGGCCGCATGGCGCAGCCGTGCCGAAACGGCGGCTGTAAGCACCTCGGAGAACAGCGAACGACTGCTGGCCCGGGTCGGCGTAGCGGCGCTTGCCCTGGAGGACGGTGAAGACGAGGATCTCACCGCCCGCGGTATCCGGGGTGCGACGGCCGCAAAGCGCCTCGTATTCAGGTTGCTGCTGATATGGGCCGTCATCATCTCGGCGATGACCCTGTACGGCTGGACCGTGTGAGGCGGGCGGCCCTTACACTACTCATCGTAACCCTGCCGACGCTATTCGCCTGCGATAATCCCGGCGCTCGACACCCTGCCGATGACGCCGCGTACGCCACGCGCATCGTGACGCTTGCGCCCAGTCTCGCCGAACTCGTTTTCGCCGCCGGCGCCGGCGACAGGCTCGTGGGTGTCAGCGCCTACTCGGACTATCCGCCGGCCGCCGCCGCGCTGCCGCTCGTCGGCGACGCGTTCACGATCGACCAGGAGCGCCTTGCCTTGCTGCGCCCGGATCTGCT
>CBDUCE010000216.1:0-5119 GCA_965365575.1 uncultured Gammaproteobacteria bacterium
CGTCGACGACCCCGCCGCAACACTGCCCCAGCGACGGGCCCAGGGGGAAACGGCGCCTCTCGGGTGCTGCCGTCTTGCCCAGCAGCCCGGCCGCGATATGGGTGCATTGATGTTCGAGCTGCCCCCCGCCGATGGTGCCGATCGTCTCGCGGGCGGTGACGATCATTTTCGCGCCGGTTTCACGGGGCGTCGAACCGCGGATGCCGGAAATCGTAACCAGCACCGCGGTATCGCCGGCTGCGGTCAGATCGGACAGTTCGTCGATCCACTCGTTCACGATTGCACCGCCTCGATTGCGCGCAGCACCGCTTCGGGGGTCGCCGGCGTATCAAGCGCTGGCAGCGGATTGCTGTCCGTCGCGATTGCGTCGCGAATGGCATGCAACACGGAGATTGCCAGCATCAGCGGTGGTTCACCGACGGCCTTCGAACGATAAATCGTATCTTCGCGATTCGCGGCATTCTCCAGCAGGGTCACGTTGAATTCGGGCGCCAGGTCGGAACAGGTCGGGATCTTGTACGTGGACGGCGCGTGCGTCAGCAGCTCGCCGGCATCATTCCACCACAGTTCCTCCGAGGTCAGCCAGCCCGCCCCCTGCACGAAACCGCCCTCGACCTGGCCGAGGTCCATCGCGGGATTCAGGGAGTCACCGCAGTCGTGCACGATGTCGACACGCAGGATGCGGTTCTCCCCGGTGAGCGTATCGACGACGACCTCGCTGATGGCCGCGCCGTAGGCAAAGTAGAAGAACGGCCGGCCGCTGAACGTGTCGCGGTCGTAGTTGATCTTCGGCGTCCTGTAGAAGCCGGTCGCCGACAGCGATACACGGTCGAGCCAGGCAAGCTGCACCAGCTCGGCGAAATCGAGCGTGTCGGATCCGACGGACACCTTTCCACCGAGAAAGTCGATCGCGCTCTCGTTGACCGAAAAATGCCGCGCGGCAAACGCCGTCAGCCGCTCGCGTATCTTGCGCGCCGCGATCTGCGCCGCCTTGCCGTTCATGTCGGAGCCGCTGGATGCGGCCGTCGCTGAGGCGTTCGGCACCTTGCTGGTGTCGGCGGCGTTGATTCGAATGGCGGAAACGGGCACGCCGAGTTCGTCTGCAACGACCTGGGCAACCTTGATGAACAGGCCCTGGCCCATCTCGGTGCCGCCATGATTGAGGTGCACGCTGCCGTCCTTGTAAACATGGACGAGCGCGCCAGCCTGGTTCAGGTGCGTTGCCGTGAAGGAGATACCGAACTTGACGGGCGTCAGCGCGATGCCGCGCTTCAGTATCCTGCTCGAGGCATTGAACTCGCGGATGGCCGCACGGCGCGCGCGGTAATCGGCACTCGTCTCGAGCTGGTCGGCGATCATCCCGATGATGTTGTCCTCGACGGACTGCCCGTACTGCGTCACGTCGCGTTCACCGATACCGTAGAAATTGCGGCGCCGCACATCGAGCGGATCCAGCCCCAGCGTGCGCGCGATATCGTCGATCACGTATTCGATCGCCACCATGCCCTGCGGCCCCCCGAATCCGCGGAACGCCGTGTTCGATACGGTGTTGGTCTTGCAGCGATGCGACGCGATCCTGACATTCTCGAGGAAATACGCGTTGTCGCAATGGAACATCGTGCGGTCGTTCACAGGGCCGGAGAGGTCGGCGGAGATGCCGCAGCGCGACGCGAAGGTGAAGTCGATACCGCGAATCCGCCCCGTCTCGTCGAAACCGACGTCGTAATCGACGACGAAGTCGTGACGCTTGCCGGTCATGATCATGTCCGCATCGCGGTCGAGGCGCAGTTTACAGGAGCGCCCCGTCTTGACCGTCATGAGCGCGGCGATGCAAGCGATCGTCGCAGCCTGGCTTTCCTTGCCGCCGAAAGCGCCGCCCATGCGCCGGCAGATACAGACGACGTCTTTTGCCGCGCGGTCCGTCGCTTGCGCAACGAGGTGCTGCACCTCGTCCGGGTGTTGTGTCGAGCTGTACAGCAGCAGGCCATTGTCTTCCTGCGGCAGGCACATGGCGATGTGCCCCTCGAGGTAGAACTGGTCCTGCCCGCCGATTGTGAACCGCCGCTGCAGCCGCCGCGGCGCGTCACCGATCGCCGTCGCGGCGTCGCCGCGAGTCAGCGTCTCGCTGGGCAGCACGAACGAGCCTTTCTCGACGGCCGTGAGCGGATCCAGTACGGGCTCGAGTTCCTCGTAGTCGATCTTCGCGAGCAGCGCCGCCCTGCGCGCCTGGTCGACCGTTTTCGCCGCGACGGCGAAAATGGCCTGGCCGGCATACTCAACGGTATCCGTCGCGAATATTGTTTCGTCGTGGACGATCGGGCCGCAGTTGTTCTCGCCCGGTATATCCGTTGCAAGGCAAACGTCAACCACGCCTTCTGCGGCCAGCACGTCACCGAGATCGATGGCACGCAAGCGGGCATGCGGCTTGCTGCTCATGCCGACGGCCACGTGCAGGAGGTCGCGCGGCTCGGGCAGGTCGTCCGTGTAGGCGGCCCTGCCGCTCACGTGCAGGTGCGCGCTGTCGTGCGGCAGCGCGCTGCCGACGGCGGCTTTGCGCGCCTGCCTAGCCCTGGCGTCCATAGCTGTAAACCGACTCGGTCAATTCGCCGCGGGTTTCCAGGTACAAGCGGCGCAGCAGGTTCTTGCCGGCCTGCAGCCGGTACGCGGCAGAAGCCCGCATGTCCGTGATGGGGTCGAAGTCTTTGGCAAAAGCCGCCATGCCCTGTTCCACGGCTTCTTCCGTCCACGGCTGGCCCGTTAACGCCTGTTCGCAATGCAATGCCCGTTTTACGGTTGCGGCGAGGCCGCCGCAGGCAATGCGCACGGATTTGACGCAATCGTTTTCCAGCTCGAGGTGGTACGCCACGCAAACAGCCGAAATGTCCTGGTCGAATCGTTTCGACAGCTTGTAGCAGCGCAAACTCGTACCGGTCGCGGGCAGTGGCAGACGGATGCGCTCGATGAACTCGCCGGGCCGCAGGTCATTGACCTGGTAATCGTGGTAGAACTCGTCGAGCCCCAGTTCGCGGGTACTGTCGTCGAAGCGCAGGACGAGCGATGCACCGGCGGCCATCAGGGCCGGCATCGAATCCCCGATCGGCGAACCATTGGCCACGTTGCCCCCGAGCGTCGCGGCATTGCGAATCGGCGGCGACGCGAAACGTCGCAGCATTTCGTCGAGCAGCGGGTAATGCTCGAGAATAACCGGCATTGCATCGCTGAAGGTCGCGGCGCCGCCGATTTCGATATGCGTATCGCTGCAACGGATATCCGACAGCCCGTCGACCTCGCCGAGGTAAACCACGGTCTTGAGTTGACGATGCTGCTTGGTGACCCACAGCCCGACATCGGTACCGCCCGCGAGCAACGTCGCATCGGGGAGCGCGTGCAGCAAGCCGGCCAGTTCATCCACCGTCCGAGGGGCATAAAATGCCCGCTTGCCGTGATGCGCCGCCAGCGCACTCCTCCGCGCCACCTGTCGCAGCCGCTCCACCCGATCAGCTGCCGTCTGCCTGCTGCCATGGGGCTGCCTCAGCCAGTCGTTTTCCGCGCCCGGCGTTTCGTACATTGCCTGCGCGGCGGCCACGATCGGTCGATAACCGGTGCAGCGGCAAAGATTACCCGCGAGCGCATCGTCGATATCCCGGCGCGACGGATCACTTTGTGTCTTGTAAAGCGCAAACAGCGACATGACGAACCCCGGCGTGCAGAAGCCGCACTGCGAACCGTGATGATCGACCATGGCCTGCTGCGCCGGGTGCAGCCCCGGACCGGCCCGGTCGAGGCTCTCCACGGTAATGAGCTCCTTGCCGTCCAGTGTCGGCAGGAACTGGATGCAGGAGTTTACGGCTTTGAGCGACAGGCCGTCGCCGGACTTGTCGAGTTCCGCGAGCACCACCGTGCATGCGCCGCAATCGCCCTCGGCGCAGCCTTCCTTGGTGCCCGTGCGGCAGAGATCTTCGCGAAGAAACTGCAGGACCGTACGCGTCGGATCGACGTTTTCGAGTTCGATGACTTCGCCGTCGAGCACGAAGCGGACGATGCCGTTCGCCGCCGTGTCGCTTACCGTTCTTGCCGACACCGCGCTCAACTTCCCCGGTACGTCGAATAGCTCCACGGCGACGCCAACAGCGGAACGTGATAGTGCTCGCCAGCGGCGACCGAGAAACGGATTACGACCGTATCCAGGAAAGCCGGCTCACCGGTTACCATGCCCTGCGCAGCAAAATACGGGCCGATATCGAATTCGAGTTCGTAGCAGCCGCCTGGCATCGCGTCGCCCGCAACCAGCGGCCGGTCGGTCCGGCCATCGCCGTTCGACACCGTGGACGTGACCAGCCGGCGCTCACCGTCTACAGCGAAGAGGCGAATACTGACGCCGGCGGCGGGGCAGCCCTGTGCCGTGTCCAGAATGTGCGTCGTCAGTCTTCCCATTGATCCCCCGGCTTGCACGCCATGCTGCAATGCCCTCATTATACGTCGCCATTGCCCACATGACGGTCGCCATGAATAATAATAACGAGCTGTCGCGACGGCGGTTCCTGTTTTCCGCAAGCGCCCTGACGGCGTCCACGTTCGTCCGATTGACGGGCGCTTCGGTTGCCGCCATCGCGCAGGCAGCATGCACGGCGAAAGACACTTCAGCGTCCTTTCGCTCGCTGTCGCCGGAGGAAGCCGCGGATATCGAGGCCATTGCCGCTCGCATCATTCCGACCACCGATACGCCGGGCGCGACGGAAGCCGGCGTTGTGCATTTTTTCGACAGCGCCTTTGCCGCCGAGATGAGGGACAGGCTCGAGGAAGTCCGCACCGGGCTCGCCCGCCTTAATGCCGCCATCGGCAAAACCTCGCGCTTTGCCGCTTTGTCGCCGGACACACAGGACGCCAGGCTGCGCGAGATCGAGGATTCGGATTTCTTCGGGCTCGTTCGCGAAATGACGATCTTCGGGTTTTTCGCCATGAGCAAACACGGCGGCAACAACGGTCACGTGAGCTGGGACCTGATCGGCTTCAAGGGCCACAACGGCGGCTGGCGGTACCCGTTCGGTTACTACGATGCGCAGGTGCACGGAGGCGACGGCAATGGCGGATAGACCGTCATTCGACCTGCGCAAGCCGG
>CBDUCE010000217.1:0-5045 GCA_965365575.1 uncultured Gammaproteobacteria bacterium
GCGTGCCGCCGTACACGTTGTAGAAAGGCTCGTCGTAGTCGACGGCCACCTTGTAATACTGCGTGATCGGCATGTTGTTGATGAAGCGCCAGGTCTTGCCCAGGTCGTAGCTTTCGTAAAGCCCACCGTCGTTGCCGACGAGGATATAGTTCTCGTCGTCCGGATTGAACGCCATCGCGTGATGGTCGACGTGCTTGGTCTCGTGCGCGAGTTTCTGCATCGTCTTGCCGCCGTCTTCCGTCACGTGCAGGTTGACGTCGGCGTGGTACACGCGGTCGAACTGGTGGGGGCTCGGCCAAAGCTCGTTGTAATAATGAGGCCCTGTGCCGCCCGGCGCGTAATCGGCGCCTTTTACCCAGCTCTCACCGCCGTCCTCGGAGCGGTAGAACGCGCCCGTGCGATTGGCCAGCTCGATGGTCGCGTAGATGACGTCGGGATTTTGCGGCGAGATTGCAAGGCCGGTCTTCGCCATGATCTCCTCGGGCAGACCCTCCGTCAGCTCGCGCCAGGTCTCGCCGCCGTCCTCGGACTTGTGGATGCCGGTCGCGGGGCCGCCGTCCAGCAGCACGGCGACATTACGGTAGCGCTGCCAGGTGACCGCGTACATCACGTCCGGGTTGCGCGGGTCCATGTGGACCTCGGAAACGCCGGTGTATCGATCGTCGAGCTCGGTGTTGCCGTGGCCGTCGCCCAGGACCTTGCGCCAGTTCTCCCCGCCGTCGGTCGACTTGAAGAGGCCGCGATCGCCGCCCCCGGACCAGAGCGGTCCCTGTGCGGCGACGAACACCACGTTCGAGTCGCGCGGGTCCACGCGGATCATGCCGATGTGTTCGGAATTCGGGAGTCCCATGTTGTCCCAGTTCTTGCCGCCGTCGAGGCTCAGGTAGACGCCCGCGCCGTAACCGACGTGGCGGCCGCTGATGTTTTCGCCGGTGCCGACCCAGATCGTGTTCGAGTTGTTGGGGTCGATCGTGACGCAGCCGATCGAGTAGGCATCCTCGTTCTCGAAGACCGCTTCCCAGGTGGTGCCCTCGTTGACAGTCTTCCACACGCCGCCGCTGCCGACGCCCACGTACCAGGTGCTCTGGTCGTTCGGGTCGATCGCGATATCGGAGATTCGCCCGGACATGAACGCCGGACCGATGCTGCGCATCTCCAGTCCCTTGAAGGTCTGTTCGTTGAATCCGGGTTCGACGTCGTCTTCGTTGGCGGCGAACGCCGGGGCCGAAACGAACGTGAATATGGCAGCAATGAGCGCGAGTCGCTTCATGGTTTTCTCTCGTAGTGAGGCCCTTGCCAGTGCGCCGGGCCCGGGGTGATTTTGAGCGCATTGTAAACTGTGGCGGAGTCGCAGGCGACTTCAGGCGCGTTGCGGCCCCAAGGTGCCCCTGTCAGCGGCGGCATGCGTCAGGGCCGCGGTATACGCCAGTTTTCGTTCGGCACTTTGTAGCCTCGCTGGAAAGCGGGCCGGTCCGCGAGGTCGAGGTACCAGCGCATCACTTCCGGAAAGTCGTGCAGGTCGATCTGCTGGAATTCGAAGCGTGAGGCCCATGGCCAGGTTGCGATGTCGACGATGGAGAACTCGTTCGCAATATAGTCGCGGCCCTCGAGCCGCGAGTTCAGCACCCGGTAAAGCCTGAGTGCCTCCTGGTGGAAACGTTTCTCGGCGTATTCCGACTTGCCCGGATTGAACTTGAGAAAATGGTGCACCTGGCCGAGCATCGGGCCGAAGTGCGCTACCTGCCACATCAGCCACTGCATCATCCGGAAATAGTCCACGCTGCCCTCCGGTGGCGCGAGCTTGCCTGACTTGTGAGCGAGGTACAGGAGAATCGCGCCGGACTCGAACAGGGTCACGTCGTCATCGACGATGGCCGGAATCTTGTTGTTCGGACTGACGGCGAGGAATTCCGGGGCGAACTGCTCGTCCTTACTAATGTCGATCGGAATAACCTCGTAGTCGAGGCCGAGCTCCTCGAGGGCGATCGAGATCTTGACGCCGTTGGGCGTGCTCCAGGTATAAAGCCTGATCATGTCATTCCCGGTAGTGGCTGGCTACGCAGTCATGATACTGATCGAGCTCGAGCACGATATCCGCGCTGTTACGTATCACCTCCAGGTTATTGCGCGTGATGCGCTCGAAGTACTGGATGAAAACTCCGACCTGGCGCTCGTTCATGACCCCGGCGGCATCCGCGCCGGAAGAGGCCGCGAGTTTTTGTTCCTGCTCGACGCGCCAGCGCAGGATCGCCTCGAAGCCGGGTGCCTGCAGGAAGACCAGGGCGTCGAGCCCTGCGAATACGTCGGCGTAATCCGTCGCCAACCGCTCGTTCACGTAACGGCGCCATCGGCCGTCCGCATCCCTGTCTGACTCGAGTTCGTTGACAGGCGTTTCGAGGCCGGCTTCCGCTTCGGCAATACTGCCGACACACCAGCCCTCCAGGATGATCAGGTCAACCGGCCCCGGGATACCGGGCCAGGACGCTTCGTCGGCGCGGTCGTCGGCCGCCTTGTCGAAACGCGGCAGGCGGTAACGCTCTCCCGCTTCAAGCTTGCGCAACCGCGCCAGGCTCTCGCTGAGCATGGGCACGTCATGGGTTCCGGGCACGCCCCGCGTCGCCAGCAACGGGTGAACGGACTGTGCCAGCCGGCGCCGCTCCGCTTTGGTCAGGTAGAAGTCGTCGATCGAGAGGATTGCGACGGTGTACTGGCCGGATTCGCCAAGCGTGAGCGCAAGGTAAGCCGCGAGCGTGGTCTTGCCCGTCCCCTGCGCGCCATTGATGCCGAGCACGAAAGGTGCGCGGCTCTCGAGCCGCCGGCGAAGCCATGCCGCCAACGGCTCATAGAATTTCGTCGCGGTATTACGAAAGGAGTCGGGCAGGCGGTGCTCGGCGATGAACCGGTCGAGGGCGCGTGCGCTTACCACTTGTCCGGCAGGTCGCCGATGCGTTCGAACGACTCGCCGATGACCACGCCGAGTTCGCGCGCCTCGCCGTCTTCGAGGTGAATAGCCGGGCGGCCGTGCGCGAAACGGTAGTTACAGGCGATCGCAATGTCACCGACGTGCCAGGGAATCGGGGTGCCGAAACGGTCATAGACGTCGACGAACAGCTGCTTCTCCTCGCGCGTCATCTCCGTGTCGTCGCCGAAGGTGAGTTTCAGGGGCCGCTCGTCGTAAGGCAGGTGCATGACCCTGGGCCAGGCGTCGAACCACATGGCGTCGTCGGCCACGCTGCTGTAGAGGACGTTGCGGTCGAGCTGCGGAAAATACTCGAAGGCCGACACGTAGTAGCGCGTCTTCAGCAGCCGGTTCGGCCCCCATTCGGCGTCGAGCCCGCGCGAGCGCGCCATCGCGATTGCCTCGTCCGGGTCGTCGGTCAGCATGGACTTCTGCCAGTGATTGTAGACGCCGATCTGGTCCGTGCCCGCGTAGGCTTCGCGGTCTGTCAGGTTACGGTGATAGCAGATACCGAGGCGTTTCAGCTTCTGCCCGAGTTCCGTCTCCAGGATAGCGTCCGTCGCACGCAGGCTGTCGGAGACGAAGGTGTAACCGCGATCCGGGAGCGCTTTATGGCACAGAAATCCGAGCATCGTCGTGCTGCGCGATATATACGCCATCTCGTGGTGGTAGTGCAGCCACGCCTCGAGCGGCGCGCCCACCTCGTAGACGCTCTTGGCGAGGTTGTCGCGCGGGTTCGCGCCGCCCTTGTAGCGCATCTCGCGTTCGATCACGAGCTTTGCGAATTCTCGCATCGTGGGCAGATCTGTGAGGCGGGTGTTGACGAGATGCACGAGGCCGACCTCGTCGAACAACGCGTTCATGCGCTGTGCCAGCTCGCCGTTCCTGTCGAGATCGCGGGCGTCCATCGCGTAACCGGAGCAATCGATGGTGAACGATTCCGGCGGCAGCGCGGGCGTTCCCGTCCACCAGCGCGGCTCGATGACGCCCGGCAATGGCTGCAGCATTTCTGCACTCGTGCTCATCGCCCAATCGTACCTGCGTCAGTCGAAAGTCGCTACGTAGACGTGGTTCCCGCTGTCCACCGACGCCCGCTTCATACCCGCCGAGTTGTAGATCGTTTCGATACGGCCCGTCGAGTCGATCGCTATGATGCCGCCGTCCCCGCCGAGGTGCTTGACGTCGGCCAGCACCTCGTCGATGGCCTGGCTGAGCGATGCGCCGGCTTTCACCTTGAAAGCGACGGCAAGCGCCGCGCCGGTGCGGATGAAATATTCGCCCGTTCCGGTGCAGGAGACCGCGACATTGCTGTCGGCCCAGGTGCCGGCGCCGATGATCGGTGTATCGCCGACCCGGCCTTCGAGCTTGCCGAAGGTGCCGCCCGTGGACGTTGCTGCCGCAAGCTCGCCGTTGGTGTCCAGCGCCACGGCGCCGACCGTGCCGTGGGACTTGTCGGCAATCTCGTCTTCGTTAACGCCAATGGGCAGCGTGTAGTATTTGCGCGGGTCCCCGACTTCCTCGAAACCCTGTGCGCGGGCAAATGCGAGCGCGCCTGCTCCGGACAACATGACATGCGGCGTCGCCTCCATGATGCGGCGCGCCACGGAAACCGGGTTCACGACGTCGCGGATACAGGAAACCGCCCCCGCTGCGCTGACGGGGCCATCCATGATCGATGCGTCCAGTTCCACGTACCCGGCCGAATTCGGGGCTGAGCCGCGCCCCGCGACGTACAGCCCCGACGATTCCATTTGCGCAACCGCGTACTCGACCACGTCGAGCGCGCGCCCGCCCGCGGCGAGCCTATCGCGCGCGTTCTCGGTCAGTTCACGCATGTGGTACTCGGCGACGGAATAATCCCGCCCGCTGCGGGCGCCGGCCCCGCCGTGCAGCGCGAATGCAAATCGGTCTGTCCTCATCGCGCTAGTTTACTCGAAAAACGCTCACGCCCGGCGCGAGCTGTTCTTCGAGTTTCGCGGGCGTGTTGCGCACCAGGAAATCGCGGCAGGGCACCAGCAACAGCACCACGATGGCGCTGGTGACCTGCTCCGTGATCAGCCGGAAGCTGTCGGGCGTATAGCCGAGA
>CBDUCE010000218.1:0-5032 GCA_965365575.1 uncultured Gammaproteobacteria bacterium
AAGCGGGAAGCCCCCTTCAAGATTAGGTTTCCCTGGACCCTTGAGGTCCCTGAAGTGCCCTCGAAGACTACGAGGTTGATAGGCTGGGTGTGGAAGTCCAGTAATGGATGAAGCTAACCAGTACTAATTGCACGTGAGGCTTGGCCATATAACACCAAAATGCTCTTTCGAGCATGCAACTTGTTAATTGCGACACGAAGAAATTCTTCTCAAGACGTCAAAACATTCCAGATTGTTTTTTTTTCGAGAAAAGGGGTCAGAGCCCTTTTTCTTATGAGAAATTGGGCCGAAAAAGGGAGTTCCTTGAAAAAGGGCTCTGACCCCTTTTCTCAAGCCGGTTTGCCTGGCGGCAATAGCGAGCGGGAACCACCCGATCCCATTCCGAACTCGGAAGTGAAAACGCTCAGCGCCGATGGTAGTGTGGGGTCTCCCCATGTGAGAGTAGGACACCGCCAGGCTCTTAATTCAGTAGAAGCCGTTCCCTTGCGGGAACGGCTTTTTTGTATCTGCGCGGTGCGGATTCAGCTCTCGTGAATTTGCTGAAGGGCATCACTGTCGATGCCGGCAACAGCCTCGTCGAGCGCCTCTTCGTAGCATTGTTTGGCTTTCTGATGTTCGCTCAAACCGCTGCTCCGGGCATAACTGTCGAGGTCACAGGCATCCTCTGACGCACGCTTCAGTCTCGAATAAAGCACTTTCGCGCCGGCATCCGATTGAATATTCAGGTCTGCAAACGAGACTTTGACGGAAACGTCCTCGAACTGGCTGGGTGTTGCACCGATGGCGGCCATCGGGCTCGCTAACGCACTCATCGCCACTAGCGTCGCACGAACTTTCCACTTGTTTCTGATCATGTTCCTCTCTCCAAATAAGCCAGAAGTCATCCCAAGTTCCAGTGTCACCGAACCGTTCGGTTCCTGGTGCACTTAACGCTTCGATGATCCGGGGACTCATTTGGTTGCGCTTTTTGTTCGATCGCTTCGTTATATCCGGAGTCACTTAGATGTAACGCTCATATCGTTTGCGACGAACCGTTGGAACTCGTGCATCGGGGCAGTGTCAGGGTCGCTTGAACAGAATGGCTGACCCTGTTACCAATGAACCTCTATGCGTCTTTCGGAAGTCTTATTGCGGGTTGGATGCGCGCTTGTCGCATGGATGCTGCTGTTTACGCACTACGTTTGGCTGGCCGCGACTCGACAAATCGATTGCGCGGCCGATAGCGGAGAGATGTATCGCCTGTTGCTGATGCTGTTGCCGTTTACATTGGCGGCTGCGTTCTTCATTCGTATGACGCGGCCATTTGATGAGGTGCACAGGTTGCTGCGATGGCTGGCATTGCCGCTCGCGGCCCTGATGTTGCTAGGCGCTTACAGCGTATGGCTGTTTGCGAGAGGTGTCTATTTCCTGAAACTTGCCCCGTGTCAGGTCGGCGACCTTCAGACCTGGCACTTCGTCTGGGCACCGGCGCAGGCTGCCGCCATCCTGGTTACGACGCTAGCGATAGCCCGAGTCTGGCGCAGCGTCGCAAGCGATAGCAAATAGAGCAATCGCATCAATTAGTTACGTTTTTCCACAATTGCAACGGCCAATGCCCAGTGCTACAAACGACATGTTGCTCGTGTGTGCAACGAAACGGGCCATCCTTCGAGAAAAATACGTCGGCCCGACTTTTCAAAATTGGGGAATCATTATGTCAATGATGTCTGAATTCAAGTCGTTTGCGATGCGCGGCAATGTTGTCGACATGGCCGTCGGTATAGTCCTGGGCGGTGCGTTTGGCAAGATCGTTTCGTCGTTTGTTGCGGACGTGCTCATGCCGCCGATAGGTCTGGCCCTCGGTGGAGTCGACTTTTCCGACCTCGCTGTCACACTCAAAGAGGCGGAAGGGGAAGTTGCTGCCGTCTCGATGAGTTACGGCGTATTCCTTCAAACTGTCGTGGACTTCGTGATTATCGCGTTCGCTATCTTCCTCGTCGTAAAGGCGATGAACTCGATGAAAAAGAAAGAAGAAGAAGCACCGCCACCGCCGCCGAAGCCGAGCAAGGAAGAAGAACTGCTCACCGAAATACGGGACGCGCTGCGCTCGAACTGACGACCCGCTCCCGCTCAGTTGCTGCCGTGCTGTGCCATTGCGAGCGCGGCAGCGCTGGCGCCTGCTACTGACCACCCGCCATCCACGGGCATCACGATACCGCTGACGTACTCGGCGGCATCTGACGACAGGAACATTGCCGCTTTGCCGATTTCCTCGGCGCTGCCGAAACGACCGAGCGGCACGCTCTTCTTGTATTGATTCGCGATCGCTTCGCTCGGCGCCAGCCGCCGCATTCCCTCGGTATCCGCGATGGGCCCGGGCGATATGCTGTTGATGCGAATGCCATAAGGTCCCCACTCGAGGGCGAGGGTACGTGTCAGCATGTCGACGCCTGCTTTCGCCGCGCAGACATGACTCTGCATCGGCATGGGTACGAATGCCTGGGGTGCCGAGATATTGATCACGGATGCGCCAGGCTTTTTCAGGTACTGGAACGCCGACCGCAAAACGTGAAAGGATCCGAGCAGGTCAATGTCGACGACCGACCGAAAAGCGTTCGACGACATGTCGTTGGCGAGCGCCGGGAAGTTTCCGGCCGCACCCGAAACGAGTACATCGAGGTCCCCCGATGTCGTGGCATGGTCCGCCAGAGCCGCTTGTACCGCGTCAATATCGCGAACATCCAGCGCATAACCCGAGGCTTTCGGACCCAGGGAACTCAGTTCCTCGACCGCGGCGTCGACTTTCTGCTGGGAACGACTGGCAACCGCGACGGTCGCGCCTGCTGCAGCGAAACCGCGTGCGATTCCGAGATTGATCCCGCTCGTGCCCCCAAAAACAAATACCTGAGAATTTTCGAAACTGAAACTTGCCGACATGCTGCTAATCCACTGTCCTGAAAGGCGAACAGTTTGGGATGGTAGCAATGCGAATGCAATCGCTGGCAGAATGCCTCTTGGCTTGATTAGGGGCAGGCTGTAATGCGCGCCGTCGCTGTATCCATCCATGTGCTGTTTCTCGCGACAGTCTGGTTCTTGTCGACGGGCGTCCACGCGCAGACCAGGACAGGCGAAAAAGACGCAGCGGAGGAACTCGCCGAGATCACGGTCAGAGCCCGCCGTGTCGCGAATACCCGTCCCGCCGGGACCTATGCTGCGCCTGCAACGACGCTGCGTTTCGACCCACTGACGGAGCTACAGTCGCGCGGTCTTGCCGAGGGGCAGTCGGATGTGACTGTGCGCGGTGGCATCTTCGAGAACACCGGTTTCAAGCTCGGCGCGGTAACCGTGATGGATCCACAGACCGGTCATTACCCGGCCGAACTTCCCGTCGATCCTGCGTCCATGACCGATCACGAAATCGCCAAAGGCATCGACAATGCGATCGAGGGCTTCAACTCGAATATTGCGACTGTCAGCTACGGGCTTCGCGATATCACGGCAGGTGGCTACGTACTCGCGGGTTTCGGAAGCGACAGTCTGAATTTCCAGTCGCTGCGGTTCGCACTGGATGGCGAACGGTATGCCGGTGCACTTTCTTTCGCGCGTTCGAAGGGCGACGGTAGTCTGCCCAACGGTGATCACGAGTTCGAACGCTACAACCTCCACTTGCAGCGTAACGGCAGCGAATCACAGTCCGATCTCATCGTTGCTTACCAGGACAAGTTCTACGGCTGGCCGGGGGCCTACACGGGCTTTGCGACACTGGCGGAGACGGACGACACGCAAACCACTTTGGTATTCGCCAATCATCGTCAGGACTTCAGTCGTGGTTGGTGGGAGGTTGGCGGCTACTTTCGTGAGCTCGAGGATGACTACGATTTCGATCGCACGACGGAAGAGTGCTGTGCGCCCGGGTCGTTCGAGCACAAGACACGCGTTTACGCCGTTGGCGTCCAGGGGCTTTACCGGGCCGGCAAAATCGACTGGCGATATGGTGCCCAGGCCACATCAGACGAACTGGTTCGATCAACAGATCTGACTGAAGGTACTTTCACGGATCGCGACTATCTTACGATGTCGCTGGTGCCGACGTTTTTCTACGAGGTTGACGAGGACCGCACGCTAACTATCCGCGCGGGCGCCACGGCGGACATCTCGACTCGTGACAGCAACGAGATACTGCCGCTGCTCGGTATGACGCTAACGCACACCGGCAACACGGCAGTAACGCGCTTCGAGTTTGACTGGGCGATGACGTCGCAGGTGCCGGGCTACACTGCATTGAATTCCCGGCCGACGGGCTTGTTTGGCGGAAACCCGGACCTCGGCCGGGAAGAGGCAAGGCAGATGACTGCCACGATATCGCGCGATACCGATCGCACGCAGGCGCGGGTCGCGGTGTTCCATCGCTCCGATGTCGACCTGGTCGACTGGACATTCTCGACCGGCGCGCCGTTCGCCCGGCAGGCAAATGCCGTCGATATCGATGTCCTCGGCGCCGAATTGCTGTTTTCGGCACAGTGGGAGTCGCTGGCGATCGCGACTGGCTATACGTACCTCGACAAGGATGCCGACTACGGCACCACGGCAGTCGATGCCAGTTTCTATGCACTGAATTTCGCGCGCCACCGCGCGACACTGGCGATCACCTATCGTTTCGCCGATCCGCTGGAGCTGAGAATAGACAACGAATATCGCGTGCAACGTGACAACCCGTTGCGTTCGACTTCGTCCGAGACCTATCTCGCTTCACTCTCGTTTGCCTGGGTGCCGCCCAGTAACAGCGGGCTCGGCGTGGCTTTGGCGATAGACAACCTGACGGACAGCGACTACCAGCCATTTCCCGGCACGCCGGCCATGGGTAGACAATTCAGCCTGAGTGCCAGCTACGCGTGGTAGCAACGGCCGTCATACAACCCGAAATCTCGCGGCGATCCAGTCCAACCAGTCTTTGCTAACCTCGTCGCGGTTGATCTCGTTCAACATCTCGTGCCGACCGTCCGGGTATATCTTCAGGGAAACGCGACTGTGGCTCGTTTGCGCATAATGCATC
>CBDUCE010000219.1:0-5027 GCA_965365575.1 uncultured Gammaproteobacteria bacterium
GTTCCACCGGTGTCTGGAACCAGTCCGGCTTGATGATCAGCAGGTCGCAGGGCAGGTGCTCCAGCGTGCGTTCTGCCGTTGCGCCGATGAACAGGCGTTTCCAGCGATTCCGCGACACGGCGCCCATGACCACGGCGGCAGCCTTGAGTTCCTCGGCGATGATCGGCAGCTCCTCGTGCGTGAGGCCTGCGACGAGGTGCAAGCTGTCGTCGTCGATGCCGTGAAATGACGTGATTTCGTGGAATCGCTTCTGGTGGTCCTCGTGCATCTGCTGTTCGATCTCGTCGAACGGCAGTGACACCGGTATGTACGCGTTGGCCGTCGCCGTGGCAACGGCAATTCGCGGATCGTAGGAATGAAACGCGTGTACCCGGCCGTCGACCTTTTCGGCGATGTACTTGCTCGTCTGCAGGATCTCGTCGTCGAGGGCGGCAGGCTTGTCGTGTTCGTTCATCGGGTCGATAGCGGCGATGAATACAGGCTCTGCCTGCAGATCAATGGGCTTGACCAGCCACAGCGGCGCCGGGCAGGTGCGAATGAGATTCCAGTCGGTATTCGTCAACAAGGCGCGCGCAACGGCTGAGTGATGGTGGGTATCCTTGACGACGAGATCGGCCCCCGTCGACACGACATGGCGCACGATGCCCTCGTACAGCGGGTGATCCCAGACGGCGGACGTCGTCACCACAACACCGTCCTTGCGGAGCGGCTCGGCCAGCTCCTCCAGGTGTTTCGAGTGGCTGCCGATGACTTCATTGCGGGCTTTTTCCAGCGACGGAGAATCGAAAAGACGGTCACCGCTCAGGTATTCGTTGTAATAGCAGACGAGCAGTTCGAGTTCTGCACCGGTCTTTTTCGCCAGCCATGCAGCGCGATGCATGCCAGGCTGTTCTTTGACAGTCGGATCGATAACGGCGAGGATTTTCGATAACTCGTGCATGGTCGCACCCTGTTGATGTCAGGACAGGATTGAATTATTCGCAGCGGAAATCGTAAGCCGGCTTCCCGTTACCTTCCATAAGGCGACATGCCTAGCGTATATCGGATTGTACTTATGACCTGATAAGTGGTTTTACTGATACGGCTTACTTCCCAATACCCGTAGATTAACCTAAGAGTTCAAGGGCTCTGGCAGCAGTGCCCACGGGAGGATTTCGCCAATGCAGGCCGATTCATACGATGCTCTCAGGGAGCAGCTCGAGAAGAAAAAGGCAGAGCTGACCGTTCGCCTCGAGCGGATCACCGACAACCTGCGGCGTGGTTACCACCCGGACTCGAAGGAACGCGCGAAGGAGCTGGAAGACAGCGAAGTGGTTGACGCGCTGGGAAACGAGGCGCGGGCCGAAATCAGGAATATTTCTGCTGCATTGCAGCGCATGGACGCCGGTGAGTACGGGATCTGTATCGAATGCGGAACCGAAATCGACCACGCGCGAATCGACGCCCACCCCTACGCGAAAAAATGTATCGACTGCGCGCGCCTGGAGGAGGAGCGCAGAGGGCGTTACTCCTGATGTATGTGCATCTTGACAAGATCGGCCAGTGATCTCGCCTGCATCTTTTCCATCACCCGAGCACGGTGAATCTCGACGGTGCGTTGACTGACGCCCAGTTCGTAAGCGATTACCTTGTTGGGTTTGCCCGTCACGACGAGGTCGAATACCTCGCGTTCGCGATTCGTTAATCGCGCGATGCGCTCCTCGACCTCGGCGTGATGTTGCTGCTCCTCGCGGCGTTCGCGATCGGTCTTCAGAGCCTCGCGAATACGATCCAGGAGGTCCTGGTCCCGGAACGGCTTCTGGATGAAGTCCACGGCGCCCTTTTGCATCGCTTCGACCGCCATGGGCACGTCACCGTGTCCCGTGATGAAGATGACGGGCAGGCTGTTGCCACGCTTGAGAAGTTCTTCCTGCAGTTCCAGGCCGCCGAGCCCCGGCATGCGGATGTCGAGCACGAGACAGCCGGGCCGCTCTTCGGTCACCTGTTCGAGAAACTCGTCACCGGAACCGTAGATCTCGTGCCTGAGATTCACGGAGTCCATCAGGGCCTGCATTGCGAACCGGATCGCCGGATCGTCGTCGACGATAAATACGGTGGCTGCTTGCTCGGATTGTTGATTCATGCCTTCCGGTTGGTATGGTTTCTGGAACTCGTGAACGAAAGTATACAGTCTAATCGCTGCCGCACCGATTGGACCAGAACGGGCACGATTTTGCGAGCTTTTGCGGGTCCGTTACAGCGGGGCAGGACCTAGTCGAGGCGCTTCGTGAAGCGCAACGCGGCGGCTGTCATCGCGACGACCGTGAACCCCAGAAGGTACGCTATGTCGCCCGGCAATTCGCTCAGCGCCGCGTCCCGCAGCATTATGCCGCGGGTCAGGCGGATAAAGTGTGTATTGGGCAACACCTCGCCCAGCCACTGCGCCACCTCCGGCATGCCTTTGAAAGGAAACATGAAGCCGGAAAGCAATATCGAGGGCAGCAGAATGAACACCGTGATCTGCGTGGCCTGGAACTGCGTCCGGGCAGCCGTCGATATGAATAGCCCCAGCGAGAGATTTGCGGCAATGAAGGCCGTTGCAGCGAGGTAAAGGTCAACGACGCTGCCACGCACCGGGACATCGAACAACAACCGTCCGACAGCCAGTATGAGGGCGAGTTGCAGCATGCCGATCAGGATATAGGGCAGGACCTTGCCGATCATGAGTTCCAGGGAACTGACGGGGGTGTTGATCAGCAATTCGAGATTGCCTCGTTCGCGTTCACGGACGATGGCCACGGCCGTAAACAGGATCATCGTCATCGTCAGGATCACACCCATGAGTCCGGGCACGATGTTGACGGGCGTGCGCCGTTCCGGATTGTAGTAGGGCCTGACTTCAATGATCTGCGGCGTCGCGTGTCCAGGGGTTCCTGTATCGAAACCGAAAGGCATCGCGCGCAGCTGGTTGGCGACGCCGAGGATGGTCGGGTCACTGCCATCGACCAGCAGGTGCGATGCGGCACGGCCCTGGTCCACCATGCGCCGGTCGAAGTCGTGCGGGATATAAATGCCGATCGAAATCGCTCCTTGCCGCAGCAGTGTCTCGAGCTGCTGCGGCGTCGCCACCCGGTCGACGATGTCGATGACCTGCGTCTGCGCGAGTTCGGCAACGAACTGGCGGGACAGGTGCGTATTCGCCTGGTTGGCAACGGCTGCCTCGAGATTGCGCACGTCCGTGTTGATTGCGTAACCGAACAAGAGCATCTGCATGACAGGCAGTCCGACGACCATTCCGAACGTAAGGCGATCGCGGCGCAGCTGCCGCACTTCCTTGCGCAGCACGGCGAGTATCCGCGACAGCGATTTCACGCCGCCTTGCTCCGGGGTTGCAGGGTTACGGCAACGAATACGTCTTCGAGGGATGCTGTCGACAGCTTTGCCTGCGTGTCGAGGTTCGCCGCCCGCATCGCGTCTTCGACGAGGCCCACGGGGTTGGTGTGCGACTCGGGTATCAGCACGCGCAGCCGCACGCCCAGCTGCGTGACACTTGCCACCGCGGGGATGTCCGCGATTACCAGCTGCGCGTGATACGGGTCGCTCGAGGTGACTTCAACCACGTGCATGCCGGTGTTTGCCTGCAGTTCGGTCGGTGTGCCGTCCGCGACCTTGACGCCATGGTCGAGTATGGCAAGCCGGTGGCAGCGTTCGGCCTCGTCCATGTAATGGGTGGAGACGAGTATGGTCGTTCCGGCCTCGGCCAGCCGGAACAGCGCCGACCAGAAATCGCGGCGACTCTGGGGGTCGACGGCGCTCGTCGGCTCGTCGAGCAGCAGTAATTCCGGGCGATGCAGCACCGCGCAGGCGAGGGCAAGGCGCTGCCTCTGGCCGCCGCTCATGGTTCCGGCGAGCTGCTTGCGCTGGTCGCGAAGGTTGTAACGTTGCAGCAGTTCCTCGATACGTTCCGCGCGCTTGCGACGCGGATACGAGTAGATTTCGGCGATGAACTGCAGGTTCTCGAGCACGGTCATGTCGCCGAACAGCGAGAACTTCTGCGTCATGTAGCCGATTCTCGGCTTGAGCTGGCGCGCGTCCCCCGGCACCCTGGTATCGAGGACCCGGGCATTGCCGTCACTGGGCATCAGCAAGCCGCACAGCATGCGTATCGTGGTGGACTTGCCCGAGCCGTTCGGCCCGAGGAAGCCGTAGATCTCGCCGCGTGGCACGTCCAGGTCGAGCTGGCTGACGGCCACGAGACTGCCGAAGCGCTTCGTGAGCCCGCGGGCCTCGATGGCGAATTCCCGGTTCACGAGCCGCCCGCCGGCAACAGCAATTCCACTTCGACGGGCACGCCGTCCGGAAGCCGTTCCGGCTGTTCGTCGATGTCGATCTTGGCCAGGTAGGTCAGCCGGCCGCGGTCCCGCTCCGTCAGCGCAAAATACGGCGTGAACGCGGCTTCGTGGGCCACCCAGCGGACGCGTCCTGCGATCGCCGTGTCGATGCCGTCAACCGATACGCGAGCCTCGGTTCCGGGCCGGACCTGCGCGCGCAGTCGCTCGGGGATGTAGACCCTGGCGTACGGTTGCCGGCCTCCCAGTATCACCGCGACGGGCTGCCCTGGCGCGGGACGCTCGCCGGTTTCGAACAGCCGGCTGTCGAAGATGCCGTCCACCGTCGCGGTCAGCTTGTGGCGTTCGACGTCCACGAATGCGCTGTCGCGTCTCGCTTCGGCCTGGGCCACAGCCTGCTCCGCCTGCGCGAGCTCCTCGACGGTGGTGCCGGCAAGCAGTTCCTCGAGTTGCGCCCCGCGCAGTTCGAGGTTGGCCACGGCCGCGTCGAGCTCGGCTTTTGCGCTATCCCGCGTTTCCGGAGATGCGAGCTCTTTTTCGAGCAGCTCCTTTGCCCGTTCAAACTGGGTGCGGCGGAATTCGATCTCACGTTTGGCGCCGGCGAGATTTGCCCGGGCCTGCGCAACCTGCTCCTGCCGCGGGCCGCGGACCAGCTCGTCGAGCCGCCCGCTCGCGATGACGTCCTGCCGCTTGACCTGC
>CBDUCE010000220.1:0-4981 GCA_965365575.1 uncultured Gammaproteobacteria bacterium
CCGCCTGGCTGCGCGGCCCGTCGCAGAGCTCGGAAAAGCTGAACCAGGCAATGCTCCTTTCTCAGCGGCTGGTCTGCAGCGTGCGGCCGTTGATCTCGAGTTCGCGGTACTCGCCGATCTCGCTGGAGGCCGATTCCCGGAAGAACTCGCGCAGCCGCGCGCGCGCCAGGTCGTCGTCGGGCGTCAGGTAAGTGCCCGCCTGCTGCAGGAGCTGGAGGCGTTAATCCGTGTCGCCCTCGAGTTCGACAACCCGGGTGTGGCGGTTCAGCGCCTCTATCGCCGGAACAAAGCGCTGCCGCTGCAGGCCGTCACGGTACAGGTCTTCCGGGTGCGAATTGGACGTCGCAACCAGCGTTACGCCGTTCTCGAACAGCCCCCGGAGCAGGCGCCCGAGAATCATGGCGTCGCCGATATCGCTGACGAAGAACTCGTCGAAGCAAAGTACCCGGGTTCCGGCAGCCATGTCGCGGGCAACCGTGGCGAGCGGATCCTCTATGTCGTCCAGCGCACCGAGCCGTTCGTGAACGTCTTTCATAAAACGGTGAAAGTGAGTACGCCGCTTCGCGTCGACCTCCAGCGTCTCAAAAAAGAGATCCATCAGGAGCGTCTTGCCGCGGCCGACGCCACCCCAGACATACAGGCCGGTTATCCCTGCTGTTACGTTTCGCTCGCGCGAGAGCAGCTTTGCGAGGCCGCGCTTCGGCGGCGGCGTCGCGCAGAGACGATCCTGCAGATCGGCGAGCAAATCGACGATGCGGGACTGTGCCGGGTCACGGACATGTCCGTGCTGCTGCAGGTGCTGCTCGTAGGCGTCGCGGATACTCAATGGGGCGCTGGCCGGCTGTCTCTGTGAGGACGTGGCCGTCAAGGTTACAATGCGCCATTCAGTGTCGCCAGATGCGTGGTCTGCGGCAACCGTCAGCCAACCAGGAAGAACGGACAATCATGACTGAAGCCACCGAACGCGAATCCATGGAATTCGACGTCGTTATCGTCGGCGGCGGCCCGGCCGGCCTGGCCGCCGCCTGCCGGCTCATGCAGCTCGACGACAGCCTGTCGGTGGTCGTCGTCGAAAAAGGCTCCGAAATCGGCGCGCACATCCTGTCGGGTAACGTCTTCGAGCCAACGGCCCTGGATGAGCTGTTTCCGGACTGGCGCAACATGGGCGCGCCCGTGACGACGGCCGTCAAGGGCGACGACATCCACTACCTGACGAGCGACTCGGGCGGCATCAAGGTTCCGGGGATGTTCGTGCCCCGCCCCATGCACAACGAAGGCAACTACATCATCAGCCTGGGCCGCCTGTGCCAGTGGCTCGGCGAGCAGGCAGAGAATGCCGGCGTCAACGTCTTCCCCGGATTTGCGGCCGCGGAAGTGCTGTACGACGAACAGGGTCGTGTCAGGGGCGTGGCGACCAGCGACATGGGTATCGGCAAGGATGGCGAGAAGAAGCCGGGCTACCAGCCCGGCTACGAACTGCTCGGCAAGTACACGATCTTCTCGGAAGGCGTGCGTGGCAATCTCAGCGAACAGTTGATGCAGGCGTTCGATCTGCGCGTCGATGCCGACCCGCAGCACTACGGCATCGGCTTCAAGGAAACCTGGGAGATAGAGCCCGGCAGGCACGACGAAGGGCTCGTGGTGCATTCGATGGGCTGGCCGCTCGACAACCATACCGAGGGTGGCGGCTTCCTCTACCACGCATCCGGCAACCAGGTGTATCTCGGGTTCATTATCGCCCTGAGTTATCGCAACCCGCATCTTGCGCCCTTCGACGAATTTCAGCGCTGGAAGCACCATCCGCGCATCCGGCAATACCTCGAGGGCGGCACTCGGGTTGCCTACGGCGCACGCGCGGTCAACAAGGGTGGGCTGCAGTCGTTGCCGAAACTCGTGTTTCCGGGCGGCATGCTGGTCGGCTGTGGCGCCGGCTTCCTCAACGGCATAAAGATCAAGGGCGCCCATACAGCGATGAAGACCGGGATGCTGGCGGCCGAGAGCGTGCACGAGGCACTGACTTCCGGTGATGCGGGGCAGGGCGTGCTCGGCGGGTACAGCGACGCCGTCAAGGCATCGTGGGTGCACAAGGAACTTCACAGCGCGCGCAATTTCGGGCCCGGCCTGCACAAGCTGGGCACGTTCTGGGGCTCGGCATTCACGTTCGTCGACCAGAACATCGCGTTCGGCAAGATGCCGTTCACATGGCGCAACAAGGACCCCGATCACGAGCAGATCGACGAAGCGGCGAAGGCCAGGCCCATCGACTACCCGAAACCCGATGGCGTAATCAGTTTCGACCGGCTGTCGTCCGTGTACCTCTCGAACACCAACCACGAAGAGGACCAGCCGTCGCACCTCAGGCTCAAGGATGCGTCCGTGCCGGTCGAGTACAACCTGCCGAAATACGACGAACCGGCACAGCGCTACTGCCCGGCCGGTGTGTACGAGATCGTCGAGGAAAACGGCCAGCCGCAGTTCAAGATCAACGCCAGCAACTGCGTGCACTGCAAGACCTGCGACATCAAGGACCCGACGCAGAACATTGTCTGGACGGTCCCCGAGGGTGGCGGGGGGCCGAACTACTCCGGGATGTGATTCGATTCCTGCCCGGTGGTCGCTGGCGAGCCGGGGCATTTATCTCCCTCATGGCTCCCTTCGGTCCGCTTTACTTCGGTCGACAAACGCCCCGGCTCGCCAGCGAGACGCTCCGACTGCGCAGTTGAATCTGCGAGAGGCCGGAGTAGATTCTCATGAATTTTCTCATTGGTGCGTCGACGGTGCGGGTCCTGCGGTGATCGCGAGTTGCGACTACTTCCGGACGTTCCCGGCCGTGCGAGGGCGTTTGTCGACCGAAGTAAAGCGGAGCCGCGCGCAGCGCGGTGAGCCATGAGGGAGACAAATGCCCTCGCACGGCCGCACGAGTTCGCATCCCGCGGCGTTACTTCGGCTGCATCCTTATCGCGCCGTCGACGCGGATCGTCTCGCCGTTCACCATCGTGTTGCCGTAGATGAAAGCGACGGCGTCGGCGTATTCCTCGGGTGCGCCGAGGCGCGGCGGAAACGGCACCTGCCTGCCGAGAGATTCCTGCACCTCTTCCGGCATGCCGGCCATCATCGGTGTCTTGAAGATGCCCGGCGCGATCGTGTTGACGCGGATCCCGAACTGCGCAAATTCGCGCGCGAGCGGCAGCATCATGCCCACGACGCCGCCCTTGGAAGCGGAGTAGGCCGCCTGACCGATCTGGCCCTCGAAGGCTGCGATCGACGCCGTGCTGACGACAACGCCGCGCTCGCCCTGTGCGTCCGGATCGTTCTGCTGCATCACGGCAGCGGCTTCCTTCGTGACGTTGTAGGTTCCGACGAGGTTGATCTGGATGACCCGGCTGAAGTTCTCCGCGGGCCAGGGTCCCTCACGTCCGAGCGTACGCCCGGCAGTGGCTACGCCGGCGCAGTTCACCGCCAGCGTAATGCCGCCCATGAAGTCGGTCGCGGCCTGCATTGCCGCGCGCACGGCTTCCTCGTTCGATACGTCGGTCTGGATGAATTTCGCGCGCTCACCCAGTGATGCGGCGCTTGTCTCTCCCTGTTCGCTGTTGACGTCGAGAAGCACGGCATGTCCACCCGCATCGATCACGCGTTTTGCCGTCGCATAGCCGAGCCCTGAGGCGGCGCCGGAAACGACGGCCCTGGCAGTCGATAGATCCACGATTTCTCCTAATCGATTTCCAGCGCTACGGCGGTTGCTTCGCCGCCGCCGATGCACTGCGTTGCGATACCGCGCTTCAGATTACGCGCTCGCATCGCGTGCAGCAACGTCGTCGTTATACGTGCGCCAGTCGCGCCGATCGGATGGCCCAGCGCACAGGCGCCGCCGTTGACGTTTACCTTGGCGTGATCGATGCCGACGTCTTTCATGGCCGCCATCGTGACGCAGGCGAAAGCCTCGTTGATCTCGTAGATATCGACGTCGTCGGGCGTCCAGCCCAGCTGTTCCTGCAACAACTTGAGGGCATCGACCGGTGCGGTCGTAAACCAGGCCGGTTCGTGCGCGAAGGCCGAATGGCCAACGATGCGCGCCAGCGGCTCCAGCCCGCGCTTCTCGGCTTCCGATGCCCGCATGATCATGAGTGCCGCCGCACCGTCGGATATCGACGACGAACTGGCCGCAGTGACGGTACCGTCCTTCGCGAATGCGGGCCGCAGGTTCGGGATCTTCTCGATGCTGACCGTGCCCGGTACTTCGTCCTCGCTCACGGTGTGCTCGCCCTTGCGTGTCTTGACCGTCACCGGGACGATCTCGGCGTCGAACGAGCCGTCACCGGCGGCGCGGGTCGCGCGCGTGACGGACTCGATCGCAAATGCGTCCTGGTCCTCGCGCGTGAAGCCGTATTTTTGCGACGTGGCTTCCGCGTAGTGGCCCATCATGTGGCCCTCGTAGATGTCCTGCAGGCCGTCGTAGAACATGTGGTCGAGGACTTCCTGGTGCCCCATGCGATAACCCCTGCGAGCCTTCGGCATCAGGTAGGGAGCATTGGTCATGGACTCGAGCCCGCCAGCCACAGCGATGCCGACACTGCCTGCCACGACCATGTCGTGGCCCAGCACCAGGGCCTCCATACCGGAACCGCACATCTTGTTGAGCGTCGCACAGGGGACGCTCTTCGGCAGGCCGGCACCCAGCGCGGCCTGGCGGGCGGGCGCCTGGCCGAGTCCGGCGGGGAGTACGCAGCCCATCAGCACGCGGCCGACGTCGGCCGGGTCCACTCCTGAGTCGGCAACGGCGGCGGCGACGGCCGTTGCGCCCAGTTCCGTTGCGCTAACGTCGGAAAAGACACCCTGGAAGGCGCCGATAGGTGTGCGTCGTGCGGCGACGATGACGACAGGATCCGTGCTCATTGATTCTCTCCGGGCTCTGTTTTCAGGTAACTCCCTACTTTGGTGCAATTTTTGGTGCAGCGCAACAAGAAACGCGCCAAACTAG
>CBDUCE010000221.1:0-4957 GCA_965365575.1 uncultured Gammaproteobacteria bacterium
GACTTCAGGACATTGGTCCACAAGCTCGAACCGTAGCGCCGAACGAGCCGCTCATTGTGCTGTATGTATGCGGCTGCGACCTCGATGATGCGGCTCGTCATATCGGCGCGCTCGATACTCTGTCCGAGGGACAGGAATTGATACGGGCTGTGGTGGCTGACGGTGCCAGTGAGGATGCCGCTGATCTTCTGGCATTCGCCAATGCACTCCGCGAGCACTTCGAATCGGTCTTCACTGCCTGCCGCAAGGCCCAGGGTGCGGCGGGCTGACTGGTAGAGTTCATTGACGCTTTCCCACGCCTCGTGAGGCAAGAGGTCACGTGTGTTGCGAATATTCTCGCGCGCCATGCGCAGCGAGTACGCGAGCGACGTCGAGCCCGCGTTATCCGCAAGCAGGAACTCGAGTATTCCCTGCTCCGTCTCCGGTCTGCCGCTTGCGCGAAACGCATCCATTGCGCCGACGATCCTGACGAGCTCGGGCCAGCCGACGCCGACTTCGTCCGGTAGGTCGAGCAGGAGTTGCGAATACTGCTGCACGATTCGCGCAGTGTTCTCCGCTCTTTCGAGATAGCGGCCGGTCCAGTAAACCCGCTCGGCGGCACGCGACAGCATTAGCGATCCGCCTCGACGATCCAGGTATCCTTGCTGCCGCCTCCCTGCGACGAGTTGACGACAAGTGAACCCTTTCGCATAGCGACGCGCGTCAACCCGCCGGCCGTTACGGCAACGCTGTCACCCTGCAAGATGAACGGTCGCAGGTCGACGTGGCGCGGTTCCAGGGACTCGCCGCAAAGCGTCGGCACGGTCGAGAGCGCGAGCGTCGGCTGCGCAATGTAGTTGCGCGGATCCTCCTTGAGCAGATGCCTGAATCGGTCGTGCTCTTCTCGCGTCGCATGCGGCCCAACCAGCATCCCGTAACCGCCCGACTCGTTCGCCGGCTTGACCACGAGTTCGGGCAACTTCGCGAGTACGTGATCGAGGTGTTTCGGGTCCGAGCATCGCCATGTCGGCACGTTCGGAATGATGGCGTCCTCCTGCAGGTAGTAGCGGATGATGTCGGGCACGTAGGAATACACCACCTTGTCGTCGGCGACGCCGGAACCCGGCGCATTCGCAAGCGACACGTTACCCGCGCGCCACGCGCGCATGAGGCCCGGTACGCCGAGCATCGAATCCGGCCGGAACACCTCCGGGTCGAGAAACACGTCGTCGATGCGCCGATAGATGGTGTCCACCCGCGTCAGTCCATCAATGGATCGCAGGTACGCACAATCGTCGTCGCCGACAACAAGGTCACCGCCCTCGACGAGCTCTGCGCCCATCGTCCGTGCCAGGTAGCTGTGTTCGAAATACGCACTGTTGTAGATGCCTGGAGTGAGCACGACGATTTCCGGCTTCTCACCCTGCGCCCTGTCCGGCGCGATCGACTGCAGCATCTCGCTCAGGGATGTCGGATACTCGCTGACCGGCCGTACCCGGTGGTCGCGGAACAGCGAGGGGAACACGCGCTTGATGACGTTGCGGTTCTCCAGCATGTAGGAGACGCCAGACGGCACGCGCAGGTTGTCCTCGAGCACGTACACGGTGCCGTCCGCGCCGCGCACGAGGTCCGAGCCGCAGATATTGGCCCAGACACCGTGCCTGGGGCTGAATCCTTTGCACGGCTCCAGGTAATTGCGCGAGCTGTCGATGATATCGGCCGGAACGACCTTGTCTTTAAGTATCCGACGGTCGTTATAGAGGTCATCGATGAACAGGTTGAGCGCGCGCACCCGCTGCACCAGGCCGGCCTCGATCCGGTTCCATTCATCGCCGGGCATCGCGCGGGGAATGATGTCGAGCGGCCAGGCACGATCGATATTGTCGCCCTCGGAATAGATCGTAAAGCTGATACCCATATCGACGATGGTGGTGTCGACGGCGCGCTGTCGCGCGACCAGTTCGTCCGGCTGCATCGAGCTGAAATAGTCGGCAAGCCTTGCCGCATGCGGCCGCGCCGCGCCGTCCTGATCAATCAGTTCGTCGTAGAAGTCGCTGGCTGAGTATGTGTTCGGGCCGAGTCGCATCTCGATTACCATAGCAGCATCCCCCTGAACTGACGAGAATCCTTCCTGTCGATACGGTATGCAGTTGAAAAACCTGCACAGGACCTCAATCATTGGAATCGACCAGGCGATGCCGGGATACCGCGCTGTAAATGATCAAGCAGATTATCAACCAGGTCGTTGACGCCATATCGGCGCCGCAGACAGGCGACAATGACGGTGAAAGCCGCGAAGCCGCGATACGGTCGGCAACGGCCGTGCTGATGCTGGATGTCGCGCGCGCCGATCACGTGTTCGACGAAAGCGAGTTCGAGCGTGTGCTAGCGCTCGTCGAAAAGCATTTCGGCATGTCGCCGGAGGATGCCGCGGAACTCGTCAACGCGGCCGATGACAAGGCGGAAGATCTGGTGTCTTTACACGAGTTCACCCAGCTGCTTCACAATAACCTGGACGAGAGCGAAAAAGCGCGGATCGTCGGGCTTTTGTGGCAAATCGCTTATGCGGATGGCCAGCTCGACAAGTACGAGGACTCGCTCGTACGCAAGATCAGCGACCTGCTGCACGTCAGCCGCGGCCTCAGCATGCGCCTGAAGCACGACGCCGAACAAGCGGCCGGCTAAAAGCGCTTTATCGTTCGCCGCTCGCCTTCCGGCGTCGAATCATCGCCTCCGTACTGCGAAGCTCCTTCTCCAGTGCCGGGTCACTGTTAGCCGATATAGCAACACCGATCTCTTCGATAGCAGCGTCAAACTCTCCCTGTTCGGCGAGCGCCAGCGCCAGATTGTTTCGGGCCGCGTTCAACTTGCCGTCATGCTCCAGCAGGTCGCGGTAGGCCGTTTCGGCTGCTGCATATTCGGCCTGCGCAAGGTACGCATTCGCAAGGCCGAACAGTGCGACCGTATCGCCGGGCCATTGCTGCAGGGCAGTCTGCCAGGCGACTGCAGCTTCTTCGGTGCGGCCGGTCTGCTCGAGCGCCGCGATTGCCTCGAAGTAACGGGAACGATCGACGGCGGCGGGCAACTCGCCGGGCGCCACCACGACCATGCCCCAATAGCCGCCGCGCCGCCAGGTCTGCAGGTAGGTCCTGATCGGCGTGACCCGGCGCTGGTCCGTACCGGAACGAAGAACGATCTCGCCGCGTTCCGCGTCGATGCCGACCACCACGGCGTAATGCCAGCGCGGTATTGCGGACACCCCGAGGTTCTGCAGCACGAGCACTGGCCGTCCCGCCGCCAGTTCCTTCCAGATCGCCTCGAGAGTCCCATCGATTACATAGGGCAGACGCCCTTCCGTGCGCGCGGCGGCCAGAAGCTCGACCTGCAGGCTGCCCTGCCTGCCCGGCAGGTAGACCTTGTCCACGATGTCTTCGAGCGACACCTCGGCGCCGCTCTTCGCGAGCACCGTGGTCAGCGCCGCCGGTCCGCACTGGTAGCGTTCCTGAGGATAAAACGGGGTGTCATCCAGTTCGATGGCAGGTGCCGAAACGGGCAGCTCGCTCACCGTCTGCGGGATCGGTGCGCAGCCGGCCAGCACAACGAAAAGAGCCGGCAGAAGCCGGCTCCGTTTGCGAGCGTAGCGTGCGACGAACACGTCTGTGCGCTTAAAAGCTCTTGAATATGTCCGTCACGCCGACGAGTTCGAGGATCAGGAGAACCACGAACACTGCGCCTATCAGGGCGATGATGTCGCCGCCAGCGACCTGCGAGTCGAGCTGGCCTTCGAGTTTCAGCAGTTCGGCGTGGCTGAGTCCGTTGAGGCGTTCCAGCACCATGCCTCGCTCAACCCCGAAGGCTTGCAACTGCCTGGCCACGTCGTCACGCGCCAGCAGAACCTCGATTCGAGAAAGGCTTGCCGCCCTGGATTCGTCATCCAACAGGTATGCGGTGCCTATCATGCCCGCAGGCGCCGCCTGCGCGAAACCCATGCAGACAATGGACACAGAAACCAGGCGCAGCAGCGCGCCCCGTGCTTTTTGTAATCCCATCTTCCCTTGTCCTCGATGACCCCGTCCGCCGGTACTATACCACCCGGCGGACGATGACAAACCGTGCCGGACGCACACTTTTCTGAACCATCCCCCTACTGGCATGATCATACTCAGGCAGAGCGATGATGCTGCTGGAGTAACTGCCACGACGATGACGGCACAGCAACGACTGCACGGGCCGATCCGTACGCTTGCGCTGCTTGCTTTGATCTGCAGCGCAACGCCGGCGCGTGCTGGCACGGTGGACGACCAATCGACCAGCTGGCACGTTCAGACGGCAGCCGGGCTGGACGCGATCGTGTTCATCGGCGCGCTTGCAGGAAACAGTCTCCAGTACGAGCATTACGGCGCAGAGGCCGATTTCATCCGGTCGCGCCTGGACGGCGAGGCAGGCGCGGCGCTCGAGCGCCTCACCGAGCTCGCCGAGCTTCACGGCATGCTCATCGGCCCCAATCTCGCGCTGATTTTTTCGGCCGGGCCGGTCGAATCACTCGACGACGTGATCGCCTCTGCGCGCAAGCCGGATGCCCGGCTGCGCCCCGGGCTCGAGAAGTCGGAATACTGGGATCCCCGCGAATGGACCTGGGTTCGTGACGAAACCCTGCCGGACGTGCTCGCTGTCCTGCTGGGCCTGCGCGACGCGGGGTTCGAATCCTACTGGGCGGAAACCGCGGCGCCGATACTCGGGCTGCGCATCGAGGCGACGCGCAAGTACCTGCAACGCTTCGACATCATCCCCGAGCATGAACGGCTGCTCGGTCGGACTCTCGATCCGGAGGTCGATGTCTTTCTGTTGCACTTCTCAAAGCCCTACGGAATCCGGGTAACGGGTCAGCGCTTTGCGTCGCACCATTCCTACCCGATGTACATCCAGTTGCAGACGGCCATCCACGAAATGTTCCATCCGCCCTTCGAGCGCGGCGATC
>CBDUCE010000222.1:0-4935 GCA_965365575.1 uncultured Gammaproteobacteria bacterium
CACCTTCCGGCGCAAGTGAGCCGGCGTCCGAATTGAAGCTCACCCAGGGCAGGGCGACCGCTCGTCGAACGATGTCTTCAGATTGCGTGAAGTAGACGGCGCCAACGCGGCTGCCGTCCTCGATGATCAGGTCCATGATCGTATTCTCCGGACTCGTGCCGCGCATCGCGATGACCTCGGCGAGGGTCTTGCCGGTGAGCGGTTTCAATGCTTCGTTCTTGAAATTGACAAGGAGGATGTTGTCGAAGGACCCGGCCAGCAGGAACATGTTTTCCCACTCGTCCGACGGTGTGTTCATCTCCTCGATGATCCGTTCACGAAGTTTCGGGTCGCGCATGCGCTCGAGCGAGGCTTCGAAGCCGCCTTCCTGCACCCAGGGCGGTACCGTGACGTTCAAGCCGGTCGAGCCTGCAGGGTAGGTGTAGACGTCGGCCGTGATATGCAGGCCTTCGGCGCGCGCATCCTCGATCATTCGCACCGCTTCATCAAACAGGGGCCAGTTCTGTTGACCGGATGATTTGAGATGATAGATCTCGGCGCGGATGCCGGCCTCGCGGGCGATCGTGATGAGTTCATCGATTGCCTCCAGCATGTGCGCGCCTTCATCACGCATGTGAGAGATGTACATGCCGTCGAACTCTGCGGCGGCCTCTGACAGGGCGATGAGTTCGTTGGTGTCGGCGAACAGGCCGGGCGGATACATCAGTGACGAAGCAACGCCCATGGCACCCTCACGCATCGCCTCGCGAACGAGTTCCTGCATCTTTTGCAGTTCTTCAGGCGTCGGCGCACGGTCGTCGTAGCCGATAACGTATTTGCGCGGTGTCGCGGCGCCTATGAAAGATGCGACGTTGGTGGAAATGCCGCGATTCTCGAGGTACTCCAGGTAGCCACCCAGGGTGTCCCACTCGATGTCGTAGCGAATGTCGGACTGACGATCGATCAGTTCCCGTTTCATCGCGGCGTTCAGAGGTCCCATCGAGTTACCTTCGCCCATCACCTCAAGAGTGACGCCCTGGCGGATATCGCTTTGCGAGCGGCCGTCCTCGATCAGCGATTCATTGGCCCACGACAGCATATTGATGAAGCCCGGCGCCACGGCGAGCCCTCCGGCCTCGATCTCGATGTCGGCCCCCGCATCGCCGAGATTCCCGATCGCTGCGATCACGTCGTTCTCGATCGCGATATCCGCGACGAAGGCCTCGGTGCCGCTGCCGTCGTAGATCGTGCCGCCCCGGACGATGACGTCGTATGACGTCGGTGGCGAGCACGCCGCCAGGAAACCGAGCAGGGCCACGAAAGCGCCAGGTGCAAACGACCGAACTGGTTGAATCATCGGCAAGGATCTTCGACAGGAGTGGGAAGATATTGTGGCACAGGGGAATCGAGGAATCGCCTCAGAACTACTGAAAAGCAGCGGGATCTGGGGCATGATGGCGAGAGCCGAGAGCAAGCCCGGCAGGGGGGTGCCGCGGCAATGCAGAATCGCATCCACAACCTGGTGCAGGAACTTCGCAAGCGAAGCGTCATTCGGGCGCTCGTCGCTTATGGCGTCGTCGCCTGGATGCTATTGCAGGTAGCCGATGTCACCTTCGACCGGCTGCCCATCCCCGACAGCTCGATGACGGTGCTCATTGCGCTCGTCGTTATCGGTTTTCCTGTCGTGGCGATCCTCGCCTGGGCATACGAACTGACGGCCCGTGGCATAGTGCGCCACAATGAAACCGATGCGCGGGCGCCGCGCCTGGCGTTCCTGCCTTTCGTCGTGATTGTCGCGGTCGTGGCTGTTGGCAGCGGCTACCTCCTGTATTACCTGTCCCAGAATTTTTGGGAGTCACCACGACGTTCGATAGCGATATTGCCGTTTGCCAATTCCAGTGGCGAGGCCGAAACCGAGTATTTCAGCGATGGACTGACCGAAGAGATCCAGAGTCTGATCATTCGCCTGAACGAGTTTCGCGTCGTCGCCCTGAGCACTACCCGGCAGTTCAAGGACAGCGTCATGGATGTCGTGTCCATTGCCGATCGCCTTGACGCGGAAGCGGTTCTGGTAGGTAGCGTGCGGCGTTACCAGAATAAGGTCAGTGTTACTGCGCGCCTTATCGACGGCCGTGACGGACGGGAACTCTGGTCCGAAAAGTACGATCGCGAATTGTCGGACATCTACGCCATCCAGGAGAACATTGCCCGCCAGGTGGCGCGGTCATTGCATGTCGTGTTGCCGGTCGCTGCGAAGCGGCGGCTGAAGAATCTCGGCACCAGCAACGTGGAAGCTTACGACGCTTACCTTCGCGGCATCGATTTCCTGCGTAAACCGCCGGACGAGACCTCGCTGTTGATGGCCGAAGGCCTGCTTCGCGAAGCGCTGGCAATAGACCCGGACTACGTGAATGCGCACGCCGCCATGTGCCGGAAGCACCTCGCCGCCTACAAACTGTCGGCCGACGCCGCGCGATTCGGTGACGCCGAGCGCGCATGTCAGCAGGCACTGGAACATGGCGGAGAGTCCGTGGACGTGCGTCTTGTGCTTGGCTGGTTGTACCTGGTGTCGGGAAGAAACCAGGCGGCTCTAAAGGAATTCGAGGAAGCGCGCGATACCAATACACATCTTGCAGAAGCGTACGTTGGACTTGCCCGGGCACAGCAGGCTCTCGAACAGCTCGAAGAGGCCGAGGCAAACCTCCGCCTCGCGCTCGCAACAGACGCCAGCTACTGGCGGGCGTTCAACGAAATGGGCCATTTCCTTTTTTTCCGGGGGCGATTCGACGAGGCGGCCGAGTTCTACCAGATGTTCGTGAATCGCGTGGATGACGATGCCCAGGCGCTGAATAACCTGGGCGCAGCGCACTATCTCTCCGGCGATTTCGGGAAAGCCGCCGAGGCATGGGATCAGTCGATCGCGATCAAACCGACGCGAAGCGCTTACTCGAATACCGGCACCATGTACTTCTACCTCGGTGATTTCGAGCGCGCAATCGATCGCTACGTCAATGCGGCGAACCTTGCACCGAACGACTACCGCATGTGGGGCAACCTGGCGGACGCCTATTACTTCCAGGGTGACCAGAAGCAAGTCGCGGACGTCGCTTACAAGCGCGCCATCGAACTGGGTGAAAGCCGGCTAAAGGTTAATGATGCTGAAGTGCAGGTAATTTCCGATATCGCGCTCTACTATTCGCGTGTCGGCAATGCAGAAAAGGCACGCGAACTGGACGCAAAGGCGAACACGCTGGGTCCGGGTATCATGTACGTGCACTACAACAGTGCGTTGATTCACATGCAGTCCGGCGATACGGACGCAGCAGTGGCCGCGCTGCAGCGCGCGGTCGAGCTCAATTACGAGCTCGAGTTGCTGCGGGCGGATCCGGCGCTGGAAGCGCTGCAGAACGATGAACGATTCAGGCAGCTTGTTTCCAACAAGAGCTCCTGAAGATTGTAGTTAGTAAATGAAGGGAGAAAAAAAATGAAAATGCTAAGAACGATGGCGATTGTCGGCGCGGGTGTCGCTATTTTGTCGCTGGCAATCACGGACTCGAACAGCCAGGACAACTGCGACCGCGGCGGCAATCACACGATCCAGGTGAGCGAGGGTGCGGACGGCATGCCGGCGTTGAAATATCGCGGCGGCTCGGCCGAAGAGGTACACGTCTGTAACGGTGACCAGGTGCAGTGGGTGTTGACTGGTCCGGATCGTGACTATTTCGTGGACTTCATGGGCGATGCACCGTTTCCGGGTGCCGCGAAGCGCGGTTCGTCCCGGGGCGTGGTATCGGTGACTATTGATGCGGAATCCCGCGCCTATGACTATGGCGTGAACTTCGCGGGTGAGGAGCCGTTTGACCCGCGGATAATTGTCGACTGACGTTCAGGGAGGCTTAGGTATATCCCCCGATTGACAGACCGGCGGACTCGCGGCATATCATGGTAACGGGATTGGAGGGCGCACACGATGAAGCGTGCAATGCACGATTGGCTTGGGCCGGACGGGAAGCCGGACGTCCACAAGATGATCGAATTCATCGAGCACCAGGACCGCTCTAACCTTCTCGACGTCGTCGGCTGGGCCTCCTTTTGTATTTGGGTAGGCGTCGCCTGGCTACTCGAGGTCAGCCTCGGCTGGGGCATTATCGGCACAGGTATCCTGATACTCGGCCTGCAGGCGGCGAGGGCGCTCTTTCACGTGCAAGTCGATGTCTTCTGGATAATCGTCGCGCTCGCGTTCGTGGTCGGCGGCTTCTGGGAACTCTGGGAAGTCGCCATTCCGCTGGCGCCGTTGGTCCTGATCGCTGTCGGTATCGGCCTTCTCGTCTGGTACTGCACGAAGACGCTAAACCGACGCAAGCGTATGTTCTAAGCATCCTTTGACCCTAATAAGCCCCGATAACGATCTGGCGCTCATGGCCGTTTTGTTCGTCATTGCCGGTGTCGCGTTTATCGCGGAGAAAACACGCATCGGCTCACACCTTACGGGAGCCGTGATCGCAATCCTCTCGGCAATCGCCGTCGCCAACCTGCGCATCATCCCGCACTCGGCGCCCGCGTTCGATTTCGTCTTCTCCTACTTCGTGCCCGTACTGATCCCGCTGTTCCTTTTCAAGGCGGATCTGCGGCACATGCTATTCGAGACCACGCGCATGACCGGCGCATTCCTGATCGCGAGCGCGGGAACCGTCATTGGCGTTATCGTCGCGGTGAGTCTTCTCGATCTCGGTAACCTGGCAGCGGGGGCGGATATCGATCCTGCACTGCGTGAAGCGGGAATTGCCGGCCTGTTTACCTCGACCTATATCGGCGGCTCGGTGAACTATGCCGCTCTCGGGGAAATCACCAGGCTGAGCACGGATGCTTCGTTCTTCTCCGCCGCGACCGCAACGGACAACCTCTTCAGCGCCGTTTTCCTCGGCGTGATTGCCATGCTGCCGGGCTGGAACTGGC
>CBDUCE010000223.1:0-4911 GCA_965365575.1 uncultured Gammaproteobacteria bacterium
ACCGGTCAGCGAGCGCGCCGACTCGCCGAAGGCGGCGGTGATCTTGGTGGGGAAGCTCGATGCCTCGAGAAGGATGAAGATGACGGTGAAGGTAATCAGCAGCGTGTTCGTCATGATGTCGCGGACCGCGTTCAACAGCGTGGCCGCAAGCCCCATCGCCCAGCCCGGGTTGATGAGATCGCCGACGCGCTCGACGGACTGGTCGCTGTCCGTGTACTGGGCCAGGAAGCTGACGAAGCCGTCGATCAGGCCCTGGAGCTGCTGCTGGTAGTCCGGCAACGCGGCCGTGAAGGCAGCGAGGGAGCGACCCACGACGACGCCGACGACCGTAAGGGCCGCCAGGATCGTGAGGACGATGAGCAGGGCCGCGAGTACGGTGGGCACCCGGTTGGCTTGCAGCCACAGCATCGGACGCACGGTGATCAATGCCAGGAATGTCGCGATCATAAAGGGCACGATCAGCGCCGACGCCGCTTTCATCCCCGCGATTATCACAACGATGGCGGCGAGCGTGATGATCGCGCTGGTTTTTGTCGGTGCTACGTCGACCACGTGGGCCCTTGCGGTGGTTCGGAGCCAGGGTGCATGATCGCACAACCTGTCAACAATATGGGAGAGTTCGATATGGCTGCAGTCGAGTCGCAAATGCTCGCGCTGGGCACCGAGGCACCGCCTTTCTCACTGCCGGACCCGGATGGGGAGATGCATTCCCTTCGGGACGGCGCGGCCGCCTGCCTGGTGATGTTTATCTGCAATCACTGTCCGTACGTCAAACACGTTCGCGAGGAGCTGGCGCGCATTGGCCGTGATTACGGCGACAGGAACGTGGCCATATACGCGATCAACAGCAACGACGTGACCACGCATCCCGGCGACAGCCCGGCGAAGATGAAAGAGGAAGCCGCCAGGTGGGGGTACGATTTCCCGTATCTCTACGACGAAAACCAGGACATCGCGAAAGCCTACCGGGCCGCCTGCACGCCTGACTTCTACGTCTTCGACGCCGATCGCAAGCTCGTGTACCGCGGACAGCTCGACGACAGCCGCCCGTCAAACGACGAGCCGGTGGACGGCCACGACCTTCGCGCGGCGCTGGACGCCGTGTTGAGCGGGGAGCCCGTTGCCGAAACGCAGACGGCCAGTATCGGCTGCAACATCAAGTGGCGGCCAGGCAATGAGCCCGACTACTTCTAAGGCGCTTACCGGGGTGTGTAGAGCTCGGCTTCCTCGGGCGTAAGCTGCTGGACCTTGAGCGTCCATCGAGCCAGCGAGCCGCTGACGCGCAGCTGGTAGGTACCGCCCTGCCTGAACAGCCGCACACCATTGCCCTTGCGCTTGGTGTGCAGCACCTGGCCGACGTGCCGGCCGGTCTTCGCCTCGACCAGCGTTACTTCGAGCGCGACCAGCTGGTCGTAATCGCCGTCCAGGCGCCAATCGAGTACCCACGGCGCCTCGACCGTGAATGTCGGGGTCATGCCGTTGTTGACGCCGCGAAACTCGCGAACGAGCTGGGCGCCCTGCACCGAGCTCACGAGGAGCGCCAGCAGCGCCGCGACCGTAAGGCGTTTCATCGTAAGTGTCATAGAGTCTCTTCGGGTGTCGCTTTTCGTCTCAACCCTATATGGGACAAGTCGAAGCGGCAAATGTTTAGGCGATCCGGTCAGTAGCCGCCAGGGCAGACACCGTCAACAAAGCTTTACGCACGTACGCAATCCCCCGATCTGCTATTTTCGAAAACTACAGTCCGCGCCCGGGGGTAGGGCAATTGTCGTTCGTCAGAATCCCAGATCGCAAGAGCATCGCATTGGCTTACCTTTGCGGCGGAGGTTGCGTCGCACTCGTCGCCGCATTGCTGCTGGATCAAACCGCGATGGCCGCTGCCGCGAAGCTCGCCGCGTCGTCAGCGTTCGTACTCATGGCTGTCTCCGCCGGAGCGCTGGCGTCCCGCTACGGTGCCTTGATCCTCGCCGGGCTCGTGTTGTCCTGGTTCGGCGACGTGTTCCTGATAGGCACGTCACGACACTGGTTCCTCCTCGGGCTCTCGAGTTTTCTTCTCGCGCATATCGCCTATATAACCGCGTTCATTACCGCAGGCGTCGAACGACGCTGGACCCTGGGCGCGGCAGCACCCGTCGTCGTTATCGCGGCCGCGGTAATGCTCTGGCTGCAGCCTTACGTGCCGCCGGAGCTGCTATGGCCCGTTCGTTTCTATACCGCGGTCATCAGCCTGATGGTCATCACGGCGTTCGGGACGCTCGGCGCCGGCGCCACAGCGCTGATCGTTTCCGGTGCGTGCCTCTTCTACCTGTCCGACCTGTCCGTCGCGGCCCTGCGTTTCACCGAGCCACCGTTCCCAACGTACGTTTTCGGGCTGCCGCTCTACTACGCGGCGCAGATCTGCCTCGCCTTCAGTATTACGGCTGGCTGCAGTCGCGATCCCAGTACGGCACGCCCGCGAAATACCCGGCGAGAAAATCGATGAACTCGCGCACGCGGTACGAGAGGTGCCGCGTGGGCGGATATATCGCATACGCCGGCGTCACGGGCCACTGGTAGCCGGTCAGCACGGGCTCAAGCTCCCCACGGCTGATCAACTCGCCGGCGATGAAGGTGGGTTGCAACACGAGCCCGAGCCCCTCTTTCGCTGATGCGCAGAGGAAGTCGCCGCTCGACGCCGTCATCGTTACGGGCACGTCGATCGAATGACGTACGCCTTCGCGATCCGTGCAAACCCATTTCGTCGGGTCCGGCAGGTTGCTGTACACGAGGCAGTCATGGTCCGCGAGGTCGTCGGGCGTCTTCGGCGTGCCGCGTCGCTCGAGGTAATCCGGCGAGGCGCAGACCACGGTACGCGCCTCGAACAGGCGCCGGGCAATCAGGGTGGAGTCGGCGAGCCGACCGATGCGCACGGCGAGGTCGACGCCTTCCGCGACCAGGTCGATACGGCGGTCGTTGAGGTCGAGGTCGAAGCTCACGCGCGGGTGCCGCCCGCTGAACTCAGCGATCGGCTTGTACATGTGCCGCGCACCGAAAGACAGCGGCAACGCCACCCGCAGGTTGCCGCGCAACTCACCATGCTCCTGCAGCACCGCCGCCTCGGCCTCGTCGAGGTCGGCGAGGATACGCGCGCTGTGCTCGTAGTAGCTTTTGCCCGTCTCGGTGAGGTTGAGGCGCCGGGTCGTCCGCCGGAGCAACTGCACGCCGAGCCGTTCCTCGAGCGCCGAAACCCGGCGGCTCACCGCCGACTTGGCGATATCGAGCCGCTCGGCGGCGGCGGTGAAGCTGCCGGCCTCGACAACGGCGATGAATGCCTCGAGATCACTGAATCGGCGCATATTGTTGCTTTTTGAAGAACAATCTTATCTCAATAATACGGTTTATCTTTTCTCGGTCAATAGTCAGACTGCTCCCAACGTAAATGACCTGCCTCGGGCAGGGACACTGGAGACGCACTGATGCAAGACACGAAACCCGACACACCGCTCAACGTACTGGAAGTCGCCGCCAGCGGCAGAAACGACGGCTCCGTGAGCCGCATGCTGAGTGCCGATCTCATCGGCGCGCTGGAAGAGCGCCATGGCAGCATCGAGCTCGCTCGGCGCGACCTGAACAAGGGCCTGCCGTTCGTCGACGAGGCCTGGATCGGCGCCAACTTCACGGCCGCCGAAGAACGCAGCGCAGATCAGCGCGCGACGCTGGCGGAATCGGACGCACTGGTCGCCGAGCTCAAGGCCGCCGACGTGATCGTTATCGGCACGCCCATCTACAACTTTAGCGTACCCGCCGCGCTGAAAGCGTGGATCGACATGGTGGCGCGCGCGCGGCTCACGTTCCGCTACACGGAGAACGGTCCCGAAGGACTGCTTAAAGGCAAGCGGGCTTACGTCGTCATCGCCTCGGGCGGCGTGCCGGTCGGAAGTGCGCTGGACTTCGCCACGCCCTACCTGCGGCATGTGCTGGGCTTCATCGGCATCACGGACGTCGAGGTGATCGCGGCCGAGCAGCTCAACAGCAAGGCCGAAGAATCCATCGATGCGGCTCGCGTTCGTATTGCCGAACTCATTCACACGGCTCCGCGGCTCGACACCCGCGTTGCGTGACAATCACGCAGTCAGGTTCGCGCTGCAGGCGCCCATCGTTGCGCGACTGCGCATTGCCTGACGCACACGTTCGTAACTCGTCCTGGAGAGACCGATGATTGATGTCATTCGTTCTGAATCACGCGGCGGAGCGGATCACGGCTGGCTGAAGAGCAAGCACACGTTCTCGTTCGCCGACTACCACAACCCGTCGATGATGGGCTTCGGCAAACTGCGTGTCATCAACGAGGACTGGATCGAGCCCGGCAAGGGTTTCGGTACCCATCCCCACCGGGACATGGAGATCGTTACCTACATGGTCGACGGCGCCTTGCAGCACAAGGACAGCATGGGTAACGGCTCCGTGATACGGCCCGGGGAACTGCAGCGCATGACCGCCGGAACCGGCGTGCTGCACAGCGAGTTCAACGCCTCGGAGACCGACAAGGCGCACTTGCTGCAGATATGGATCCTGCCGGAGCAAAACGGACTCGAGCCCGGCTACGAGCAGAAGCTGTTTCCCGAGGAAGAGAAACGCAACCGCTGGCGCCTCGTGGCTTCCCGCGACGGCCGCGACGGTTCGCTTACGATCCACCAGGACATCAACCTGTGGTCCACGGTGCTCGATGGCGAGGAGTCGATCGACTTCGGCTTCGAAGGCCGCCGGCGCGGATTCCTGCAGGTGGTCCGGGGCAGCGTCGAGATCGACGGCGAGCCGCTCGAGGCAGGCGATGCCGTGGCGGCCGTCGACCAGCCGGCGCTGACCGTAAAAGCCACGAGCAACGCGGAGTTGTTGCTGTTCGATATGGCCTGAAACCGGGGTTGGCCGAAC
>CBDUCE010000224.1:0-4898 GCA_965365575.1 uncultured Gammaproteobacteria bacterium
CGCGGCGATCTACCAGATGCTCAGGGAAGACCGCTTCGGCGACACGGGCGGCCGGTTCGGCGAGTGGTTCGGTTCCGCCATCGATCGCGGCCTGTTCGCACCCGCTGAGGTTAAACGGCGAGCCGCCCTCGTCGTTGGCCAGGACGCCGTCGACCGCTGGAACAGCGAGTAGCGAAGACTCAGTCTTCCTTGATGGCGTTGCGGACGCGCTTGTAGCCCTGCTTCAGTTCCTCACCGAGCTTGCCGAGCGCGTCGCCGAGGCCCTCGCCGGTCTTGCCGAGTTCCGCTCGCGAAGAGAATTCCTGCATCTTCTCCTCGAGTTCCTCCCACTCGTCCTGCGCTTCTTTTGACGCCAGGTGCATCTGCAGCCGCAGTTCGTCACGCTTCTGTTTGAGGTCGGCCACCAGGTCTTCGAATTCGCTCATGTCGGTCTCCAGTTGTCGCGGTTGTAGGCGCGGGTTGTTTAGAGGCGCGCCTTGGCGCGCGATCGCGGTTCCGGAACCGCGTGTTTGATATTGTGGCAAATCAGTCGCGGTTCAAGAACCGCTCCTAATCGATGACCATCGGCTGCTCGATCGAGCCCACGAGCCTGCGGTGGAAGTCCGTGAATTCGCGGTACTCATCCGGCCCGTATTCGTCGTGGCCGCTCGTGTACTCGAGCCTGAGAGTCCAGCTGTCGTCGGTTCTGTCGATTCTGCGGCGCCAGCTGCCGAAACGCGACTCGTCTGCATCCGGTTTTTTCGCAGCAACCCTGAGCAGCGCAGCAGCCGACTGTTGCACCGTCGTTACGGTCGATACGGTAAGCGGTGCCGGAATCTCGAAGCCGAATCTCCGCTCCGGCAGGCGTTCGTAGTCGAGAAACGTGGCTTCGAAGAACCCGGGAAGCTTGAACGACCCGGTATCGACCGGCAGCCGGTACTGGAGCTCGACGACGAGCTCGCCACTCGCGTCGAACACGTTGTCCACGAAGGCATCCTCGACGATCGCGTCGGAATAGCGATCGGCAACCCAGCGCTGCATCGTGCCGAGGATGTCCGACACCTCGATCTCACGCAATTGACCACGCATGTCCGCGGCCTGGTACCCGGAGAACACGCCAATCTCGGTCACCCGGATCTCGTTGTCCGCGATCGGTTCGATGTCGCGCTCGACCTGGAGCCCCGAGTCGCCAGGTGCGTACTCGGGGATGAGCAACAGCTCGGGCGTTTCCCCCAGGACCAGCGCATGGTTGCCGGCCATGTGGCGGGGCGGCGTCGTGCCGAGCCTCAGGTCCTTGTCGGTCGCGTCGATATACTGGCGGCGCCCGTCAACCGGCACTGAAACGATCATGTGGTCGAACTGGTCGATGTTCGGCAATTCGGGCTGAATCTGTTGATTGATGTTCACCAGCGCCAGTTGCGCGGGCACGCCGACGGCGTTCAGCATGGAAACCAGCAACACCGCGTGATCCTTGCAATCGCCGTAGCGGTCGCTCAACGTCTCACGAGCCGTCTTCGGCACGTAGGCGCGGCGCCCGAATTCTATGGCTTCGTAGTGCAATTCTTTCTGCACGTAATGGCTGATGATCTCGATCTTTCGGCGCGTCTCTTCGACACCCTCGACGAGACGTGCCGCCATGTCGGCCACGCGTTCCGTTTCCAGCTTGTCGGCAATGAGTGCGAGGTAATCTTCGCCCGCCTGGCGCCAGCTGTCGCTGGTCGTTCCGATCGTTACCCACGGCAGCATGCGGTCATACCAGGGCTGCATAGGCTCCCAGCGGTACACCACCGGGTTCGTCGCCTCCCAGACCAGCGAATCATTGCGGGTCACGGGCGGCTCGATGCCGAACGAATTGAACTGCAGCCTGTCGTGCTCTCCCGCGACGAAGACCGCGCTGTAGCCGATCGGGCGGCTGCTGGACAGATAGTGGATCTCCAGCGGGAACGCGTCTTCTTCCACGTTGATACGCGTGGTCACGACGGCCTCGATCACCATGCCCGGCGCAAGGCTCGGCACCGGCAGATGCGCGGTCTTTTCGGTACTCGCCTCATAGCCGTCCACGGTACTGGTCACGTAGTAGGCGGACGGATCGCCCTCTGCAACCTTCTCGCCGGCCGCATTGCGTACGACGAGGCTGTTGACATAGAGCTGCTCGAAGGCCGGGTCGAAGTTGAATTCGAGCGTGCTGAAATACGCGACGCCCTGTGCGTCCTGCACCTTGACCTGTTGCAGCAATGTACGGGACAGCGATTCGCCGCCGTCGAATGCGTAACCGGTGATGCGGTTCAGAAACCAGGCGCCGTAGCCATCCACGGTGGCGCTGAACGCGGCGCCGTCGACCAGGGACTGCATCTCGGCGGGCAGGGGGACAGCGGGCAGGAATTCACTGATGCTCGCGTTCTCGCCTTCCCCGAGAATGCTGTTGATGCTCGCGAGGTACTCCTTGACGGTCGAGTTCGTCGGCGAGTACCTGAGCGCTGCGTTGAAAGAATCCCGCGCCTTCAGGTATGACTTCAGCCGGTACTCCGCGTATCCCTTGTAGAAGTAGCTCTCCAGTGACCGGTAATTCTTTTCGATCAGCTGCTCAGCTATCGCCAGCAACTCCGCCGGCCTGTCCAGCTGGTCGAGAACTTCGATTTTTGCGTAGGCCAGATCGGCGCTGAACGGCCGACCCTCGATCATGCTGTCGAGTATCGTGAGCGCTTGTTCGTAATTGCCGCGCCGGCTGTGGAGATCCGCCTGCAACTTCCGCAGGGTCTCGGTCATGCCCTCCGAGGCATAGCTGTCGAACTCGTCCTCTAGCTTCTCCCACTCCTCCCGATCGGCGAGCAGGCCGGCGTACAGCGCAAACTCGTTGTCTTCACGATAGGTTCCGCTGAAGAGTTCCTCGTAGACCCTTACGGCCTTCTCCGTATCGCCGGTCTGGTAAGCGAGCCAGGCGTCCCAGCTGCGTATGTCGAGATTGTCGGCGTAGCGCGGCAGCCTCGGCCGCAGCCAGTCGTAGGCCTCCCGGTACGCGTCGATTTGCACCAGCACGCGCAGCGCGTTCATGACGTATGCCGGTTCGCCGGGATCGAGGTCGGCGGCCTGCGACAGGAAGCGAAACGCATCGCGGTAACTGCGGGCGTCGAAGTAATGCGTGCCTACCTGGTTGAGAAAATAGGCATTCGCCGCTTTCTGCTCGTCCGAGCCGCCGCCTGCGGTGACGGACGGCGTTTCCCTCAGTTGCAGGCGGCCCCAGAGCCAACGCAGATCGCCAGCGGTGGCGGGGTCACGGGCCGGTCCCCATGCCGCCAGCGTGTAGGCGCAATTCTCGTTCGCCACGATCCAGAAATGATAGGCGTAGTCCTCTCCGTCGACGGGCTCGTTGCCGACGAGGTAGCTCCCGACCGCCCCGTCCTTGCTGATCTCCGACTCGGTGTGGATGAACGGCGTCGGGTAATCCTCGCCGAAACGCGACAGGAAGGTCTCGAGGAGCGCGAGGCGCGAGGGCGCCCCGCCCTGCCAGCATAACGGCATGACCACGGCGCCGTAGCCGTTGATTCCGACATAGCCCACGTCCGCGTGTGGATAGTCATCCTCGAGCGCGGGCCACGACAACCAGGTACCGGCAGGCGGATCGATTTCATAGGCAAACGCGTCGGAATTGTATCGCCCGGCCGTGTCCGGGGCGTCGTCGCCGGCCAGCAGCTGCACCGGCAGCAACGACAGCGTGAGCAGCAGAGCTCTGAAGCGCATGGATTCCCTTTGAAGATCCGCGAAAGCCCGGCAGGCACGGGCCGGGTTATCATGGTTGTATATGGGACGAGACTAGCAACGATTAATCCCCGACGGCCCCACGGACGTCACATTCCATATATAATTCCGGCCCTGCAGCCGGGTAAGGCCCGGACGGTACTACATAATAAAGCGGAGCAAGACGTTGGATCGCGACCAGAAGTTTTTCGACATGTATTCGCTGGTGATCGGTGCACTCGCCATCGCCGCGCTGGGTATTTTCATCCTCGCGATGAAGATCGCCGATAGCACGCAGGGGATATATACGCGCGAAGGAGCCGAGTACCAGGGAGCTGTTGCCGAACGCATACGGCCTTTCGGCGAGGTCTACATGCCGGGCGAGGAAGATGTGGCGGCGGCGCCGTCCGCGGTAACGGTCGCGGAACCGGAGCCCGTTGCTGCCGCGCTGTCGGGCCCGCAGGTCTATAACAGCGCCTGCCTGGCCTGTCACGGCGCCGGCATCGGCGGCGCGCCCGTGCTGGGTGATGTGGACGCCTGGGCCCCGCGCATCGCCCAGGGTATGGACGTGCTCAGGGAGCATGCCATCAAGGGCTTCCAGGGATCGGCCGGCTACATGCCGGCCAAGGGCGGACGCACCGATCTCTCCGATGAAGAAGTCGCCAACGCCGTCGACTACATGGCGGCCGAGTCGCAATAGCGACTAATACTGCTCCAGCGTCCTTAACGACAACGCCTCCGCGACGTGCGCGGCGCCGACGCGATCGGCAGCCGCGAGGTCCGCGATGGTCCGTGAGACTCGCAGCACGCGATGGTAGGCGCGCACTGATAAAGAGAATTTCTCGGTCGCCTCGTCGAGCAAGCTGAGTCCTTCGTCGCTCGTTTTGCAGTTCGCCTCGAGCGCCTCGCCCTCCAGTTGCGCATTGCAGACACCGCCGCGTGCAAGCGCGAGCGAGCGCGCCTCGACCACGCGTTGTCGTACCGTTGCGCTGCGCTCTCCGCCGGCGCCGGCATCGCGCAACGCGCGCTGTGGCAGCCTGCCTACCTCGACGCGCAGGTCGATGCGATCGAGTAGTGGCCCGGAGATCTTGCTGCGGTAACTCGCTACCCGGTCCCTGCTGCAGTGGCAGTTGCCGCGCGCATCGCCTAGGTAGCCGCAGGGGCAGGGGTTCATCGCCGCCACG
>CBDUCE010000225.1:0-4843 GCA_965365575.1 uncultured Gammaproteobacteria bacterium
GGGATCCTGGCAAAGGAGCTGGCTACCGCCGGCTTCAGGGTCGTCGTTTTCGAGCAGGGCCCCTACCGCAGGGCGGCCGACTTCGGGCACGACGAACTGTCGACCATCTTCCGCTTAGAGCTGAACGGCGACGTCAGTGGCCAGACCTTTCGACACACGGCTGACCAGTCGGCCACGGCCCAGCCGCTGCCGCCCGCGGAGTATGCCCAGACCGTGGGCGGATCGAGCACGCATTTCACCGGCAACTTCTGGCGCTTCCGAGAGATTGACTTCAAGGAGCGGAGCCTCCTCGGCCCTATAACGGGCACAAACTTTGCCGACTGGCCGATCAGCTACGATGAACTCGAGCCCTACTACACGAAAGTAGACTGGGAAATCGGCATCTCGGGCGCGCCGGGCCCCAACGATGCGCCGCGCTCGAAACCCTTCCCAATGCCGCCGATGCCGATCAAGTCGTCGGGCGTGCTGCTGGAACGAGGCGCCGAAAAGCTCGGGCTGACGGCACAACCGGAACCGCTGGCGATTCTCACGAAGCCGCATAACGGACGGGCGGCCTGCATCAGGTGCGGTTACTGCATGTGGTTCGGCTGCGAGGTCGGAGCCAAGTCGTCCACGCTTGCCGCCATGGTTCCTCTCGCGGAAGCCTCCGGCAACTGTGAAATTCGCGCCGAGTCTGCCGTTTTCCGCATCGAAACCGATAAGCAGGGTCGCGCCAGCGAGGTCCTGTACTACGACGCCGCCGGCAATGAAAGGGCACAGAAAGCGCGCGCCGTCATCGTCTGCGCGAACGGCGCCGAAACGCCGCGACTGCTGCTCATGTCGGCAAGCGACCGCTACCCCGATGGTCTCGCAAATTCGAGTGGCTTCGTCGGCCGCAACCTGATGTTCAACGCGCATTCCGCGGTCAATGCCGTATTCGATGAGCCACTGAACGATTACAAGGGCGTGCAGGTGACACGCATTATTCACGACTTCTACGACAACGACGAGTCACGCGGCTTTTACGGGGGCGGCGGCATCGATGCCCGACCGCTGTGGTCTGCAACACCGATCCTGCATTCATTGATGGGAATGCCTCCCGACGTTCCGTCCTGGGGCGCCGCATGGAAAGACGCGATCACGAACAACTTCACGCGCCAGATGTCGTTTGTCGGCAGCACCACGTCGCTTGCGCAGGACTCTAACAACATCACGCTGGATCCCGTGGCAACTGATCGCTGGGGCCGTCCGGGCCTGCGCGTAACCTACCTCGATCATGACGACGACCTGGCAATGGCGGAATTTCTCGAAGATCGCGCCATGGAGCTGGCAGAGGCGGCGGGCGCGGTCAAATACTGGCCATTCGAGAACGGGCCGAGTAATGGCAGCCCGCACTTGCTGGGAACCTGCCGCATGGGAGACGATCCGCAGATATCCGTCGTCGATCGCGACCACCGCAGCCACGATGTACCCAACCTGTTTATTTGCGACGGCTCGAGCTTCGTGACATCGGGCAGGGGCCAGCCGACGATGACCATCATGGCGCTCGCTTTTCGCGCCGCCGACAAAATCAAGGCGGCCGCTGCCGCCGGTACCATCTGATTACGGAGGACCACCGATGAGAATACTCGCCATCCTTCTCGCTGCGGCAATTGCCAGCGGCTGTGAAGTGCACGTCCACGACGACACGGACGTCGAATACCTGCAGGCACCCGGCACCGAAGACCTGAACCTGCCGTTTTCGTCCGCGGTACGGGTTGGCAATACCCTGTACCTTTCCGGGAGCCTCGGCATTATCCCGGGCACGATGGACCTCGCCGAAGGCGGCATCCAGGGCGAAACGCGCCAGACCCTGGACAACATCAGCCGCACGCTGGAAACTTTCGGCTCCTCCATGGACAAGGTGGTCAAATGCACTGTATTCCTTGCCGACATGGGGGAATGGGGCGCGATGAACGAGGTCTACCGGACGTACTTCGAGAACCCGCCCGCACGCAGCGCGCTCGGCGCGAGTGGACTGGCGCTGGATGCGCGGGTCGAGATCGAGTGTATCGCCGTGACAGGCGACGAGGAAGAGAGCTAGTCCGCGAGCAGCGCGTCGCGGCGCGCGGCGAGCGCCGCGCGGCGGCGCTTGTCGAGGAGCCCCGCGAACTCCCGTTCGATGACGTCGTCCGTGAGCGCGGCCAGCGCCGTCTTCCAGCCGTCCCCGACCTCCAGGTCCACGCCCTCGAGGTGCCGCGGCCGGTCCTTGCCTTTGCCGAAAGCACGGTCGTGGCCGACGAGGATCAGTTGCCAGTCATCGGTCCTGTACGTTATGCGCTCGGGCGTCCTGCCCTCGTTGAAGATCAGCACGTCGAACACATACATGGCGGACCATTGCTGCGGCAGCGGACAGTTTGCCGAGCCGCCGCGCCCCGCCTCAGACCGTTCCTGCTCGTTCATGAGCTTGGGCGGCAGGAACTGCAGCGATCCGTCATGGCGCCCGAGGCCTCTTTTCACAGTGACGGGGACCATATCCAGCTCGAGCAGTCGGTCCAGGCGATAAGCCGCGAGGTCCGGGTAGGTCTCTTTGTTCTCGCGTTTCGCGAAGACGGCATCGACACTGCGGCTGCCGTCACTCACGGTAACGATCGTCCGGCCTGCCGCGTCCTCGCGCTCGTTCGAAATCTCGCCGGAGGCCAGCAGCGCCTCGGTCGCCTCGGCTGAGAGGAACCCGCCAGGCCGGCTCCCGACCTGCCGGGGATGCGGTTGCGGCGCGGTAACTTCCCGGCAGTCCTAGATGGCGACCGCGAGGCGGTCCCCTTCAATGGTCAGCGCATTGCCGCTGCCGCCATAACGCTCACTGAGCATGCCGGTGTCCACCTCGATGATGTCGCCATCGAAGCGTTCGAGGATCCGGCGCCCCTGCGTTGGCGTGTGCCCGATGACGACGCGCGTCGCGCCGATCGCATCCAGGGCCGCCTGCAGCCGCTCCTCCTCCACAATGCGGCAGCACGCCACGTTGCCGCGGTACCAGAGCGGACCGTCCGGCGCGTGCATGTCGGATTCTGCGAGCTTGCGCGTTTCGGCGATTGCGTCCAGCAGTGCAGTATCGGCTTCGACCGACGGCATGTAGTTCTGGAGGATGCGCGGGTGTGCGTAGAAACTGTCCATGGGCGTCAGCACGCCGGCGTCCACGAGAGGCTCGAGGTTCTCGACATAGCGCTCGAGTTCGTCAGCCAGCGTACCGTTCACGCCGTCGAGACCGATGTCGGCGATCATTGGCGACAGGCCGCCGTGCACGAATGCGGTTCCGTTTACGACGACGACGACGGGCTGCGACAACAACCAGGCACCGTACTTGCCGTCCGCCTCGAACTCGCGCCGGTGCGCGAAGTACCCCGCGGGAAACCGATCGTCGAATTCGCGGCGAAGCTCCTCACTGACGTCGTCGTCCGCGCTCTTTCGCCGCGCGTACTCGGCGAGCCATTGTTCGCGCTCCTCTGCGGTCTCTTCTTCCGCGAAGTCCGCAAACTCCTCCCTGGAAACGTAGCGCAGATCGCCGACGAGGTTCATGGCCTCGTGATTGCCGATCAGTACGTGGACCATGCCGCCGGCCGCCGCCGCTTCCGTTTCCAGCCGCATGAGCAGGTCCATCGCGTCGCGCGAATCCGGGCCCCGGTCGAGGATGTCGCCGACGATGACGAGGTGGGTGGAGCCCCCCGACCAGCCGAGCTCCGTATCGAGCACCTCTGCGTTCTGCAGCGTGGCGACCATGGCGTCATACGCGCCGTGGATGTCGGAAAGGGCGACGATGCGCTCGACGCCGCTGAACTGCCACTGACTTGCACCCACCGGGAGCGGCAGCGAGCAGACCACCAGGAGCACGACAAATCGGGACAAGTATCGAATCATCTATTCAGCCAGGCCGTTCCAGCCACCAGTGTAGTTCCATGCAGACCGTGCGGCAATTTGCCCATTCTGCCGTCCCGCGCAACCCGCGCCTGCATGCTAGACTTTTGTCACGTCGAGACTATCCGGACCCCGATGAATCCATGCTGAATCGCTGCAAACTGTTGATCGCCGTCGCATTCTTGTTCGCCGCCCCGATCGCGATAGCCCTCGAGCCGGGCGAACCCGACCCACTTTTCCAGGACGACTCGGTGGTGGAGATAACGATAACCGCACCGATGAAGTCGCTGCTCCGCGTGCGCTCCGACGAGGACTACCTGCCGGGCACCCTCGCCTACACGGACGCCGACGGCAGTGTCGTCGAATTCGACATCGGGATACGCACCCGCGGAAACTTCCGGCGCCAGCCGCGCGTCTGCCCCTTCCCGCCGCTGCGCGTCAACATCAAGAAATCCCAGGCGAAGGGCACCCTGTTTCACAAGCAGGACAAATTGAAGCTCGTAGCGCACTGCCGCGATAACTCCGAGCGCTACGAACAGCACGTCATCAAGGAATACCTGGCATACCGGATACTCAATACGCTGACGGACGTCAGCTACCGCGTACGACTGGCACGCGTCACCTATGTCGACAGCGAACAGAAGGATGAGAACCGGGTTCGATACGCATTCTTCATAGAACATAAGAATCGCCTGTCGAAGCGGCTCGACCTGCCGGAAATTTCAACCAGCCGCATCACTGCAGCGGATCTCGCGGGCCCGTACTCGGATCTGACGTCGCTGTTCCAGTACCTGATCGCCAACACGGATTTCTCGCCCATTGCGGGCGCCAAAGGGGAGGATTGCTGCCACAATTCGACGCTGTTCGGACACGAAGGTGAGCCGATCTACTCGATACCGTACGATTTCGACATGTCGGGCCTGGTCGACGCGCCCTACGCCGAACCCAATCCCAAATTTCGCATCAGGAGCGT
>CBDUCE010000226.1:0-4802 GCA_965365575.1 uncultured Gammaproteobacteria bacterium
CGATGTTGCGCACGCCGAGCGCCGCCATCAGCCGGTAGCGGCGGTCCCTTTCGGCGACGCGCCAGCGCAACGAATTGGCGGCTTCCTTCATGTCGGTGACCACCGGCGTCAGCAGATGCGGAATGCCCTCGTAAACCGACAATTCGAGCATCTTCGGATCGATCATGATCAGGCGGACCTGCTCCGGCTGCGTCTTGTAGAGAATGCTCAGCACCATCGCGTTGATGGCAACCGATTTACCGGAACCGGTCGTGCCGGCAATAAGCAGGTGCGGCATGCGCGCCAGGTCGGCAACGACCGAGTTGCCGCCGATATCCTTGCCGAGCGCCAGCGTTAGCGGAGAAACGACCTTGTCGTAGGCCTTGGACTTGAGGATCTCGCCGAGCGTTACCAGCTGCCGATTTTCGTTCGGGATCTCAAGCCCCACGAAGGACTTGCCGGGTATGACTTCGACAACCCGCACGCTGACGACGGACAGCGAGCGGGCGAGGTCCTTCGCAAGGTTGACGATCTGGCTGACCTTCACGCCGGGCGCCGGATCGAGTTCGAATCGCGTGATCACGGGGCCGGGGGAAACCGATTTCACCTCGACTTCGATGCCGAAGTCGCGCAGCTTCAGCTCCACCAGCCGGGACATCGCCTCGAGAGACTCCTCCGAGTAGCCCTGCTTCTGCGCCGGCGGGTCGTCGAGCAGGGACAATGGCGGCAGCTCACCGGTTGCCGGTGGCTCGAAGAGCGGCACCTGGCGCTCGCGCTCCGCCCTCGCGCTGGGCTCGAGTGACGGCAGTACTGGTTCGATGCGCGGCGGCGGACGGCCCGCCGTGCGCTTCTTTTCGACCTCGACGATGTCCTGCCTGGCCGCCTGCTGCCGGCGGCCTTCCGCGCGGTCGCGAATTTCGCCGATTTTCAGCTGCGCCTTCTCGAAAGCAAGCAGGCACCAGTGGCCGATGCGGTCCATTACGCTGAACCAGGAGATGCCGAGAAACAGCGACACCGACGCAACCCAGAGCACGAACAACAGCGTACTCGCGCCGAGCAGCTTCATGACGGACTCGAGGCTGTGGCCAACCACCTGGCCGACGATGCCGCCGGCGGTCTCGTTGAAACCCACGGGCGAAAAATGCAACGTCGACAGCGCGCAACTCGTCACCAGCGTCGCGAGAAATCCGCCGAAGCGCAGGATGAAGTCCATCTTCGTCAGCGCCTGCTGCGTCTTTTGCTCGCGGTAGAGCATCCAGCCCAGGTAGAAGACCATGACCGTGAAGAGATACGCGGGGCGCCCGAAGAAATTGAACAGCAGGTCGGCGACCAGCGCGCCCACGCGACCGACACCATTCTGCACCTCCGCCCCCGCCGTGGCCTGGCTGAAACCCGGGTCCGCCGGATCGTAGGTGAACAGGGCAAACCACAGGATGAAGGCGAGCGCGCCGAATACGTACAGTGCGCCTTCTCTCAGGGCCCGGTGCACCTGGGCGGACAATCCGGATGCGGGCTGGGTGGATTTGCGGGCTTTTGCCATATTTAAGGTAACGTGTAACGAATAGTTCTTAGTAGTCTGATTTTAAAGAACTATAACAGACTCAAAACACAATTCTGATGCGGCCGCGCGATGCCTGCAAGTGGCGTCGCGCTGGCAGACCTGCCGTCCGGCAGCGATTATGGATGATCACCCGATCCGTTTTCCCTACACTAGCCCAAGGACACCATGACGACCGTCGACAGCCTTGAAAACCTGTTGGCCAAGCCGCAGGTCCCGCTCTCGTTCTGTCGTCAGACTCAGGAAATTCGCCAGGGGCAAATTATACATGAGTGACTTGAAGCATTGCCGGGTTCTGATCCTCGGCTCGGGGCCCGCCGGTTACTCGGCTGCCGTCTACGCAGCACGTGCGAACCTTGATCCGGTGATTATCACCGGTGTTGAACAAGGTGGCCAGCTCATGACCACGACCGATGTCGACAACTGGCCCGGGGACGTCGAGGGGCTGCAGGGTCCGGAGCTGATGGACCGCATGCTGCGGCACGCGCAGCGTTACGACACCGAGATCATTAACGATCACATTCATACCGCCGACCTGTCGGCACGACCTTTCAGGCTCGATGGCGATTACGGCAGCTACACCTGCGACGCGCTCATTATCGCCACAGGTGCCACTGCCCAGTACCTGGGGCTGCCATCGGAAGAAGCGTTCAAGGGCCGCGGCGTCTCGGCCTGCGCAACCTGTGACGGATTCTTCTACAAGGGCAAAGACGTTGCCGTCATCGGCGGCGGCAATACCGCGGTCGAAGAAGCCCTGTATTTGAGCCACCTGGCATCCAGGGTCACTCTCGTGCATCGACGGGACGCCTTGCGCGCGGAGAAGATCCTCCAGGATCGGCTGTTCGAACGTGCCAGGGAAGGCAAAGTCGATATCCAGTGGGACCACGTGCTCGACGAGGTTCTGGGCGACGACTCCGGCGTAACCGGTATAAGAATCCGCAGTACCACGGGTGACTTGCCGACCAGGGATATCGATCTCTCCGGCGTGTTCATCGCAATCGGGCACAAGCCGAATACCAGCCTTTTCGACGATCAGCTCGACATGCGAAACGGCTACATCATCGTGAAGTCTGGAATCGACGGTGATGCGACCGCGACCAGCGTAGCGGGCGTTTTTGCCGCCGGCGACGTCGCCGACCACGTCTACCGGCAGGCAATCACGTCAGCCGGCGCCGGCTGCATGGCAGCCCTCGACGCGGAGAAATACCTCGATGCCATCGTGGCCGGCGAGGAACCGAAGAGCGGCGACGCGGCGGCCTGATCCGCCAGCGGGAGAATGCGGCCAACTGTCCACCACGCCATTGCCGACATCGCGCCGGACGCGTGGAACGCCCTTGCGGGCGATACCTACCCCTTCCTGCGCCACGAATTCCTGTTAGCCGCCGAACAAACCGGCTGCGTGTCCGAAGACGCCGGTTGGGCCCCGCGTCACCTCACGCTCGAGCGCGACGGGCGGCTGGTTGCGGCGATGCCGCTGTACCAGAAAGAACATTCCTGGGGCGAGTTCGTTTTCGACTGGGCGTGGGCGCGCGCCTACGAACAGGCGGGGCTCCGCTACTACCCGAAACTCGTCTCGGCCGTCCCGTTTACGCCGGCGCCGAGCAGGCGCTTGTTGCTCGCCGATCCGGGCGACAGGGCTGCCGCTCGCGCGCTCGTCGGCGCTGCGATCGCACTCGCTGAGCGCACGGCGTGTTCGTCGTTACACGTACTTTTCCCGACCCGCGACGAGCTGCCACTGTTACGCGAGGCGGGATTGCGGGTTCGCAAGGACTGCCAGTTTCACTGGCACAATCGTGGCTATGCCGACTTCGACCAGTTCCTGCAGACTTTCACGGCATCGAAACGCAAGAAGGCACGTCGCGACCGGCGCAGGGTAAGCGAAGCCGGCATTCGCTTCCGGCGCCTGAAAGGTGCCGAGATCGACGCGCACACCTGGGAACAGGTGTACAGGTTCATCAGCATTACGTTCATGCGGCGCGGCTCGCTGCCCTACTACAACCTCGACTTCTTTTTGAGAATCAGCGAAGCACTGCCCGACAACATCCTGGTTATCCTCGCCGAACGCGACGCGGAGCCCATCGCTGCTGCGGTGTTTTTCGAGAGCCCCACCGCGCTTTTCGGCCGCTACTGGGGCAGCGACGGCCATCACAACGCGCTGCACTTCGAGACCTGCTATTACCAGGGAATCGACTACTGCATCGAAAAGGGACTGCGGCTGTTCGAGCCCGGTACGCAGGGCGAACACAAGCTCAGCCGCGGATTCGCTCCGCAGTCGACCTGGTCGGCGCACTGGCTGGCTCACCCCCAGTTCCTGTCGGCGATAGAAGATTACCTCGAGGAGGAAGCCCGGCACGTCGACCGCTACATCGAAGCCGCCGACGCGCGCAGCCCGTATCGCGACGACGGCTCGGGAGACGGCCCTTGAGCACCAATAACCGCATTGCGTGGATCGCGGCGAACGACCCGCCGGACGCGTTTCCCGACATCAGCCGCGCGATGCGGAAACCCGACGGATTGCTTGCCGCGGGCGGCGACCTCAGCGGTCCGCGACTGCTTACCGCCTATCGTCTCGGCATTTTCCCGTGGTTCGACGCCGGCCAGCCCATACTCTGGTGGTCGCCGGATCCGCGCTGCGTGCTGGTTCCCGGCCAGTTTCATGCATCCCGGCGGCTACGGCGCGAACTGCGCCGCAGCCAGGCCGAGATCCGCTTCAATACGAGTTTCGACGAGGTTATTGCCCGGTGTGCCGAGCCCCGCCCGAGTCAGCCCGGCACCTGGATCACGCGCGAGATGATCGCCGCATACACGCGCCTGCACGCCGACGGCTGGGCGCACTCGATCGAGGTATGGGAGCACGACGCACTCATCGGCGGGCTGTACGGAGTCGCAATCGGCCGCGTCTTCTTCGGCGAATCGATGTTCAGCCGGCAAAGCAATGCCTCGAAATACGCGCTGTACACGGCATCGCAGTACCTGCAGACACAGGAGTTCGCGATAATCGATTGCCAGGTAATGTCCCATCACCTGACGACGCTCGGCGCAGCCCTCATGCCACGAGATCAGTTTGCGGCCATCCTGGAAACCGCCTGCGAACCGCCCGGCAAATTCACGGCATGGCCCGGCAAGCCGGTCCCCGCCAGCGAAATCGAAGCGATCGGCGGGCATGCCGCATTGCAATAGTGCGGCCATTTCTGCACAATTCGCGAGCTTTATAACTCAGAGACAGGGAAACCTTGGCCAAAGAAGAAGCCATTCAGATGGAGGG
>CBDUCE010000227.1:0-4792 GCA_965365575.1 uncultured Gammaproteobacteria bacterium
GCAGCGCCGGGTCCACCGCCGTGCCGTTGAGATAGGTGCCGAAATGCAGGTGCGGGCCCGTGACGCGGCCGGTCGCCCCCACGGCGCCGATCGGATCGCCCGTCTCCAGTTGCTGCCCCTCGTTCACGCCGATCTCGCTCAGGTGGCAGTACATGGTTACGAAGCCCTGACCGTGGTCGATGATAACGGTCTTGCCATTGAAGAAATAGTCGCCGGTCGCCGTGACCATGCCCTTGCCGGGTGCGGCGATCGTCGTTCCCTCGGTTGCCGCGATGTCCATGCCCTTGTGCGGTGAGCGTGGCTGGTCGTTGAAGAAACGCCGCAGGCCGAAGCTCGAGCTGCGCCGACCGTCGACCGGTGGTGCGAGGGCTACGCTGCCGACGTCGACATCACGCCAGTTGCCGAGCGCCGCGTCGATGAGCTTGCGCTCGCGGCCGATGCGCTCGAGCTGAGCTTCGTCCGGGGTGACGTATTTCTTGTTCTTCACGGTGAGGCGCTGCTCCTGGTAGGCGTGATCGCGAACCTCGAACCCGATGTCACGCGCCGAGTTGACGCGGATCGACATCCCGCCCGTCGGCGCATCGAGCGGTATTCCGACGGCGGCCATCCAGCGGTTGCCGTTCCTCGTGACGAGCACGCGGCGCTCATCGAACTCCACGATGGGGCGGGGTGCCTCGGCGGGACCGACGTCGATGACGGCGATACCGCCCGGCCACGGTGAATGCTCCGGCGCCGCCGTGGCGCTCATCGCAAGCAGCATGCCCGCCAGGAACAAGGTGGCTGCGCTAATTCTCATCATCGGCAATCCCGGTAATCCTGGCCAGCAACTCCCCATGCGCAAGCCGCGCACGAACGTCGTCTCCCTTTTTGACCTGCGATGTGCTCGTGAGTGCCTTACCCGTAGTGGCCTCCGTAACGATTGCGTATCCACGGTCGAGTGTCGCCAGCGGGCTCACGGCATCCAGTGCGCGTGCGGTCAGGCGCAGGCGGTGGTCGGCGTCAGCGATGCACCGCCGCCCGGCTGTAGCAAGCCTCTGCTGCAGCTGCGCTGCGCGATTGATCGCACGCTGTAAGCGAACCGCGGGAGACACCTGCAGGAGCGCCTTGTGCAGCGTGAACAGCCTGCTGTCCCGCACATGCAAATTCTGCCGCATGGCGGCCGCCAGCCGTCCGGCATTCTCGCGCAGCCTGTCCTGCTGCCGCACGACTCTTGCCGCGGGGCTTGCCCGCACGAGCCGGCGGTTCAGCCAGTCGATTGCCTGCGCCTTGTTCTCGAGCGTCCGCTGACCCTGGCGTGCAATCCTGGTGGCGATCGTGTTGATGGCGCGCTGCCAGTCGCTCCGATCCGGCACGACGAGCTCTGCGGCGCCGGACGGCGTCGGCGCCCGTACGTCGGCCACGAAATCCGCAATCGTGAAATCCACCTCGTGGCCGACGGCGCTCACGACGGGCAGCGGGCATTCCGCGATGGCGCGGGCAAGTTGTTCGTCATTGAATGCCCAGAGATCCTCGAGCGAGCCGCCGCCGCGCGTGAGGATCAGTACGTCGCACTCGTCGCGCCGGATCGCGGTTTGCAGGGCGCCGATCAGTTCTGCCGGCGCCGCTTCGCCCTGCACGGCGGCCGGGTAGATGACGACCGGCACCACCGGGAAGCGGCGCCTGAGAACGCTCAGCACGTCGCGCACCGCCGCACCGCTGGGCGAGGTGATGACGCCGATGCGACGCGGCAGGGCGGGGATCGGCTGCTTGCGGTCCTCGTCGAAGAGACCCTCGGCGGCGAGCTTCTTCTTCAGCGCCTCGTAGCGGCGCTGCAGGACGCCTTCACCGGCGGCCTCGATGTGTTCGACGATGAGCTGATAGTCGCCGCGTGCCTCGTAAAGGCTGACCTGGCCGTAGGCGAGGACGTGGTCGCCGTTTTTGAACGCGTGCGTCGGGCCGCGCTGGCGGTTGCGAAAGAACGCGGCGCCGATTTGTGCCGACTCGTCTTTGAGCCTGAAATAGAGATGCCCGGAAGCGGGTCGCGCGATGTTCGAGATTTCGCCCTCGACCCAGAGCCGACCGACGCCCCGTTCGAGCAGGGCCTTGACCTCGCGGTTCAGCTGGCTGACGGTGATCGCTGTCGCCTGACCCGAGTTTTCCATGCTCGCGAGTATATCCGATCAGTCCAAGCTAGTGCCGGAAAAATGAGCGGCGTACAATTACCCGTTTAACCTCATCAAGAGACGCGAACCCGACCATGCGCATCGCCAAGGAAGCCCTGACATTCGACGATGTCCTCCTGCAGCCCGGCTACTCGGAGGTGCTGCCTCGCGAAGTCGATCTCAGCACCCGGTTGACGGCCGAAATCTCGCTGAACATCCCGATCCTGTCCGCCGCGATGGACACGGTGACCGAGGCCCGGCTGGCCATCGCGCTCGCCCAGGAAGGCGGCATCGGCGTGATCCACAAGAACATGAACGTCGAGGAACAGGCGCGGCAGGTCCATACGGTGAAGAAGTACGAGAGCGGCATCGTACGCAACCCGATCACGGTGACGCCCGACATGACCATCAGGGAGGTCATCGACCTGACCCGTGCGATGGGCATATCCGGCGTGCCGGTCGTCAGCGAGAGCCAGACCGTGGGTATCGTCACCGGCCGTGACCTGCGATTCGAGACGCAACTCGACGCGCCGGTATCGTCGGTAATGACGCCGAAGGAGCGCCTGGTGACGGTCGCGGAGGGTGCCGATGAAGAAGAAGTCGTATCGCTGCTCCACCAGCACCGCATCGAAAAGGTGCTCGTGGTCGGCGACAACTTCGAACTCAGGGGCATGATCACGGCCAAGGACTTCCAGAAAGCGAAGGACTTTCCACGCGCCTGCAAGGATTCCAGCGGCGCGCTGCGGGTCGGCGCGGCCGTCGGCACCGGGCACGACACTGACGAACGCGTGGATGCGCTGGTCGCGGCCGGCGTCGACGTCGTGGTCGTGGACACGTCGCACGGGTTCTCGAAAGGCGTGCTCGACCGCGTTGCCCGCATCAAGCAGAAATACCCGGACATGCAGGTCATCGGCGGTAACATTGTGACTGGTGACGCGGCGGAAGCGCTCGTCAAGGCTGGTGCGGACGGCGTGAAGGTCGGCATCGGGCCTGGCTCCATTTGCACGACCCGCGTCGTGGCGGGCGTTGGCGTGCCGCAGATCTCCGCGGTCGCCGAAATTGCTGCCGCCATGAAGAGCAAGGGTATTCCGCTGATCGCGGACGGCGGCATCCGTTACTCGGGCGATATCGCCAAGGCGATCGTCGCCGGCGCTTACTCCGTCATGATCGGCAGCCTGTTCGCCGGCACCGAGGAGTCGCCGGGCGAAGTCGAGCTCTACCAGGGGCGCTCCTACAAGTCCTATCGCGGCATGGGTTCCATCGGCGCGATGGGACAGTCCCACGGTTCTTCCGACCGCTATTTCCAGGACACCACGGAAGAGCTGGAGAAGCTCGTGCCCGAAGGCATCGAGGGACGCGTGGCGTACAAGGGCAGCCTGATTGCGATCGTGCACCAGCTCATCGGCGGCGTGCGTGCGGCCATGGGCTACACGGGCAGCAGCACGATCGAGGACATGCGCAGCAAACCTCAGTTCGTACGCATAACCGGCGCCGGCATGAAGGAGAGCCACGTTCACGACGTGACGATCACCAAGGAAGCGCCGAACTACCGGACATTCCGCAGCGACTCATGAGCCAGCCCGCAAGCGTTACCAACATCCCGCGCAAGGACATCCATGCACATCGGCTGCTGATCCTCGACTTCGGCAGCCAGTACACGCAGCTGATCGCGCGCCGCGTGCGCGAGCGCGGCGTGTATTCCGAGATCCACCCCTGGGATATGGGCGACGACGCCATCAGGGCATTCGCACCGAGCGGCGTAATCCTGTCCGGCGGGCCGGAGTCGGTGAACCTCGACAACCCGCCGCGCGTATCGCACACGGTCTTCGAACTCGGCGTGCCGGTGCTGGGTATTTGCTACGGCATGCAGACCATGGCGGCCGAGCTGGGCGGCAAGGTCGAGGCGTCGAGTCACCGCGAGTTCGGCTATGCAGAGATCGAGCCCGGCGACTCCGGGCTGCTCGGCGGGCTCAGCGATACGGAGAGCGGGCCACCCCTGCTCAAGGTCTGGATGAGCCACGGCGACCGTGTGGAGTCCCTGCCGCCCGGCTTCGAGGCAACGGCCAGCAGCAGCAACTCGCCCCTCGCGGCCATGGAGGATCGCGCCCGGCATTTCTACGGCGTGCAGTTCCACCCGGAAGTTACGCACACGTTGCAGGGTCAGGCGATCATGGAGCGCTTCGTCCACGACATCTGCGGCTGCCCCAGTGACTGGACGCCCGGCAACATCGTCGCCGACGGTATCGCGCGGGTGCGCGAGCAGGTCGGGGACGGCAAGGTCCTGCTCGGCCTGTCCGGCGGCGTCGATTCGTCGGTGGTTGCGGCGCTGCTGCACGAGGCCATCGGCGACCAGCTCACGTGCGTGTTCGTCGACCATGGTCTCCTTCGCCACAACGAGGGCGACCAGGTCATGGACACCTTCGCCAACCATCTCGGTGTGCGCGTGATACGCGTGGACGCGGCCGACCGGTTCTTCAGCGCGCTCGAAGGCGTAAGCGATCCGGAAGAGAAACGCAAGATCATCGGTGGCAAGTTCATCGAGGTATTCGACGAAGAAGCGCACAAGCTCGAGAGCGTCGAGTGGCTGGCCCAGGGTACGATCTATCCGGACGTGATCGAGTCGGCCGGGGCGTCGACGGGCAAGGCACACG
>CBDUCE010000228.1:0-4791 GCA_965365575.1 uncultured Gammaproteobacteria bacterium
TAGGCAGCACGATAGCCGAACAACCGATCTTCGTAGGTCTCGATCGGCCCGATAACGGCGTCGATCTCGTTCGTCTTGACGTCCATCCAGAACAGGTCGCTGGTCTGGAACTCATCGCTGATCAGGGCGGCGGCCCGCAGCTTGAGATAGGTTGCGAACTGCTGGTCGTCCGCAAGACCCGCTGCTTCGCGCAATAACTCGGCGGCCTGATGCAACTCGTCCTTGTAGGCGACGTGGTAGGGAACCAGCACCAGTTCACCGGCATCGTCGCGGCGCACCAGCGAATAAAGCCCCTTCTTGCCCGGAAGATAGGCGGCCTCGAACTCTTCCTTGCTCATGTCGGGCGGATAGAAGTTCGCCCCCAGCGGCTTCGCACCGAATCCCCTGATAAAGGGCGCCTCATCGGCGAGGCGGTCCCACGGACCGTAATTCAGTTCGGCGAAGCGCCGTGCCTCGCCGTCCTCGATGGAGGCGAGCCAGTCACTGTAGCCGTCATTGAAGGCCTGGCGCCAGAACAGGTCGTCCATGATCCTGGATGCCTCGATGAGTACACCAATCATCTCCCGCTGGCTATCGCTCAGGTGGCTCAGGTCGGCCGTCAGCTCGAAGTCAGCATAGATCCCGGGGCGCGGTTCAACCGTCTCGGCCACAGGGGCAACCGGTTCGTCGGGTGCCTCCGCTCCGCAAGCCGCAAGCACTATCGCCGGGACGAGGGCGCGCGCCAGGCGCGTGAACATCGTTACGGTCACGTTGATTCCTCTCTCGAAACGGGTCGGCGATTATTGCACAGGTCGCAGGGCGATAGCGTCCTGCCCTAGAGATCGACGAGTTCGATGTCTTCCGGTTCGAGGTCTTCGCCGATGAAGCGCCCGCCGACGCGCGCAAAGCGGCCCGCGCCGTCGGTCGCCATCAGCTTGAGCCGGCCCGGGGCGTCCTGCTCGTTCAGCAGATCGTGCTCTGCGAGCATTGCCGCGGCGACGCCGGCCGTGGTGCTCGCCGAGTCTACAATGGCGGTTCCCTCGGCCGCCACACACTGGATCGCGGCTCGCAGCAACGGAAAGTGCGTGCACCCCAGGATGATGCTGTCGGGCTCGAACGCCAGGTCCGCGAGAGGTTCCAGGTAACGGCGGATGATCGCTTCGGCAATGCTGCCTTCCGTCCAGCCTTCCTCCGCCAGCGACACCATCATCTCGCACGCGAGTTCCCGGACCTCTGCCTGATCGTCACGCCCCAGGATCGCATGCCGGTAAGCGCCAAAGCGGACCGTCGCCTCGGTAGCAAGTACCAGGTGCCGGCCACCCGGCCGGGCCGCGACGGCCGCCGTCGCGCCCGGTTCGACAACGCCGATCACGGGCAGCGGCCTCATTTGTTCCTGCAGCGCTTCCAGCGCGACAGCCGACGCCGTGTTGCAGGCGACGACGAGAAGTTTTATGCCCCGCCCCTGAAGTTGTGCGGTTGCCTGTCCCGCATAGCGGCTGATCGACGCCGGGCTCTTGGTGCCATAGGGCAGCCGCGCGGTATCGCCGAGGTAGATGAGGTCTTCGTGTGGCAGCGCCTGACGCAGCGCCCGCAGGACAGTGAGCCCGCCGACACCGGAGTCGAAGACACCTATCGGCAGGCGCCTGGTCTGTGATGCATTCATAGGCGCATTGTGCCAGAGTACGGCGTGCAAAAATTTCTGTATGCCATCGGCGCGATCGTCGCTCTCCTCATCGTTGTCGGATTGCTGCTGCCGAGGCACAGCCGCGTCGAGGTCAGCGCGCTCGTCGATGCGCCTCCGGCCACGGTGTTCGCTCTCGTCAACGACTTTCGCCGCGTGGATCTGTGGTCACCGCGGACCGCCACCGACCCGAATGCGCGCGTTCTTTTTTCCGGGCCGCATCGGGGTGTGGGCGCCACCGTTACGTGGGATGGTGTGATCGTCGGCAGCGGTACACAGACGATCGTGGAGAGCCGTCCCCACGAGCACGTGGCCACCACGATCAACCCGGGCGAGCCGGGCGAGGCACGCACCTGGTTCGACATCGGGCGCGAGGACGGTGAGACTCGTGTGACGTGGGGATTTGCCCACGACCATGGCCTGAATCTCGTCGGCCGCTACTTCTCCCTGTTGCTCGCGGGCGTAGTGAAGCGGGAATTCGAGACCGGCATCGCCGCACTGAAGGAACTGGCCGAATCCATGCCGCGCACCGACTTCGGCGACCTCGACGTCGAGCACCTGGTCGTGGAACCGCTGCAGATCGCCTACCTGCCGACCACATCCCTGCCCGAACCGGCGGCGATCTCCGAGGCCATGGGTGAGGCCTACTTCGAAGTCCTGTCTTTCATCGATAACCGCGGTCTGGCGGAGGCCGGTGCCCCGATGTCCATCGTCCGCGGTTTTGCCGGTAGCCAGCTGCGTTTCGATGCAGCGATCCCCGTGCGCGGCATCACCGATAAAACGTCACCCGGAGGCAGCGCCGTCAAGCTGGGCCAGACGTATTCGGGCCCGGCGATCCGCGTCCGCCACGTGGGTTCCTACCGGCAACTCGCCTCGACCCATCGCAAGATCGCCGCTTACCTCACCGCATTGGGCCTGGATCGCAACGGCGACGCCTGGGAGACTTACATAAGCGATCCAGCCCGCGTACCGGAGGCGGATCTCCTCACCGACGTGTACTATCCCGTTCGCGGAGACTAGACGCTACCCGGCCGCCCTCGCCGTTCGGTGACGCTTGCGCGCGGTTCGCGATCTCTGTTATAAGAAACGTGCGCAGGTATCTTAAAGTTCAAGGAGGAACGCGACGATCTTCCCGGAGATCGGTGACTACGGGACGTAGTCGGGTCAGGAAGCGTATCGAGCCGCTGAGAGGTAAGAAGTGCGGCATAACAAGAATACGAACGCTGGAGTGGAAATGCCATACCACGTCGACCGCTTTTACGCCGCAGTGTCGGTGCTTGCCGGCGATGGCCATATAAAACAGAGACTTATAAAGGCCTACCTCGACAATCTGGACGCTATCGTCGAAGACGATCTGCCACGGGGACTGCAACAACCGTTCCGGGATTTGCGATCCCGGCTGCACTGCGTCTCGCCTTTGAATAGCGAGGATCCGGTTTGCGCCTCGGTTCGCAAGATGTCTGCCAAAGACGCCAGCGAGTGCGCCGCCGCGGTGGTTAGCCTTTACGGCGACGTCATTCGCCAGGCCGAAAACCTTCGGGAACCGGTACCGCCGCAAGACGACGCCAGCAAGGTCCCGCCGTTCCTCGTCAAGTCGGTTTCCTGATTAGCCGTGGCCGGCACAGCCGGACCGCAAGTCAGGAGACCTTCCTGAATTCCAGGGTCCAGTGGTCGTCGCTCAGCTCGCGCCGGGCGGTGTGCAGCGGCTCCGCCTGCCCCGTCTCCCATTCGGTTGCCAGCGTTTCAGACATGATGTAGCCGCGGTGCTTCGCGAGCGCGCGCTCTATTCCCTGCGAACCATTTACCCCCAGCACGATACGGTCCGAAACCTCGAGACCGGCCTGTTTGCGCGCATCCTGGATGGATCGAACGATTTCGCGCGCCAGGCCTTCTTCCACGAGGTCCTCGTCGAGGCTCGTATCCAGTGCCGTCAGGTAGCCGCCGTCTTCGCCGCAGGCATAGCCCTCCGCTGACTCGGTTTCTATCAGCACGTCGTCGCCGCTGAGTTCCAGCTTGTCACCGCCCGCGTCGATTTCGAACGTCTCGCCGCGCGCGACGGCACCGGCGATCGCCGCGCCGTCGGCCTCCGCGAGTGCCTTCCTGATCACGGGGATCAGTTTGCCGTACTGCTTGCCGAGCACGGGGAGGTTCGGCTTGATCCGGTAGCTGACGAGACCGGCATCGCGCGCGATGAACTCGATGGCTTTCACATTGAGTTCCTCGAGAATCTGGTCCTGGTGGTCCCCGAGGGCCGCCGCGGCCTCGTCACTGGGCGCACGGATCAGGAGACGGGACAGGGGCTGCCTCGTGCGGACCCCGGACTGGCCGCGTGCCGCACGCGCGAGGCCGACGACTTTTTGCACCACGCCGATATCGTGCAGCAACTCGTCGTTCTTCCAGGCCGGATCGCCCTCGGGCCACGGGACCATGTGCACGCTGTCGGGTGCTTCGCTGTCGACGCTCCTGACCAGGTTCTGGTAGACGTGTTCGGCAATAAACGGAACGAACGGCGCCATCAGCTCGTGAGCCACCTTGAGGCACTCGTACAGGGTCAGGTAGGCCATGTGCTTGTCGTCGAGATCCGTCGACTTCCAGAAGCGGCGGCGATTGCGCCGCACGTACCAGTTACTGAGCTGGTCGATAAAGGACTCGATCGCCTCGCCCGCGGTCTTGGCGTCGTAGTCGTCCAGTGCATCCGTGACGGTCGTGATCGTACGGTGCGCCAGCGCCAGCGCCCAGCGATCGATCTCGGGACGCGCGTCGACCGGGACGTGCTTCGACACGTCCACCTTGTCGAGGCGCGCATACAGCACGAAGAAGCCGTAGGTGTTCCAGAACGTATTGATGAAGGAACTCGCCACATCTGCGACGATCTCGACTGAAATACGCTTCGGCATATCCGGTGAAAGCCGAGCAAGAAAATACCAGCGCAGCGCGTCGGCGCCGACCGTGTCGAACACGTCGTAGGGATTGACGATGTTGCCGAGAGACTTCGACATTTTCTTGCCGTCTTTGTCGACGATCAGGTTCAGGCAGATGCAATTCCGGTAGGCGACGCTGTCCGAAACCAGCGTGGCGATCGCGTGCAGCGTGTAGAACCAGCCGCGCGTCTGGTCGATGGCCTCGCAGAT
>CBDUCE010000229.1:0-4763 GCA_965365575.1 uncultured Gammaproteobacteria bacterium
TTCGACTGCGAAACACCCGTGAAGATCGTGGGCCGGCACCAGTAACCCTTATCCGGCACAGGGCAGGAACTCTGGTACATGACGCCGCCTTCCTGCTGGCCGATGTCGAGGTACGATTCGATCTTCTCGAGCTGCGCCTTTGAATTGATTGCGCCGATGTCGGTGTTCTTGTCCAGCGGGTCGCCGACAATCAGTGTCTCCATGCGGTCCTTGAGTTTCCGGACAACCTGCTCCTCGACCGACTCCTGCACGAACAGGCGAGAACCGGCGCAACAGACGTGCCCCTGGTTGAAGAAGATGCCATTGACGATGCCTTCGACTGCCTCGTCGATGGCCGCGTCGGCCAGAATGATATTGGCCGCCTTGCCGCCCAGTTCGAGCGTGTATTTCTTCTTGCTGCCGGCAAGCGCCTTCTGGATGATGCGGCCGACGTCCGTCGAGCCGGTGAACGCGATCTTGTCGACGCCCGGATGCGAAACGATGCTTGCCCCGGTTTCTCCCGCGCCGGTGACGATGTTTACGACGCCTTCGGGAAGCCCCGCATCCGCAACGACCTCGGCGAGCTTCATCGCGGTCAGGGGCGTTGTCTCCGCGGGTTTCAGTACGACGGTGTTGCCGCACGCGAGCGCCGGCGCGACCTTCCACGCCGCCATCAACAGCGGGAAGTTCCACGGAATGATCTGGCCGGCAACGCCCATCGGCCTGACGCTGCGCCCGGGAAACGCGTACTCGAGCTTGTCGGCCCATCCCGCGTAGTAAAAGAAGTGCGCGGCGGCGAGCGGCACGTCCACGTCGCGCGCTTCGCGGATCGGCTTGCCGCCATCCAGCGACTCGATCGCCGCAAATTCGCGGGCCCGCTCCTGGATGATCCGTGCAATGCGATAAATGTATTTGCCGCGTTCGGCGGGTTTCATCCGCGACCACGGGCCGTTGTAGGCCTTGCGAGCCGCCTTGACCGCCTTGTCGACATCCGCAACGTTCGCCAGCGCGACGCGCGACAGGCGAGCCTCGGTCGCGGGATTGATCGTGTCGAAGTACTTTCCGGATGCAGGCGCAACAAAATCGCCGCCGATGAACAGCTCGTACTTCTTCGCAACCTTGATGTGGTCGGTGCTCTCGGGGGCCGGCGAATATTCCCAGCCGCCGTCGAACGCGAGTTTGTTTTCGGGTGTCACCATTGTCAGTCCTTCGAAAAATAATCCGCCGACTGATACACACCGGTCTGCTGCTTCACGATCTGCATCAACACGTCATTCGCGAGTGAGCTCGCTCCGAAGCGGAACCACTCCGGGGTCATCCAGGCATTACCGAGGGTCTCACGCAACATCACCAGGTAGTGGATTGCGAGCTTTGCGCTGGAAATACCGCCGGCAGGCTTCATGCCGACCATGCGGCCGGTCTCGTAGAAATAGTCGCGGATTGCCTGCAGCATGACCAGGGTCACCTGCATGGTCGCCGCGGGCTGGATCTTGCCCGTCGACGTCTTGATGAAGTCCGCACCTGCGTGCATCGCCAGCATGCTTGCGCGCCGCACGCGATCGAGCGTGCCGAGTTCGCCGGTCTCCAGGATGACCTTCAGGTGCGCGTCACCGCAGGCCTCCTTGATGGCCGCGATCTCGTCGAACACGAAACCGTACTCGCCGGCGAGGAATGCGCCGCGAGAGATCACCATGTCGATCTCGTCAGCCCCCTGCTCGACGGCCATGCGGGTATCCTCGAGCTTCACATTGAGCGGTGCCTGGCCGCTGGGAAACGCCGTCGCCACCGATGCGATGTGGATCCCCCGACCCTCGAGCGCCTTGCGCGCGACGCTGACCATCGTGGGATACACGCACACGGCCGCCACGTGCGGCAGTCCGGGCAGCGAGTCGTGCAGGTGCATCGCTTTCTGGCACAGCTGGCGTACCTTGCCCGGCGTGTCCTGGCCCTCCAGTGTCGTCAGGTCGATCATCGACAACACCATCGTCAGAGCTTCGAGCTTGGATTCTTTCTTGATCGAGCGGCTCTGGAACCGGGCGACGCGCTCGTTCACGCCGACTTCGTCCACGCGCGGCACGCGATCCAGGTCGGGCAGCTTCCTCTTGGTATCCACGGCGGCGAGGGTCATGGTCATGAATCCGAAATTACGGTATCGAGCGCAACCTTGATCATATCGTCGAACGTGGTCGCCCGATCCTCGACGGACAATGCGTTACCCGACGGGATGTCATCGCTTACCGTGCAGATCGCCAGGGCCTCGGCACCGTACTCCGCCGCGATCGGATAGATGCCGGCTGCCTCCATCTCGACACCATAGACGTCGTACTTCGCCATGGTCTCGAACATGTCCGGGTCCGGCGTGTAAAAGAGGTCCGCAGAAAAGATATTGCCTACGTGGTAGCGCACGTCGTGCGCCTCGGCCGCGGCAACCGCTTTGCACACCAGGTCGAACGTCGCGAGCGCCGCGTAATCATAGCCGCCGAAGCGCATGCGGTTAACGGCCGAATCCGTCGAGGCGCCCTGGGCGATAATGAGGTCGCGCAGCTTTACGTCCGGATGCGACGTGCCGCAGCTGCCGACACGGATCAGGCGCTTGACGCCATAGTCGACGATCAGCTCCGTGCAGTAGATGGACGCCGACGGGATTCCCATGCCGTGCGCCATCACCGAAATCGGTGTACCGCGGTAGTCGCCCGTGAACCCCCACATATTGCGGACATCCGAAACGCGACGAGGATTGTCGAAATAGGTCTCCGCAATGTACTGTGCGCGCAGTGGATCGCCCGGCATCAGCACCGTATCGGCGAAGTCGCCGGGCGCGGCATTCATATGTTTGGTGGCCATGGATTATTCTTTCTTGCTCCGACCCGAAACAATACCGCGAACCTTGACCGACTACCAACGACACCCGCGCGTCTTCCGTCGCAGCCTGGCTCTGGCCTGTACGGCGCTCGGGCTCTGCGCCTGTTCCTCGCCGGCCGACCAGACCGTCGCGCCATCGACCCCGCGCGCCCAACTCGTCGTCGCCGGCCAGCTGCAATCCGGCGAACTCGTCGAGGCCAGCGGCCTCGCGCATTCCCAGCGTAACCCGGACCTGCTGTGGTCCATGAACGACGGCGGCTCGAAAGCCCGTATTTACGCGTTCGACGGCGCCGGTTTCCATCGCGGCCGGATCAAGCTCGACAACGTAAAGAATCGCGACTGGGAGGACCTGTCGTCGTTTGCCATCGACGGCACGCCCTACCTGCTCGTTGCCGACACGGGCGACAATGACGCCGATCGCGACAAGGTCTCGCTGCACGTCGTGCTGGAACCCGACCTCGCCGAGGATGACAAGGTCAAACTGGACCCCGCCTGGAGCATCGACTTTCGCTATCCCGATGGCCCGCGCGACGTCGAGGCCGTGGTTGCGGACCCGGCCAGGAGCAACATCTTGCTGCTGAGCAAGCGCGACTTGCCGCCCGTGCTATACGAAGTGCCGCTGTACCCGGCATCCGGCGACACGATCGTGGCAAAACGTCTGGGTCCCATCGAAAGCCTTCCGCCGCCGACGCGGCAGGATCGCGAACATGCCGTGTTCACGAAGGAGTGGCACTGGCAGCCGACGGGCATGGATATCTCGCCGGATGGCCGCCTCGCCGTGATACTGACCTACCGCGGCGTTTACCTGTATCACCACGATCCTGAGCGTAGTCTTTACGAATCGCTGTCGGGGCAGGCGTATCGCTTCGGCCTCGGCAATTTTCGAAACGCCGAGTCCATCGCTTTCAGCGCCGACAGCAAGTCGATCTTCGTGACGCTGGAAGGGCGTCATGCCCCCCTGCTGCGCATCGACATCAATGGAGCGCTTGCCGAATGAACGTCACCACATTCTCGCTGAAACCGCTGTTCGTCATCCTTGGCCTGGCGGCGCTGGCCGGCTGCAATCACAGCGCGACCGGCGAGGGTCGGGCGCCGGCGGAGCCGACGGGCACAGCGTCCGTGACGATCATGACGTTCAACGTCGAGAACCTGTTCGACAACAACGACGACCCCGGCAAGGAAGACCGTACCTACCTGGCGCTCGCTGACAAGCAGAACCGGGCGCACAAAGCGGCCTGTAGCGAGATCGAGGTGGATCGCTGGCGCGAGCAGTGCCTCGACTGGGACTGGAGCGACGACATTATCGAGAAAAAACTGGAGGTCGTCGCCGGCGTCATCCTGCAGGTCGGCGATGGCCGCGGCCCGGACATCGTCGCGCTGCAGGAAGTCGAGAACATCAGCATCCTGGAGCGCCTGCGCACGGAGTATCTCGGCGCCGCCGGCTACAGGCCGGCCGTTCTCATCGAAGGCGATGACCGGCGCGGCATCGACGTCGCGTTCCTGACACGGCTGGAGCTGGCCGAAGCGCCGCTCCTGCACCGCATCGATTTCACCGGAGTTGGCGAGGATCGCGTCTACGACACGCGGGGCATACTGGAAGCGGCTTTCGTGCGCCCCGACGGCACGTTGCTGACGGGCTACTCGGTGCATTTTCCCGCGCCGTTTCACCCGACGGAGATGCGTGAAGCCGCTTATCGTGCCCTCAATGCCCTGCGCGCCAGCCTGCCGGCGGACCGGGATGCGTTTGCAGCAGGCGACTTCAACACGACGTCATTGGAGGATCGCGAGAAGGACATGCTGGCGCGTTTCGCACGGCCTTACTGGACGGTCACGCACGAGGTGGGCTGCGACGGCTGCAAGGGCACGTCGTATTACGCGCCGCGCGACGACTGGTCGTTTCTCGACATGATCCTGTGGTCGCC
>CBDUCE010000230.1:0-4744 GCA_965365575.1 uncultured Gammaproteobacteria bacterium
ATCGATGTAGTCACCGGCGTCCAGGAACTTCACACGAATCAGGTCGTTGTTGAGGTTCTTGGCCTTGAAGTCCAGCGTCTCGTAGCCCGTTGCAAACCCGGCCGCAAAACCGACGATCGCAAACTGGCCCACCTGGGCACCGTAGCCATCGCCCGTCGTGACACCGAACGACGGGTTGAAGTCCGCGTCCGTCGTGACATTGTTGTCGAAGGTCGAACCCGAAGTGAAGGCCTCAAAACCCGTGTAGTCCACACCGAACACCAGGTCCACCGGCACGTTCGGGTCCGTGGCATAAATCACGACCTCAGGAACGGTCCCGGGATCAGCCGGTACGGATGCATCCTCGCCGGAGTAAACGCGCACCCAATCGACTTCCATTGTCGCCGGGAACACGCTGCTATCGACTGCGAAGCCGGGGAAGTTTCCACCAACCGCGAGGTTCAGGAGGATATGAAACGGCTGGTCGAACGGCGCCGCCGTACCCGGCGCCGCCGTCGAAAACCAGTTGTTCTGCACCGCGTACAGCGAGTCGTCGAAGTACCAGCGTATTTCGGTCTCGTCCCACTCGAGGGCATAGGTGTGAAAGTCTTCGGTGACGTCCGGTCCCGGTACGTAAGTTACCGAACTGGACTGGTTTGCCGGGAACTCGCCGCCGTAATGGATCGTCGCGAAGATCTCGTTGCCGTTGGTGCCGTCGAGATTGACGGCCTCCACGACATCGATCTCGCCCTTGGCCGCCCACTCGCCATAAGGACTGTCCTGCGGGAGCATCCAGAACGCCGGCCAGAGGCCCTGGCCGGACGGCAGCTTGATGCTGGCCTCGATGCGCCCGTACCTGAAGGCGAAACGATCCTCGGTGTTGATCCGCGCCGAGGTGTAGTTCAGGCCGCCGATAGACTCGATGCGGGCAGTGATCTTGAGCACACCGTTTTCGATTTGTGCATTGTCGGGCAGGTAGTACTGCAGCTCGGCGTTGCCCCAGCCGCCCGGAAGCCCCGCCTCGGTGCCGTCGCCGGTCGCGAAGAACCAGGTCTCGGGATCCAGCGACGCGGCGTCAAATTCGTCGCTCCAGACGAGCGTCAACGTGTCGCCCGGCGTTACCGGGAAGTTCTCCGCAATCGTCAGCGTCGGGTCATTGATGTTCTCATTGCCCTGAGGTCCGGAGGGCGCGGGTGGGACGGTCTCGATCTGGGAGAGCACCGGTTCCCGGCCGTTGTCGGTACAGGCGGCTGTGAAAAAGCTTAAGGCCGTGATCAGCGCAGCCGACAGGGCCCTTCGCGAGCGAAGTGTCATCTATCCTTCCCCCTCTGGAATTCGGAGCTGGCGGAAACTCGTGTCTCCGCTTTTGGGAAGAATTATTATCAGGTAATGACAGCGCTGTCAATTGTCAGAGCGACGGATTGTTACATCTTCTTACAATCAGCCCGGCAGACCGAAAACGGAACGCCATACTCTCGGAGCAGGCGCCGCCGCGCGGCCCGTGGAACCCCCGCATTTGCCAGGGTTTTTCTTCAGTTTTTCGTCCCAGGCCTTGTTGATCGCGTCGTCCGCGACAAGGTATGGAGCACCGCCGAATGCGGTGGTAGTGAGACCGCGAACGCTGAATGCGAATGCGTCGCGGCCCGGATTATGTCGTCTGCTCATGGTCCTATCTCCCAAGCGAAGTCGATAAGGTTCCCCAGCCGGTTCAGGCTGGTGGGGTGTTGAGCGAAGCCGGCCACGGGATGGCGGCCGGCAGGAATCACGGTGGCTCAGGCCTGCTGGGCCTGCCCGCACCTCGGCGCAAAATAGCTGCCGAGGAAATCCTCGATTCGACGGATAACGCGGGATCCGCGACCGGCAGATCCGCTCGAGCGGTCTGCCACCGCCCTGTCGATGCGGTCTTCTGCGATAGCGGGCGCCAGGGTGAACGAGGCAATCGTCGTCAGGCCATGCAGGCTGAACGTGAAAGCGTCTCGTCCTGATCTTGCTTTCTCAATCATGGTCTTTCTCCATGGGGTTTGACTGCCTTTTGCCGGCACACACCGGTGGCCGACGCTGACAAGGTAGGTTCCCGGCAGGGAGATTACAAACGATAAAAAGTCAGCCCTGACATGAAAAAAATTCAGGCCAGGTCCCTGAACTCCCGGAGGATCCAGTCGCACAGGAGGCGAACCTCCTCGTCGTCTGCCCGATCTTCCCTGCAAACGAGGTAGTAGCTTACGTCTGCCTCCAGTTCGTCGTCGAAGAGGCGCACGATCGTGCGTTGCTTGAACCACTGCTCGGCGAGCGGCACCGGAACCATGGCTGCGCCGAGACCTCGCTCGGCGGCCCTGACCACCGCGATCATCGAACCGAGCCGCGTGATCTTGCTGTCCTCCGGAAGCGCGATTCCGGTGCGCTTCGACCACTGTTTCCAGGCCTTGGGATAGGTTTCGTGAACGACCAGGGGGAAGCTGCTGGTAATCTTTTTACCGTCCAGCCTGATCGTCTTTTTGAACGCTTTCGAACCGGCAGCCACCATGCGCAGGGGGAACAACAGGTTGGAACGCGCGCCCTCGGGTGGCGACCTGAACAGTCGGATGGACACGTCCGCGTCGGCAGGATGTTTCTCGGACGATTCGTCGCTGGTATCGACCTGGATGTCGACATCGGGATGCTCTGCCGAGAATCCGCTGAGCCGCGGAATGAAGTACTCGCTCGCGAAGAACGGCTGCACCGACATCCGTATCGACTTGCGCCTGCCTCCCTCACGGTAATTGCCGACGATGACGTCCAGCTTCTCGATCAGGGGATTGATCTCGGCAAACATCGCTGCGCCGGTCTCGGTGAGTTTCAGCTCCCGGCTGCCACGCTCGAAGAGCTTCACGCCGAGCTCCTCCTCGAGGCCCTTGATCTGGTGGCTGACCGCGGACGAGGTAATGAACAATTCGTCGGCGGCGACGCGAAAACTCTCGTAACGGGCCGCGATGCAAAAAGTACGAAGGCCACGCAGCGACGCGTTCAACTTGCTGGCCATGCTATCTCTGCATCACCTGTTTGGGCGTGCGGTCCTCGAAGAACAGCCCCCAGTGTTTCTCGGCGCCCTGCGGATTGTTCGGATCGCCTTTCCACGGCTCGTCGAAGGCCTCGAAAAAGAACACGGTAGTATTCGTGGCCTCAGCCCACTCGCGAAGCTCCTCATAGTAACGTGCCTGCTTCGCCTCGCTGGCGCGGTCGCCGAATTCGACCGCCGTGGTTGCCCAGCCCGCCTCGAGAATCGCCATCGGCTTGCCGGGTAACGCCGCCTGCACGCGCACCATGTTCTCGATCGTGTAGGGCAACGCCTCGTCGATCGTCTTCTCTTCCCATGCGGGATAGGTGTGAATGCCGAGAAAATCCACTTCGGCTGCCAGCGGTGCACCGTCCTCGATCCACCACTCGTAATTGTCGGCCACGGTCACCGGCTGGTCGATCGCAGCCTTGACCTGGCGCACGTAGGCGATGACGTTCTCCAGCGACACCATGTGGTCGTTCCACTCCACGAGCGCTTCGTTGCCGACGTTCACGGCAACGACAATGTCGTCGTACTCGCGGGCGAGAGCGATCCCGCGCTCTGTCTCGGCAGCGTTTTCGACGGTATTGGCGGCAAGCTGCTCGTCGGGAATCGGTTCATCCAGCCACGCGCAGCCCTCGTGGTTGCTGATCTCCGCCCGCAGCCAGATACCGAGCAACACCTTGATCGGCAGCTCGTGCTCGCGGATCAGCCTGAGTGTGGTGACCGAGTTCTCGCCGGTGTCGTACAGCCGTATGAGCCTGAAGCCGTGTTCGACGAGTATCTGCAGGTCTTCGAGGATCTCCTCGTCGCTCGGGTTGACCGCCCCGTCGCCGCGGTCCGGGTGCTGACCTTCGCGGAAACCCGAATACGCGACAGCCATCACCTCGCCCGACAGCAGCGCCGACGGCGCCTGCTTGAAGGGCGTCGATTCTTCCTTCGCACCGCAGGCAGCGAGTACCAGCAGTCCGATCACCAGGCATGCACGAGTCTTCGCATTCACTTTTTCACCAGGATTTGTTCGAGTTGCTCGAGTGAGCGGCCCTTCGTCTCGGGAAGGATCCGCATCACGAAGATCAGCCCGACTACGGCGATGAGGCCGTAAATCAGGAATGTCACCGAAGTCCCCAGGTTTTCAAGCTGCCAGGGAAAGACCAGGGTCACGAGGAAGGCCACCGCGGAGTTGATGAGGCCGACAAATGAGATCGCCAGCCCGCGGATCCTGTTCGGGAACAGCTCCGAAAAGAGCACCCACATGATCGGGCCGATCGATACGGCGAAACTCGCCACGAAACCCAGGATAGCGAGCAGAATCAGCACGGGATTGACGTCGATCGCAGTGCTGACCAGCACCGCTTCGTGCTGCTGGTAAACGTCCGCGCCGATGGCCGCCGACACGGCCTCACGGAACGCAACGTCGCTTGTAAACGTAGAACCGTCGATCGCCGCGGCCAGTTCCGCGCGGTCGATGCCGTCCGGCAGCTGTTCGATCGACTGCCTGTCGAGGACGTAGCTTGCCGAGCCGAACCCCCAGCTGAGTGCCAGCATGCAGACGGCGATGCCGGTCAGGCCGAATCCCAGCAAAGGACGGCGCCCGAGCCGGTCGATCAGTGCCATCGCTACGATCGTAAAGACGAGGTTGGTCAGACCCACGAGGACGGCCTGCATGAAAGCGGCGTTGGTCCCGATCCCGGACTGCTCGAAGATCATCGGGGCATAGAAGAACACCGA
>CBDUCE010000231.1:0-4724 GCA_965365575.1 uncultured Gammaproteobacteria bacterium
CGCAAAGCTTCCGGTCTACGGGTAACTCCTAGGACAGCGGGGCCGCCAACGCGAGTTCTGTTTCGCTTCCGCGATACCCACCGTCTGACTCTCCTGACCCGCTGCGGCCGTGTCTTTGGCATTCGAATGTGATTTGCCGGAGATGACTATGACTGCAGCGAGACTTCGCACCACGGGACGCTTCGTGCGCCCCGTAAACGGTGGCAGCACCGAATACTCGATCAAGAGCCTGCGTGAATTGATGCGGCTCCTGGATCCTGCCGCGCGAACGCCCACGCCGATCCGGCCGGCGGGCGCAGGGAGCGCCTGCACTGGCTGCAACACGACTCCGGCAGGCAGCGTCATCAGCGTCGACGCTCTCGACAATATCGTGAATATCGACACGTTCAACAACACGGTCACGGCACAGGCCGGCGTCCGGGTGTATCGCCTCATCGAGGCTCTCGCGGAGCACGGTCTCGAACTCGTGGGAGCCCAGGAACTCGCCGGACGCACACTGGGCGGCGCCATCGCCGCGCCAAGCATGGGGCCCGGGATCGGGAAGCGCTCTGCATGCCTCGCCAGCCGGGTCTCGAGTGCGAAACTCGTGACGTCCGCAGGCAAGTTGATGAAGCTGAATGCCGGTCAGCAGAACCTGCTGGGCGCCGTTCGTTCGAGCTACGGTATGCTCGGCGTCATCGTCGAGGCAACGCTCAGGGTGCAGCCGATCGCAAATTTTTCGGTCAGCCATCGAAAGTTGACCATCGACGACTTCTGCGCCGTAGTCGATACGCTGTCGAACAACGACGTTGGTTTCAAGTTCTACCTGCTGCCCTACCGCGACCGCGTTTACCTGGATTTGCGACGTTATTCGGAGTCCGCCGGTCATACCTACAAAACGCCGTGGAAAATAAAGGACTGGGGCGAGAGCACGGTACTTCCGAAGCTGTTCAAGTCATTCAACCGTTTGCTGCCTTTGCATTCCGTCCGTTACCAGGTCATCGACACGGTAAGCGAAGCGACGCAGGGAATCGTCAACGGGCGTTTCGTCACCTCGGGCAACAATATGCTTGCCGGCTCGTCCGGCCGCAATTTCAGCCGCGCCCGGAAGCTTTTGTACACCACCTGGTGCTTTCCGGCAGCCGACTTCTCCGTGGTTGCTCGTGCGTACCGGCAATTCTGCAGACAGAGCTACGCCAATTCGCGTTATCGCTGCGACATGCCCGCCGTCGGCTATTACGTCGATCAGGACCGGTCCGCCCTTCTGTCGCCATCGTTCGACGAACCGATGATCGCGCTGCAAACCTCGTCGACCCAGGCCAGCGGCTGGGAGGATTTCGTGATCGATCTCGCCGACTTTGCCGAGCACTGGGCCGGAGTACCCCTGTTCAGCCAGACGCGCTCGCTGCGCGCCGACTACGCCCGCCAGGTTTACGGCGCCCGTCTCGACTTTTTTCGCCGGATCCGGCGCCAGCTGGACCCCGAGGACCGCTTCCTGACGCCCTTCATGGCGCAGTATTTCCAGTAGACCTGGCGCCGTTTCGCGCAACTGTTCGCCAAATCGGGGCCGCGAACACTGAATTTTCCGCCCGGTAATTTTATAACATATTGTATTCATTGCAATTAATTCGCGAGACAATTCGTTACATTTGCGCGCTGGACTTTATATATCGGGTTAATATAATACATCGTCCCGATATATGGGCGACACTGATCGCCGGGTTGAAGCGCAATGGATGTCAAGACCGTCTGCCTGGGCATGCTCACCGATGGCGAAGCCTCGGGCTATGACCTGAAAAAGGAATTCGAATCGTCGTTCGGCCATTTCTTCGCCGCCGGCTACGGATCGATCTACCCCGCACTCAACGCGCTCGCCAGGGACGGGCTGGTCGAATGCCGGCACATCCCGCAGGAAGGCAAGCCGGACCGCAAGGTCTACAGCATCACCGAATTGGGCCGCGAGCACCTGCTCGCGGCGCTCGGCAACCCCTGCCCGTCGCACAAAATACGTTCCGAGTTCCTCGCCACGATGTGCTTCTCGCACCTCATGTCGCACGAGCAAATCGAAATCGTGCTCGAAAACCGTGTCAATGAGATGGCGAACTACCTGCAGCTTTTTCAGGAATTCGAAACGTCCTGCATGGAAGACTGGCCGCCCGGCGCACGCTTCGTGCTCGGATTCGGCCAGACGATGATGAAGACCATGAAGCAGTACATCGAGGAGAACAGAGACATGCTCTTCGAAGATGCAAATCCGCCACGGGAGTCTGCCGTCAGCTGAGCTTGCTGCGGCCCCTGTAACGATACAGACAAGGTTTGAGAAAAATGGATTTGGGCAAAGTGAAGAAATTTCGTTCCTGGTTGATCTCGGCCGGCATCGCCGTACTGGTCACGGTGTGGCTTGCATCGGGACAGTTCGCTGAAGACGCGCCGGAGGAGTCGACTGCCAGCGTTACAACCACTGCGGCGCCGGCACAACAATCAAGTGTCCGGGTGCGCACCCAGTCCGCTGAAGAGATCATGCGCACCATCGTCGTCAATGGCAAGACCGCGCCGGCCCGCGTCGTCGACATCGCCGCCGAAACCGACGGCCGCATCGAGTATGTCGGCGTCAATCGTGGCGCGAGCGTCGATCGCAATGCCGTCATCGTGCGGCTGGACGAGCGCGACCGCAAAGCCAGGCTCGCGCAGGCAGAAGCAACCCTGCGGCAACGCGAAGTCGAGTACCAGGGACGCCTGAAGCTCAAGGGAGAGAGCTACGTTTCCGAAGCGCAGCTGCAGGAGGCCATCGCACAGCTCGAGACGGCAAAAGCCGAACTCAAACGAGCGCAACTCGATCTGGAGTACATGACGATACGTGCGCCTTTCGACGGAGCGCTGCAGGAACGTCATGTCGAGGTCGGCGATTTCGTCAAGTCGGGCGACCCGATCGCGCGGTTCGTCGACAACCGTAGAATCATCGTCACCGCGAACGTCTCCGAATACGACGCGGGTTACGTGCAAACCGGACAAACGGCACAAGCTCAGCTGGCCACCGGTGAAACCGTTCGTGGCACCATCCGCTACGTCGCCCCGGTTGCCGACGAGGCCACCCGGACATTTACCGTCGAGCTGGAGGTGGACAACAGCGACGGCAAGCTGCGCGCCGGCGGTACCGCCGAACTGCAGGTCCCTGCGGAGCGCATCCTGGCGCATCGTATTTCGCCGTCACTGCTCACGCTGGATGATGCCGGCAACATCGGCTTGAAGATCATCAGCGATGAGGGCGAAGTCGAGTTCGTGGTTGCGGATGTGGCGCTATCGACGAGCGACGGCGTCTGGGTCGCCGGCCTGCCGGATCTTGCGACGATCATAACCGTGGGCCAGGGCTTCGTCGTGCCCGGGACAATGGTCGATGCCGTTCCCGAGGGCGATATCGAGACCGCTGTCGCCATCAAGTCGGACGACGAGGACTAGCAAATGCAGATCATCGAGTCGGCAATGTCGCGTTCGCGGACCGTGTTGCTGTCACTTGCGGTCGTGCTGTTCGCCGGTGTTACTGCCTACCTGACGATTCCGAAGGAGGCGGAGCCGGACATCGAAATCCCGATGATCTACGTCCACATCACGCACGACGGTATTTCGCCGGAGGATGGAGAACGCCTGCTCGTCCGTCCCATGGAGCAGGAGCTGCGTACGATCGAGGGCATCAAGGAGATGACGGCGAACGCGTACGAAGGCGGCGCCAACGTTCTCATCGAGTTCGACGCCGGCATTGACACCGACAAGGCGCTGGCAGATGTGCGCGAGAAAGTCGACATGGCGAAGGCCAAGCTGCCGAACGAAACCGACGAGCCGACCGTCAACGAAGTAAAGATGTCCCGTTTCGACCCGATGCTGGTGCTGAACCTTGCGGGCAACGTTCCCGAGCGGACGCTCATAACCATCGCCAAGGACCTCAAGGAGGAAATCGAGGGGCTTGCCGGCGTGCTCGAAGTAAACCTCGTGGGCGTTCGCGAAGAACTCATGGAAGTCATCGTCGATCCGCTGGCCATGGAGAGCTACAGCCTCGACCAGGCGCAGATCATCAACTTCGTTACGCTGAATAACCGGCTGGTGGCGGCCGGCGCAATGCAGGCGGATGAAGGACGGTTTCCGGTCAAGGTGCCGGGCGTATTCGAGAGTCCGGCCGATGTTCTCGACATGCCTATCAAGGCCGTCGGTGAGCGCGTCGTACACTTCAGGGACATCGCCGAGGTTCGCCGAACCTACAAGGACGCCGAAAGTTTTGCGCGCCTGAACGGCAAGCCGGCGCTGGCCATCGAGGTTGTTCAGCGTGCGCGCTCGAACGTCATCGAGACAATCGAAGAGATCAAGGCGCTCGTCGCCGAGGAACAGGCGTATTGGCCGGCCGAGATCGAGGTCATCGCTTCCCGCGACAAATCGAAAGACGTGAACGACATGCTGACCGAGCTGCAGAACAGCGTGCTCGCAGCCGTGCTGCTCGTTTTCATCGTCATTATCGGTATCCTCGGCATCCGCACCGCGCTGCTCGTCGGTGTCGCAATCCCCGGCTCTTTCCTGATGGGCATTCTGCTCATCGGTTCGTTCGGCGTCACGATCAACATGATGGTGCTGTTCGCATTGATCATGGCCGTCGGCATGCTCGTCGACGGCGCAATCGTCGTAACCGAGATGGCGGACCGGCGCATGGCCGAAGGTGAGAGCCGTTTCGATGCCTACTCGCGCGCCGCCATCCGGATGTC
>CBDUCE010000232.1:0-4706 GCA_965365575.1 uncultured Gammaproteobacteria bacterium
CCGTTCAAGCGGCCGGTAAAGGGGGCGAAGCGGACGTCGCCATTGGCACTTCCTGACCAACGGGCGCCGCCTTGCATGTCTTTTCGGGCGCTATCCCCAAACACCAGGATCCCGATTCCCAATTTTCGATCTTTGTTCTGGTTCCACCGCTGGGGGGATCCGCGGCTAGGCGAGTTTTAGCAGCAGGACGAAGATTCCGAGCAGCAGCGATGCGAGCAGCACGGTAATAAGCAGCACGGCACTGGGATGCCGTACACGCAATAGCGTCTTCTGCATTTGCCACTCCGATATCTTCGTCGCGTTGCCGAGGTGAGGGATCAGTTCTTCTTCGAGCTGACGGCGATCGTAGATCGACTTTCGGGGCTGTCCCAGCAATACCGCCTTCTCCCGCGTGGCAATGGCCGAGTCGGAGAAGACGACGTGATTCAGGGAGCTCCTGCTTTCGCGGCCGCGGTGGTCACGCAGCGAGATCTGGTCGCCGCGCAGACCGATCGCGGTGTTCATTATTGCGCGCGTCATCCAGTACATCGCTACGGTTATCGCGACCAGGCCGGCAAGCGGCAGCGCGAGACCGAACAGGATCAGCCACTGCGCCCGCACGACAGCAAGCACGACGAAGGTCGTCATCAACAGCGATAACGCGGCCAGTGCCACTCGCGCGCTGCGTTCCGCCCTGCGGACGAGCGCCGGCTTCGGCCGAAACCATACCCAGTTACGCGGGGGAGCAGCCGTCCCGGCTGCGGGAATCGCCGACCGCGCCCGTTTCTTCGCGGCGGGCTCCAGCACGCCCTTCAGCAGCAGGCCCGCAAGGACCACCACGAACAGGCCGATGCCGAGCCAGGAGACGATCGCGTAGAATCGTCGCTGTTCGCGGGCATCGCGAAGCACCGCCTCGAGGCCGGCCGATTCGAAGTCGTCGAGGCGCCGGCCGTCTGCATCCAGCCGGTAGACCCGCAGGTTATCCCAGTCACTGACCAGTGCGCCCGAGTCGAACGGCAGGATCGCGATCGGGTCCGCATCGTCCGGCAGCGCCAGTCGCTCGATGAAGCGCCAGTCGTCGTCGAACACGTAGATGCCGCCGTTGCGCATGTTGCTGCGCATGTTGTTCACCCACCATTGGCCTTCGACCCGCGCGAAATGGGTCGGCCATCGTTCCCTGCGCGAGGCTGCTTCGTCCGGTATCACGTCGATGCCGGCGACGAATTCCGGAGAACCCGGTCCGCTGATGTCGAACGCGGCAAGCCGGTGGTTGTTCGTGTCTGCTACCAGCAGGCGGCCATCATGAACCAGGAGCTGGTTCGGGAACCGGATATCGGGCTCGACCGAAGCCAGCTGTTCGCCGTCGGCCGAGAACCTGCGCAGCGTGTGCCGCGGCGTATCGCTGAACCAGACCGTATTGCCTTGCGGCTCGATGTAGGCATGGAATGTCGAGCGGAAATCGATCGGTGGCGTTCCGAAGACTGCGCATTGCAGCTCCTGCAGGTCGCAGCGGGCGAGGCCGCTGCCGGGTTTTGCATCGAAGATCGAATGCCGGTTCCTGAGTCGCCCGTAGGCACGGAGGTTATCCAGCAGGCCGCGCGGATCGCTGCCACGGCGCAGCAGGAGATCGCCATCCGGAAAAAACGCGAATCCTCCGATAACCTGGCTGACGCCGAGCTCCGCGAGATCGATCGGGCGCACGAAGCCGCCTTGCGGGTCGTGCTGCAGCAGGCGATTCCCGACCTGGATGTACACCTGCCCGGACGGCGCACGAAGCATCTGCGCCGGCCCGCCGACGTCGAGCGCCCTGCCGTCGCCCCAGATCTTCACCGCGATCGCGACAGCCGCCAGCGCGAGCACGGCGGTCGCAAGTGCGGGATGTACTTTGGCGTTCAGGTTCATGAGGAAGACCAACCAGTTCTGTCTCCCACCCTACCGTGTCGGGCCGCGGCCCGAAGCGAACCGGTGCACATTTGCCGACCCAGGTCCTGCGGGGACAACCACGCGAACTCCGAGCGCTTTCTGCGGACTAATAGAGGCGTACAACAAGAAACGGGGCCGCCGATGAGAAGATTCCTGCTCGCGAGCCTGCTGCTCCTCGCCACGGCTTCCTGCGGCGGAGGCGGCGGCGACACGCCATCGTCCCAACCACAACCGCCAACCGGACCGAGCCCGTCCGAGCAGCTCGCCCTGGACCTGCAGGGCCTGGCGCTCGACGACTTTTATTTCGAATCCTTCGAGGCGCTGATCCTGAGAAGTCCGGAGACGGTCGTCTGGGAGGCCCTGGAGTCCGTGTTTCCCCTGCAGGCCGTCACACTCGACGACGTCTCGGACGCCTACCAGCGTGAGACCTTTGCCATGTACCAGGTCGTGCTGGACGCCCTGCGCAGCCACGACCGCAACGTGCTGACACCCGACGAGCAGCTCGACTACGACATCTACGAATTCTTCCTGCAGGACGAGGTCGAGCGCCTCGATTTCATCTACCACGACTTTCGCGCCACCTACATGCTCTTCAGCGTGCAGCGCGTCACGCAGCGCTTCTTCACCGACATCCATCCGCTCGCTACCCGGCAGGACGCAGAGGATTACGTTACCCGGCTGGGGCTCGTCGGCACCAAGTTCGACCAGCTCATCGATCACCTGCAGCGACAACGCAACGCCGGGATTGTCGAGCCGGCGTTGTCACTCAACATCGCGCTGGACCAGGCGGCGGCCATCGCCAGCCGCAGTACCGACAGCAACCCCTATTTCGAGCGCTTCGCCGCGAGCGTCGGGCAGATCCCGGATCTCAGCGACGCCGACAGGGACGACCTGCTCGCACGCGCACGTGCCGCAACGGAAACGAGCGTGACGCCAGCCTACCGCCGGCTTCGGGACCAGTTACAGAACCTGCTCGGCAACGCCCCGCCCGTCATCGGCGTCGGCCAGTATCCGCGCGGCCGCGAATGGTACGCGTACGCCCTGCGGCACCACTCGACCACTGACCTGACGCCCGCCGAGGTGCACCAGCTCGGGCTCGACGAACTGGCGCGCATCCATGCCCAAATGCGCCTCGTCTTCGACGAACTCGGCTACCCGCAGGACGAAACACTGGAGCAACTCTACGGTCGCGTCGCCCGCGACGGCGGGATCATCTCCGCCGCCGACGTGAAACCCACCTACGAATCGATTATCGCCGCGGCCGAATTGCGCCTCGGCGAGGCATTCGACATCTTCCCGTCCGCTGACGTCATCGTATTGCCCGACCCGTCCGGCGGCTTCTACATCGGTCCGTCCTTCGACGGCACGCGACCCGGCGCATTCTATGCGGGCACGACCAGCGACCAGGCCTGGTTCTCCATGCCGTCGCTGACTTACCACGAATCGGTGCCGGGTCATCACACGCAGATCGCAATAGCCATGGAGCAGGATGTCCCCGCATTCCGCAAGATCGTGGGCTTCACCGGTTTCGTGGAAGGCTGGGCGCTGTACGCGGAACGACTGGCGCACGAGCTGGGGTGGTACGAGGGCGATCCCTACGGCGATCTCGGGCGCCTGCAGTTCGAGGCAATGCGGGCTGCGCGACTGGTCATGGATACGGGCATCCACAGCCTGGGATGGTCGTTCGACGACGCCGTGCAGTTCAACAGGGACAACGTCGGCGCTTCGCTCGGCTCGTCTCGGGGCGCGGCCGCCCGCTACAGCGTGTGGCCCGGCCAGGCGACCGCCTACCTGATCGGCATGCTCGAGATACTGAGGCAACGGCAACGCGCAATGGACGTGCTCGGACCGCAATTCGATCTGAAAGCGTTTCATCGCGCTGTGCTGTCAAACGGCGCCGTGCCGCTTGCGCTACTCGACGACGTCGTTGACCGCTACATCGCGGCAGCACAGGGTGCGCCTTAGTCGTCGATACGTCGCTCGAGTTCCTCGATCCGGGACTGCTGTGCCTGGATGACCCGGGTCAGCACCGCGACGATGTCCATCGGGCTGAGGCTCGCGCGGTCGCTGTTCGCGACCAGCGCCGGCACGTCTTCCGCGATGAATCCGACGTAGGTCTCGGAGCGATCGTCCCGGTAGTTGAACTGCACCGGCTCCAGCATCGCGAGCGCGGCAAGCGCGTCCTCGACGCTCAGTGACTCGATGTTCTCCTTGCGCGCCCGCGACGAACTGTTCGTCCACACGCCCCCCGCGGACACGTAGGCGCCGCTCGCCATCTCGACCGGGTGCTGCGGCCGATCGACCCCGAAGCCGATATTTCCCAGCCGATCGATCGTAATTCGATCAATCGAGCCGGCGCCGATCGTGAGCGTGCTGGCGCGATTGTGGAGGATATAGCCGGTATCGCCGGACGACTGGGTAATCATCAGGCCGGCGACGCTGCTGTTTTGCTCATGGATCTGGATACTGCCGTTGACCTCCAGCCGCTGTTTCGGCTCAGTGGTGCCGATGCCCACGAAATTGCCATCGTCCCAGATCTGAGAGGTACCGCCAACGTTGGGTTTCCTGAACTTCACGAGGAAGTTCTCGTCGCCGTGGATCTCCGCGACAGGATCGCCCTCACCTGCGCCGGCCGGCCCTGGCGGCCCTGGCGGCCCGGGCGGGCCTGGGGGCCCCGGCGGCCCTGGGGGACCGGGGGAACCCACCGGTTCTGAGGCAAGCGCCGGCGCTTCTTCCGCGTCTGCGGCAGCAACCGCTTTCTCGGGTTCGGGTCCGGGCTCTGACTCGGTTTGTGGTTCGGGCTC
>CBDUCE010000233.1:0-4643 GCA_965365575.1 uncultured Gammaproteobacteria bacterium
AGAGACGTCATTCACGCGACGCAGCAGCCCTGTACTTCGCGCGGAGCTCAGCGAACTTCGGTTCCGCGTCCGTGACGGCTTTGCCACAGGCGTCCTTTGCGTCGATGAAGCGCTCCTTGAATCGCTTCGCCAGAATCGACACCCCGGCGGTCGCGACGGCGGCGCCCCCCTCTATCAGCGCACCTTCCGGGTCGAGCATCAGCATCGGATTCGCCAGCGTACCGCCGAGCTTGACGTAAGGATTCACCAGGTCGGTGACACTGAGGCCCAGGCCTTTTTGCGGCACGGTGCGAATATCCGCGTTGAACTTCTCAGTGCTCAGGTCCACATTTGCATTGGCGAAAATGCGCAGGCGATCGGTCTGGGCCACGAGGATCGGTTTACCCGCCGCTTTGCCGTTTTCGACCAGCACCAGCGCCACGGCGCACTGGAGGTTTGTGTATGGGTCTTTCTTCGCGAAGGGGTTTACCGTAGTCAGCACTTCGGACAGGAAATCACCGGTAAACAATCCGAGCGCGGTGGCTTTCAGACGTCCCTCGCCCCCGATCAATCGCAGATAACCGTTTAGCGAGGCCGCGAGCCCCCGAACCGTTGCGCCATTGCCGACGAGGACCGTGTCGAGCTCATAGCGCGGCAGCGCCGCGAGTTCCTCCGTTGCCTCCGCGGGCATCCCCAGGATCAGATTCGAACCAGCAACGTCAAGCGACAGCACCGCCGCATCGCCGACCGGGCGCAACGTGAACTCGCCTCGCAGGGATCCGCCCACGTTGTTGCTGACAGTGAATTTTTCGACGGCTAGTGCGCCATCGACCAGTGAGCCCATAAGAATGGCGCCGGTGAAGGTCTTCGGACCAACGTTGATCTCTTTGATGTCAATATTGACGGAGGCAGTGACCTTCTTCAGTTCGTCCATCGGGATCGGCGTGTCGGGAATCACGCGATCTTTGCGCTCTGCCGGCGGCGGTTGTTGCTCGCGTGCGTCGTCGTCGCGCAAGTACGGCGACAGGTTCAGCCGCGTCGAGGTCAATTGGATGTCGATTTCCGGCACGTCCGCATTGCGGAATGCAACGTCACCGGAAATGTCGCTGTCGCCGAAGCGGCCGTCAAAGCGGTCCAGGCGTATGACGCCGCGCGATCCCGCAAGGTGGAACTTGAGCCGCGCGGCATCATCCGGCAACTCCCGGCCCGCGAGCGCGCTCAGCGTCCGCAGGCTCGCAACGTTCAGGTCGATGTTCAGGTCGGTGCCCTCGAAATTCGGCGGGCCGCCGACGGTACCGCTGCCGACCAGCATGCCCCCGGCGAGCCCCAGATCGAGTTCGTCCAGCGTATAGCGGTCGGCGTCCCAGTGGCCGCTCGACGTCAACCGCAGAGGCAGCTTGTCGGTCAAAAACACCCCTTCGACCTTGGGGGTGAGCGGCACGAGATCCGGTGAATTCGCCGCGATCGTAAAGCGCCCGCGTCCCATGACGGGCGCCATGCCGACCTCTATCGCCGCCGTGGCTTCGAGGCCGGGAAGATCGACCCTGGCGTCGCTCAAGTAGAGCATGTCGTCACGCACGCGCGCGCTGGCAGAGACGCGGAACGGGTCGGTCAGCCTCGCGAAGTTCTCGTCCTCGGGCAACAGCCTGGCGAGGTTGTCGCCCGTGACTTCGAGCTCGATATCGGTGCCGTCGAGTGACGGCATTTCCCCAAGCTGGCCGCTGAGTGAGGCGCGCGCGCCGGCGAGCGATGCATTAATGTCCCGCAGCTGGAGTCGGTTGCCGCGACTGCGGATCTCCCCGGCAGCAATAAATTTGCCAGCCGGCACCATGCCGGCGTCGATGCCGAAGCTCGCCAGCGTAGCATTGAGATTCCTCGCCGTTGCGTCGAATCGAAGATCGGTATCGCGCTCGAGGGGCTTCTCGCCGACCAGGCCGCTCACGTCGACCGTGTCCTCTCCGAGCCGGGCCCGGCCGTCCTCGATCGCGAAACCGCGCTCGACTCGTTCCAGCGACGCACTGGCCTGGAACGACACGTCCGGCATGTCGGCAATGCCCGCCGCGTCCGTCAGGGCACCCAGGCTTGCGCCGCTGACGCGGAGCTGCACGCGCGTTCCGACGAGGTCCGGATGGTCGGTGACGGTGCCTTCCGCACTCAGCTCGTATTCCAGGTTATCGCCGATAGCGGCGGCGATGTCGTGCAGGACAAACTGGTCTGCTTCGCGCTCGATCCTGCCGCCGGCCCGGTATTGAGCGTAGGGCAGCTCGTCGGCGTCAAGCCCGAACGCCGTCAGCGTCGCGGCCAGATCCGGGCCCTGTAGCTCGAACGACAGATCCGTATCCGCTTCGAGCGGCGCATTGCCGACGATCCCGGCGAAGCCGAACCGGTCGTCGCCAATGTTCATCGAGCCGTCCCTGAGCTTAATGCCTTCCGGCACCCGTACCGCGTCGACGCCGAGAGTGAAGGGCTTCGACGGTGCGTCCGCGAGGCCAAGCGCATCCGTGACGGTGCGGAAGTCCGGGCCCGCAAAATCGACCCTTAGTGTAGTGCCCGATAAATCCGGCGTATTTGCGACCGTTCCTTCGATTGTGAACTGCAGGTCTTCGGCGTTTGCGGCCAGGCTGACGGCGGCGCTTCCATCCGGCTGCGGCTTGAGATCGATGTTCATGTCGAACGGTCCCGTTAGTTTACCGGGCAGTCCTAACAGTCGATTGAAGCGCCCGAAGTCAGGGCCATCGATGCGAATTTCGCCACTGGCGCCCGCGGGCTGCCGGAAATCGCTGATCCGGGCTTCGACGACAAAGCGTGTCTTGCCAACGTTGACAGCGATTTCCTCCACGTCAATCTCCGGGCCTGCGCGCGTGAAGTTGGCTACGACACTGAACGGGTCCTCCGGCACATTAGGGTTGCCGAGCAGGCGGCCGATCGCGCCGGCGTTCGGGCCGCTTGCCGCGACGCGCAGGCTGACGTTCTCCAGCGCCTGGAGGTTCTGAAATTGTCCGCTGACGTCGATCGCGAATTCCCCGAAGTCGCCATTGATATTCAGCTGCATGTTGTCGCCGAGCGGCGCGATGCTCGCCGTCAGGTCAAGCGGTCCGCGAGTGATCGGTTCGACCTCGAGTTTTTCGGTCAGGTATTCAGCGCTGGGTCCCGAGACCGTCAGTCGCATCGTGGGTCGCTGCGGCTGCAACAGGCTGTCGATCGCCGCCTCGCCGTCGAGTTTGATTTCGCCGAGACTGCCGGCGAGGCTGACGGCCACCTCACGGTACTCGACCAGGTTCGCGACCAGTCCCGCCCTTATGTCGAGGCCCATCGGCGTGTCGTTGAGCGCAGCGTCCAGATGCAGATCGAGATAGTCCTCGTCGTCGCGTTCGACGGCTAGCTCAGTGACGGTGAAGCGCAGAGGCTCTGGGCGTTCCGGACTGCTGTAGGTCAACGCCACGTCGACAATGCGCGCCAGGTCGACAATCACCGGCAGATCACCGGGCGGTCCGGTGTCGTCGTCCGGTATCTCGTCCTCGGGTTCGAAGAACTCCCAGTTGCCCGCGCCCGCCTCATCGCGCTGCAGGCTGACGCGCACCCGTTCGACGTCGAAGGACTCGATGCGAATTGGCCAAATGAACAGTGACCGGGAATCGACAATCGCTTCGAAGCGTCCGACTCGCGCAAGATCGGCATCGGCGCTCCACTCCGTGCCGGCGAGTCGAATATCGGAGGCGGCGATCCTTATCTGGCGGAGATCGACTTCGACGTTCAAATCGCCCTCGATCGCGAAGTCGCGACCGAGTGCACCAGTAAGGGCGTCCTCAATCTGTCCATGGAAACGGCCCAGGTCCGTGTTGAGGACCACAATCAGGCAGATCGCCACGACGCCGACGATACCCAGCAGTGCGTACAGTGCTATGCGCGCCCAGCGCTTGCCGACGGATTCCGGGTTTGCCGCCGGCCCCAGGACGTCAACAGATCCGCTCGCGGGAGGTTTCGCGCCGCCGGTATGATTTCTTGTCTGCACGACATGCACCTCGCTGCAACACCAGCATAGTCAGGCCGCGCAGGTATGTCAGTGGTGGAAAGCCGCAGGTTTGACGAATCCTCGGCACTATACAGAGATATAGTCACTGTAATCTTGAGTTCAGGGGATACCTAATGAGCGATCGAACCATATCGGGGCAAGCGTTCGCCGGCCTGCTGTTCCTGTTTCTCGCATTCACGACGGCCGTTCCGGCCCAGGAGCCCGACGGCGAAGTTGCGGAGACTCCCGACGCGGTGAACGCCAGTTTCGCGCAAATAGAGACGGATATCACCGAGTATTTCCGCCTCGAGGCGGAGCTTGCGGAGGTCGAGCCCGGGTACCAGAGATTGGTGCGCAGCCGCCTGGACGAACGCGAACGGGAGATCTTCGAGCAGGTCGATGCCTTCGCCGCGAATCTTGCCAAAATCGCAAAGCGAGGCGAACCGATCGACAAATACCGCGCGCAGGTCGTTGATTGGCTGAAAGCACTGGGAACACGTGCCAACGCGTTCCTTGATCGCAACCGACAGATCATTTTCGAGCTACTCGAGACGCAGAGCGGCATCGACCCCGCCAAAGCGGCAGAAGCAGTGGTCGACCTGGATCGCGCAATCGAGCGAGAGATTGGGGACAGTGACTTTAAGTGCCAGGC
>CBDUCE010000234.1:0-4631 GCA_965365575.1 uncultured Gammaproteobacteria bacterium
CTGGGTCATCATGGTCTGCGGGCTCATGGGCAGCCTGATCTACATCCTGATCAAGACGGGCGGCGCCTCCGCCTTTGCGCGCAAGATGGCCGAGCACGCCAACACACGCAACAAGTCCATGCTCGTCACCTGGTTTCTCGGCATGGTCCTGTTCATCGATGACTACCTGAACGCGATCGCGATCGGCAATTCGATGAAGAAAGTCACTGACGGCTTCAAGGTGTCGCGGGCGATGCTGTCCTACGTCGTCGATTCGACGGCGGCGCCGACCTGCGTGCTCGTCCCGATCTCCACGTGGGCCGTGTTTTTTGCCGCGGTGCTCGAGACGACCGGGGCCGCCGCGGTGGGCGAGGGGATGATGATGTACATCTCGGGCATTCCCTTTATGTTCTATCCGATTATCGCGCTGCTGCTCGTGCCGCTGGTCGCAACCGGGCGGTTTCCGCTCATCGGCCCGATGAAAGCCGCCGAGGAACTCGCGCAGCAGGGCATCGTCGCGATAGAACCCGTCGACCAGATCGAGGTCGTCGACGGGCCGGTCGACGAGAACGGCAAGCCGCGCAGCAATATCTGGGTGTTTCTCGTGCCGCTGCTCGCTCTGATCGGCTTCTCCTGGTATTTCGATATCGACCTTCTGCGCGGCATCATTGCCACCCTTGCGCTGACCATTCCGCTGGTCGTCGTGATGAAGCTCCTCGGCGCATTCGAGGCGCTCGACGCGGTGCTCGACGGATTCAAAATCATGATTCCGCCGCTCGCGATCGTGGTTGTCGCCTTCATGTTCAAGACCGTGAACGACCAGCTCGGGCTGCCACAGTACGTCATCGGGTCCGTGCAACCGCTGATGTCGCCGCTTCTGTACCCGGTGATCGTGTTTCTGACGATGGCGCTGGTGTCGTTTGCTACGGGCTCGTCGTGGGGGGTGTTCGCCATCGCGATCCCCATCGTCATGCCGCTCGGCGCGGCGATGGACGTCCCGACCTCGCTCACGATCGGCGCCCTGTTGTCGGCGAGTTCCTTCGGCAGCCACGCCTGTTTTTATGGCGACGCAACCGTTCTGTCGGCCCAGAGCAGCGGGATCAACGTCATGGAGCACGCGCTGACGCAGCTGCCTTACGCGATCATCGCCGCGACCGTGGCCGCGATTGCCTACATCGGGTACGCGTTCGTCATTCTTTAGATGCCGGAACCGGGGTGGCCCGACTGGCCCGTTGCTATCTCGAAGTCGAATTCACGGCGCAGCGTAGTGAGCAGCTCCCGGCCCTGTTTTCCGGGCATCTCGACCAGTGGCGGGCGCACGTTGGCCCAGCGTTTGTCGCCGGTGGAGATAGCAAGCAGCCGTTTCTGAGCGGGAATCGGCGCGTAGTCCTGCAGCAGCAGCCGAAAGCGCTTTACGTCCCGCTGCAGTTCGTGCACGCGTCCTGCATCACCCTCGAAGTACGCGTCGATAAGCCTCGCGATGGCGCCACCATTGAGGTTGGCCGTCGCCGAGATGCAGCCCGGTGCGCCGAGATCGAGCGCCTCGACGAGCGGCAGCTCCGATCCCGGGTAGACGATGAGCCGGTCGATGTCGAGCAGCGCGCGCGTGTTATCCCAATCGCCGGAGCTGTCCTTGATGCCAACGATCTGCTCCGGGAACTCCGCGTGCAGGCGTGCCGCGAGGGTTACCGGGATGCCGACGACCGCGATCGGCGGGATGTGGTAGAGGAAGATGCGGGCGTCCTCGCCGATGGCTTCGAGCAACTTCACGAAGTGCCGGTAGAGACCGTCCTCGCTGACACCCTTGTAGTAGAAGGGCGGCAGCGTCATGACGCCGGCACAGTCCATGTCCAGGCAGGCGCGGGACAGCCGCGCGGTGTCCGCGACGTTTGACAGCCCGGTCCCCGGGATCATCAGTGCCGGGTCGACACCTGCGTCGACAAGCGCTGTTATCGCAGCGATGCGTTCGTCGATGCCCACCGACAACGCCTCGCCGGTGGTGCCGAAAGGCACCAATCCGGCGCAGCCCTCGTCGAGCAGGTGCTTTGCGTGCGCGACGTAGAGATCGTTCGCGACCGTCATGTCGTCGTTGAATGGCGTCAGCAGCGGCACCAGTACGCCGCGGATCGGGGAAGAAGTCATGCGTTCATACGCTTTTGCAGGGCTTACTCCGGTAGCGGCGCAGTTGCCGGATAATTCCGGATGGCCGAGACACTAGCACAAATAGATCGGCGTGAAATCGTGCGGACCCAAAGCTCGCTATCAGCGCCGCCGAACGCGTTTAGCTGTTATAATCAATTCCGACCTGGACGTGTTGCAGGCGTGCGCCTCCCGTCCTGCCTGGCTCTAAGCACGTAACCCGTATCGTGACCTCATCGCGCCGACCGGCGACTTCCGGAGCAGGGTCTCAGAGGGATGCAGGCCGGCCACGATTGCCCGATTACCTTTATGGAGGACATACCGCCTGATGATTGAAGAACACTACGAAATTGTCTCGGTTCGGCCCACTGAGCCGCCGGCCGATATGGACGGTGCCAATTGGCACCGGTACGAAATCGTGCAGGGAACCAATACGATTCGCGGATACCGGCAAGGGAGCCTCAACAGTGTGAAAGAGGCGGTCAAGCAGCTGGTTTTTCAACTCAACGAACGCCGGGCAGGCAGACACGGACGCGTTCACGTCGTCATGTCAAAGTCAAAACAACCTGCCGGCAAATGATGATCAACCGCATTCTGGAACAGGGCTGTTATACGAATTCTGATTAAGCTTCGGCAGCAGTCTTGCCTCGCTTTCGAGAAGCAGCAGGGGCAAACAGCGGGCGCTTCAGTCAGGCTCGGAAGACGCTTTCTCTGCCAGCCCGAATTCCGCCGTTATCGCCAGGATTTCCTGGAGTTCTTCGCTGGTCGTAACGCCATCTGCGCGAGCCATTGCATACAGTGAATTCAGGAAGTGCTCCGCACGCACTTTGTCTAGGGCCGGGTTCATAATGCGATTGTCCAGGCCAGACCTGGCGCGTCTCTGCATCATCGACAATTCCATGACGAACTCCACCTCGGCAGGCTCCAGCCTGGCCACCTCGTGCAGTATGCGGCGCATTTCATCTCGTTCACTGTCGCTGACTTCGCTGTCGGCGTAGGCGACCCTGGCGAGGGCAAAGGAGAACGTGGCCAGGTAGTTTGCGGACTGTGGGTCGTGTTTCTCCAGCAGGTTGAGCATCCGGCTGGTGCCCTCGGATACCACCTCGCTCAATGACTTCATGCGGCCATCCTCGAGATGCAGGATGCGGTCCGCAACATCGAGAATGCGGTTGTCATGGGTCACCAGGATTACCGCCGAACCGTCCTCGCGCGCCAGATCCTCGATAAGCTTCACCACGTCGCGGCCGGATTGCTTGTCGAGCGATGCTGTCGGCTCGTCGGCCAGCACGATCGCCGGGCGATTGACCAGCGCACGGGCAATACCTGCACGCTGTTTCTGGCCGCCCGACAGCTCACCCGGGAACTTGTGCTCGTGGTCGGCCAGTCCGACCCGCTGCAGGACCGTGGCAATGCGCTCCTTCGCGTCCCGCCCTTTAATGCCGCCGAGCTGCAGCGCCATCTGAACATTCTGGTGAATGGTGAGACTGTCGAGCAGGTTGTGGGACTGGAATATATAGCCGATCTGCCGCCGCACCCTGATCTGGGTTTTCTCGCCGGCATTGAGGAGTTCCTGGCCCAACACATTGACGCTGCCTTTCTGCGCCGACCGCAGCGCGCCGATAAGGGTGAGTAACGTGGTTTTGCCCGAGCCGGACGGCCCGGTCAGTATGACAATTTCACCGCCATCGATTCTCGCACCGATGTCGAACAGGATTTGCTTTTGCAGGGCGCCCTTGCCGTAGGAGTAGGACACGTCCTCCAGGGTGATCCGTGCGTCGGACCCCATCAGAATACCTCCGCGGGATCCACGGCTCGCAGTTTGCGCAGGGCCATCATCCCTGAGCCCGCACACATCGCCACGGTTAACGCGAATACCGAGAGCGCACTTTCGAGGCTCATTTCCAGTGGCAGCCGCGTCGCGTCCGCGCCCTTTGTAAACACGAGGTGAGCGATTCCCATTCCCGGGACAAAGCCGAGCACGGCCAGTATGATCGCCTCCTGCAAGACCACGTTGCGCAGGTAGCCGTGGGTATAACCCATGGCCTTGAGCGTGGCGTATTCCTGCAGATGATCCTGCACGTCGGCAAACAGTATCTGGTAGACGATGATCAGGCCGACAATCAGGCCCATAATGGCGCCAAAAGCGAAGATGTAGCCGATGGGCGTGGTCTTGTTCCAATACCGGATTTCGAGGTCCATGAATTCCTGGCGGGTCAGCACGAGCACATCCTGCGGAATCGCCTCCCGAATCCGCCCCTGTATTTCAGTCGCATCCTGCCCCGGCTCCAGCTTGATGAGACCGAAGTCGATGGCCGACTTCCTGCGGGTAGGCAATATCCGCAGGAAATTGAGATCGGAGGTGATGATTCCCCCGTCCAGGCCAAAGGACGTACCGACCTCGTACATCCCGGCGATGGCGACACGACGATCATTGATCTCGGCGCTGACTGACTGGCCCGCATCCAGCAACTCCCGGACCGGGCCGTATTCGTCGCGGCCGCGCCGGTCGAAGA
>CBDUCE010000235.1:0-4621 GCA_965365575.1 uncultured Gammaproteobacteria bacterium
TATCCAGCGGATCGGTGACGAAACCGATGCTCTCGGCACCGCCCTGCTGCAGGACGACCATGGCACCGACCACGTTGCCATAGGGCACCGCGCGATCGGCCTTCACGAGTATCGGCGTCTCCGGGCTCGTGCGAAGTACGATCCCGACGCGGCGGATGACCTCCTCTCCCGTCGTCGGCTGGTCCTCATCGTCGCCGACATTGATATAGAGATTGCCCTCCTTGTCGACACTGAGCACCAGCGGCGGCGTGTTCGGCGCGTCCTGGATCGGCTCCGCCGCCGCTTTGGGCAGGTCAACCTCGATACCCTGCGTGAGCAACGGGGCCGTCACCATGAAAATGACCAGCAGGACGAGCATGACGTCGATATAGGGGACGACGTTGATCTCGCCCATCAGTTTGCGTTTCTGCAGCGGCGTCGGCATGTCACTTACCCCGTTTGGCGCGCGCGTGACGATGCAGGATGCTCTGGAATTCCTCCATGAAACCGTCGTAGCGGTACTCGAGCCGCACGACCTTGTCGGCATAATGGTTGTACGCGATCACGGCGGGGATGGCGGCAAACAGCCCCATGGCGGTTGCGATCAGCGCTTCGGCAATCGGCGGCGCCACGGTCGCGAGCGTCGCGGACTGCATGTTGCCGATCTCCATGAAGGCGCTCATGATGCCCCATACCGTGCCGAACAGGCCGATGTAGGGGCTGGTCGAGCCGATCGTCGCGAGCGGCGCGAGGCCCTGCTCCAGGCGGTCCACCTCGCGCATCTGCGACACGTGCATGGCGCGGCGGCATTCCTCGATGAGTTTGTCTGGATTGACCTCGCCGCTCTGCAGGCCGCGGTTGAACTCCCTGAAGCCGCTCTCGAAGATGCTCGCCATGCCGAGCGACCCGCCCTTGCTCCGGGACGCGCTCTGGTACAGCGTGTTGAGATCGCCACCCGACCAGAAGGACGCCTCGAAATCGTCCGAGGCCGACCGCGTGCGGCGAATCAGCCGCCGCTTGGTGAAGATGATGGTCCACGAAACCAGGGACGCGAGTATCAGCAGGATCATTACGATCTTGACGGGGATACTGGCCTGCAGCAGCAGGCCGATGACCGATAGGTCAGCTGTCATGATGGATTTTCCTCGAATAGTGACGCCGGCACACGCTGAGGTTTCAGCGTGTCGGCATTCAGATATGCGGCGCGAACACCGCCCCGGCAGCAGATCGTGCCGTCGGGACTTTCGCGGTAAATGATTTGCTCGATGTCGAAGGTGGCGCGGCTCAATCCCGACAGACGCGCCGTGACGATCAGCTCGTCGTTGAATCTCGCCGGGACGATAAAATCCAGTTCCGTCCGGGTCACCACGAACATGCGCCGGTCTTCATTGAGCATCTGCTGCTGATTGACGCCCAGGGCACGTAGCCACTCCGTGCGTGCGCGCTCCATGAAGCGAAAGTAGTTTGCGTAGTACACGACGCCCTGCGCGTCCGTATCTTCATAATAAACGCGCACCGGCCACTGGAAGGGTTCTGTCGCTGTCACATCCGTCATGGTCGGCTCAATCCTGATCGAACAACGGCAATTCGGGCGGCGCCCCGGAAGCCGGCGGCGCCAGTCCGAAATGCAGGTAGGCGTTCTTCGTCGCAACGCGGCCACGGGCCGTTCGCATCATGAATCCCTGCTGGATCAGGTAGGGCTCCAGGACGTCCTCGATCGTGCCGCGCTCTTCGCCGATGGCGGCAGCGAGGCTGTCGATGCCCACCGGGCCGCCATCGAACTTGTCGATGATCGTTCGTAGCAGGCGCCGGTCCATGGCGTCGAAGCCGTAAGGGTCGACCTGCAGCATGTCCATGGCACTGCCGGCTACGGCCCCGGTGACGACGCCGTCAGCCTCGACCTCGGCAAAGTCGCGCACCCGGCGCAGCAGGCGGTTCGCGATTCGCGGCGTTCCCCGCGCGCGGCGCGCAATCTGCCGCGCGCCTTCACCCTCGATTGGCAGCTGCAGGATTTCCGCGGAACGCCGCGCGATGGCCTCGAGCTCGTCCACGGAATAAAACTCCAGCCGCTGCACGATGCCGAAACGATCACGCAGCGGCGATGTCAGCAGGCCTGCGCGCGTCGTCGCGCCGATCAGCGTGAACGGCTGCAGGTCGAGCTTGATCGAGCGCGCCGCCGGTCCCTCACCGATCATGATGTCGAGCTGGAAATCCTCCAACGCCGGGTACAGGACCTCTTCGACGACCGGGCTGAGGCGGTGGATCTCGTCCACGAACAGCACGTCGTTCGGTTCGAGGTTGGTCAGTATCGCGGCGAGGTCACCCGGGCGCTCCAGCACGGGACCGGACGTGTGCCGCAGATTGACCCCCATTTCATTGGCTACGATGTGGGCCAGCGTGGTCTTGCCGAGCCCGGGCGGTCCAAATATCAGCACGTGATCGAGGGCTTCACTGCGCCGACGCGCCGCTTCGATGAAGATGCCCATCTGTTGCTTGACGCCCGGCTGACCGACGTACTCGGTCAGCCGCTTCGGCCGGATCGCACGGTCGAACAGCTTGTCCTCGGGCTTCGACTCACCGCTGGCCAGTCGATCGTGTTCGATACCGGTCATGATTTAGAGCGCCACCTGTCGCAATGCGAGCCGGATGATATCCTCTGCCGTCTTGCCGTCAACGTCGAGTTCGCCGATCAGTTTCTGAACTTCGCGCGGCTTGTAGCCGAGCGATATCAGCGCATCCACGGCTTCCGACTTCGCCCCGGCCTGTACTTCGACCGTTGTGGCTCCCGGTTGTGCGGATGGTGTGTCGATCCGGTCGCGCATTTCGATGATCAGGCGCTCGGCTGTCTTCTTGCCGACGCCGGGCACCTTGACCAGCGAAGCGGCGTCCTCGTATTCGACGCAGCGCCTGAAACCATCGACGCTCATTGCCGACAGCACGGCAAGCCCCATCTTCGCGCCCACGCCGCTGATCTTCAGCAGCATGCGAAACAGTGCGCGCTCCTCTTGTGTCGCGAAGCCATAGAGCATCTGCGCATCCTCGCGAACGACCATGTGCGTAAACAGGAACAACTCGTCCCCCGTCGGCGGCAGCTCCAGGAAGGTCGACATCGGCGTCTCGACCTCGTAGCCGACGCCATGACACTCGATAATGACCGAAGGCGCCTGCTTGAGCGTCAGCCTGCCGCGCAGAGAACCGATCATCGCGGCAGCACCGTGGCCTCGCGCAGCGCAAGCCTTGCCCGTATGCGATGCTGGTGCCCGTGACACAAAGCCGCCGCCAGCGCATCCGCCGCATCCAGGCCCGGGGCAGCATCCAGTTTCAGGAGCGTGATCACCATGTGCTGCACCTGCTGTTTGGTCGCCGCACCCGTCCCCACGATCGCCTGCTTGATCTCCCGCGGCGCATACTCGTAAACGTCCACGTCGAAGCCAAAGGTTGCGCACAACGCTGCCGAACGGGCCTGACCGAGCTTCAGCGCGCTGCCCGCGTTCTTGTGCATGAAAACGCTCTCGATCGCCACGACGTCGGGGCGGTACACGGCGACGATCTCGCCGACCGCGGTAAAGATCTGCCGCAAACGTTCGGGAAAGGCACCGTTTGCACTGCTCACGGTGCCGCTGGCGACGTAGGTCGGGTCGTCGCCGGAAAAATCCAGCACGCCGAAACCGGTCGTCCGGGAGCCGGGGTCAATGCCGAGGATGCGTCGCGTGCTGGCCAATTCGATTCTCAGATCTGCGCAAGCACATCGTCGCTGATGTCCGCGTTGCTGTATACCTCCTGCACGTCGTCGAGATCCTCCAGTGTCTCGAGCAGTTTCACCATCGATGCGGCGTCGTTCACGTCGAGCTCCGAATTCGTGGAGGCACGCATCGTGAGCTGTGCGGATTCCGGATCGAAGCCCGCCTTGCGCATGGCGTCGCGCACTCTCTCGAATTCGGCCGGTTCCGTCAGTACTTCGATCGAGCCCTCGTCGTCGACGACGACGTCTTCGGCGCCCGATTCGATCGCCGCCTCCATGATGGCGTCCTCGTCCGTGTCTTCGGGATACAGCAACTGGCCGACGTGATTGAACAGGTAGTTTACAGAGCCGTCGGCGCCAAGATTGCCGCCGAACTTGGAGAATGCATGGCGGACCTCGGCAACGGTACGGTTCCTGTTGTCGGTCAGGCAGTCCACCATTACGGCCGTTCCGCCGGGACCATACCCCTCGTAGCGCATCTCCTGGTATTCGGCACCATCGAGTTCTCCCGCGCCGCGCTTGATGGCGCGCTCGATATTGTCCTTCGGCATGCTCTGCGCCTTGGCCTTGTCGATAGCCAGGCGCAGACGCGGATTCGCGTCCGGATCACTGCCGCCCATCTTCGCCGCAACCGTGATTTCACGGATCAGCTTCGTGAAGAGTTTGCCGCGTTTCTTGTCCTGGGCGCCCTTGCGATGCTGGATATTCGCCCATTTACTGTGTCCTGCCATACCGTTCCGTTCGTTACCCTCTGCCGCCCGCTGCAAGCCAATACCAATCCGGGACCGCGCGCACGCCGGTCCTCTCAGCCTGATACGATTTCATGCCCGATGCCCAAGTTTGAGTCCGGCCGGGGCCACGGGGCCGAAATCAGCGCGTATGATAACGGTTATTGCCGGC
>CBDUCE010000236.1:0-4600 GCA_965365575.1 uncultured Gammaproteobacteria bacterium
CTCGTGCCAGAGCGTGCGGTTGAAGCTGCCGTCGATCGTCAGGTGCTTGCGATACTCCGGGGCCACGACGGCGTCGAAGCGCTGCTTGACGTCCTCGAAGATCGCCGGGTTGCCGAGGATGTTGTTGCGTATCAGGACGATACGGCCGTACTTCCGCGCATGGTCTGCATCGTTGGGCAGAATCGTGGCAGTGTTGGCGCCTCGTGCCTGGCCGAAATCGGCGACGACGTTGTAAACGCCGACGGGAATGTGCGAGCGCACCCGCTTTTGGTGCTCATAGGGCAGGGCATCCTCGATCGACTGCAACTCGGTCATCGCGGCGGCGAGCGCCCGGCTCCTGTCTTCGTCGCGAGCCAGCAGGCTTGCGCTGTAAAACGCCTTGATACCCAGCAGATTATCGTCGTACGACTCGTAGCTGCCGAATTGCAGGTTGAGGTTGCCGAATTGGCCTGTTACCCATGACGCATCGCCCGACTCGTAGTCGCCGGACAGGAGATCGCGACTGCGGTTGCGGAGATACGCTGCGAAGTCCGGTGTTTCCTCCTCGATCAATTCTGCCGCAAGCTCCAGGTGCCGTCGTGCATCGGCGAGTGGTCGGGCGTAGGCCAGCGCGTACGGGACGGCATACAGTGTCGCTGGGTCCCGGTCGGTAGCTTCGAGCCGCCCGCGCAACCCGGGATGCAGTGCCTCGACGCCGGGGTGCTCTTCCAGCCGCGTGAGATCGCCTGCCAGGGACTCTGCAGTCGCCCGCCTGACCAGGCTGCGTTCGGCGAGTATCGCTTCGCGCGCCGCCGGGTACGCTTCGAGGAACGCGTCTATTTCGGGCCGTGTCAGTCCTGCCGGGTACACGGTCTTCCCCGGGTTCGGGCTGCCGACGGGCATGAACGGCAGCCGCTCGTTGTCGAGTGTCGTCGCGACAGGGCCCTTGAACAGGTAGTACATATCGAGCAGGTTGCGGGTCGCATCCGGGTCCGCTGCATGCAATGCGTCCAGGCGCTGCTTTGCCGCGAGCGCTTCCTCGTGCAGCTGCTGCTCGTAAAGCGATTGCATGATCCTGCCGGCGGCCAGCAGTTCATCGACCGCGGCGAGTTCGGCCGGCGAAAGATGTCCGAGATCCGGTGCGAGCGTGACCTCGCGGCGGGAATCGAGTATCGGCTGCGTTCGTTCCGCCGGCCAGTAGCCCTCCGGCAGCTCGGCGGCTGCCGGAAGCGCCATGAGCAGGAGGCAACACGAGAATTTCACACGGTGTTTCATAGGCTAGTCTGAAAATTCGGCCGTCGACTGGCGGCGCCGGTTGACCAGGAGTTGCGTGACGTCGGGCCGTGAATAATGGCCGGCGACGTCGAGGTTCTGTCTTTCTTCGAGCACGGTACGGTGGTCGAGTTCCGCGACACGCAATGATTCCACGCCCGTCTCCGGCTCGAGCAACCATTCGCCGGTCGGCGCCACAATACATGAGCCGCCGTTCGCCATGACCTCGTCCGCCGTGTCGCGCAACAGCTCGACCCGGGGCAGGCAGTCAGGAATGTCGGAGCGGCGCATGAGTCCCGATACCGAGACCACGAAGCAGCGGCCCTCGCGGGCAATGAAACGAGAGATGTCTTCGGTGTTGCGGAGGCTGCCCGGCCAGATTGCCACGTGCAGGTCTTCACCCTGGGCATACAGCGCCGCACGCGCCAGCGGCAGCCAGTTTTCCCAGCAATTCAGACCGCCGGCCGTAAAGGGTCCGAGCCTGTGGGTGCGCAGGCCGTTGCCGTCGCCAATTGCCCACACGAGCCGTTCTTCGTAGGTCGGCATCAGTTTGCGGTGCACTGAACCGATGTCGCCGCCGGCATCGACGTAGACCATGCTGGCGTAAAGGCTGTGTCCGCCGCGATCGGGGGCCCGTTCCATGACGCCGAGGTAGACGGCGATCGCGTGTTGCCGGGCCGCGTCGCGTATGCCATCCAGGTCGCCTGCCTCGATGCATACCGATTGTTCGACGTAATGGCGGTACAGTTCTTTCTGCAGTTCGGATTCGAAGCGCGCACCGTCGGTGCGTTCCACCCAGAAAGGGTATCCCGGAATCAGGGCTTCGCCGAACACAACCAGTTCGCAGCCCTGCGCGGCGGCTTCGCGAATCCACTCGATGACCCTGGTTACGGTGGCGTTGCGGTCGAGCCAGACCGGCGCGATCTGGGCAACGCCGACCCTCAAGGTGGTTTTCGTTTTATTCTTCAAAATCAGTAGTTTTTGATGGTAACCTGAAGGCCGTACAGCGCCATAAAGCATAGCACGTAAGCGTCGTATCGATGCCGGCGGGCACGGCACAACAAGAAAAGGACATACCGTCATGAAAGGTCTGATGATGGAAGCGCAGCTGCTTATCTCCTCGATAGCGCAGCATGCCGAGAAATTTCACGGCGATCGCGAGATAGTCTCGGTAACGGCCGACAATCCGCGACATCGCTACACGGTCCGCGAGGCGGTGGCGCGCGCGAAGCAACTCGCAAATGCGCTCGGCCGCCTCGGCATCGAGCAGGGCGAAAGAGTCGCATCGCTCGCATGGAATGACTACCGGCACCTGGAGGTCTATTACGGCGTCAGCGGCAGCGGATACGTGTGCCACACGATCAACCCCCGGCTTTTCCCCGAGCAGATCGTGTACATCATCAACCATGCGGAGGACCGCTTCATCTGCGTCGACGCGATGTTCGTGCCGCTGCTTCAGGCAATTGCCGACAAGATCCCCAACGTAGAGGGGTTCATCGTCATGACCGATGAAGCACACATGCCGGACACCGCCCTGCCCAACGTGATGTGCTACGAGACCCTGATCGCCGCGGAGCCCGCTGAATTCGACTGGCCTGAACTCGACGAGCGCACGGCCTCGGCGCTCTGCTATACCTCGGGTACCACCGGCAATCCCAAGGGGGTCCTCTACGATCACCGTTCGACGATTTTGCACGCCTACGGGACGCTGTCGATCGACGTTGCAGGCATGTCGAGCCGCGACGTGGTCCTGCCCGTCGTGCCATTCTTTCACGTCAACGCCTGGGGTGTGCCGTACGCGGCGCTGATGGCCGGCGCCAAGCTCGTGTTGCCGGGCCCGAAGATGGGGGACGGCGAGGCGCTTTACGAGCTCATGGAAAGCGAAGACGTCACCATGGCGCTCGGGGTGCCGACGGTCTGGCTGGCGCTGCTGCAATACACCGAGAGCGCCGGCAAGCGACTCGACAAGCTGCAGCGCTCGCTCGTCGGCGGCGCTGCCGTGCCGCGCGCCATGATCGAAGCGTTTCGCGACAAGCACGGCGTCGAGCTTCGCCAGGGCTGGGGCATGACGGAGACGAGCCCGATCGGCACGGTCAACACGATCAAGGCCGGGCTCGAAGGGCTCTCGAAGGACGAGCAACTCGACCTTGCGACCAAGGCAGGGCGGGGGATTTTCGGTGTCGAGATGCGCATCGTGGATGACAATGGCGAGGAACTGCCCTGGGACGGGAAGGCCTTTGGCGCGTTGCAGGTTCGCGGTCCCTGGATATGCAGCGACTACTTCAAACTCGAGGGCAGCGGTGGCACGCACACGGACGACGGCTGGTTCGAGACCGGCGATGTCGCGACCATAGATCCACAGGGATACATGGCCATCACCGACAGGACCAAGGATGTCATCAAGTCCGGCGGCGAGTGGATCAGCTCGATCGAGCTGGAGAATGCCGCGATGGGCCATCCCGCCGTGGCCGAAGCCGCCGTGATCGGTGTGGCGCACCCGAAGTGGACCGAACGTCCTTTGCTCGTCGTCGTAAAAGCGGAAGGCGAGGACGTGAGCAAGGACGAGCTGCTCGCGTTTTTCAACGGTAAAGTGGCGACCTGGTGGGTGCCGAACGACGTGGTGTTCGTCGATGAGCTGCCACATACGGCCACCGGCAAAGTCAAGAAGATTGAATTACGAAAGCAATTCGCTGAGTATCGCCTACCTGACTGAGCGCGCTTCGCTGCGCTCAGCCTTTTTCGATCGGGCAAGGAGTAGACATGGCCGGACCGTTGCGTCTGTACGGAATGAAAGCGCTCGTGACGAGCGCCGCCGGAGGAATCGGTGAGGCCGTCGCGCGAACCCTCATCAAGCACGGCGCGGAAGTGCTCGCCGTCGATGACCCGAAGAGCGGCGTCGAGCAGCATTTCGCAACCGTCCGGGGCATCCATGGCCTTGCGACGGAGTTCGACGATCCGGACAGGATCCCGGCGCTGGTAGAAGAAGCGGCCGGGAAATTCGGCACGCTCGACATTCTCGTCAACGAGTTCCCGCTGGCGCCGAAGGCGCCGATCGCCGATGACGAGGCCGGGCTCGACGAGTTGCTGCGCCGGCGCGCCGAACTGATCATGGCGATGTGCCGTTCAGCGATGCCATATCTCAAGAAGAGCCCGGCCGGGCGCATCATCAACATGGGCTTCTTGCGAAGCACCTTTGCAGCGAACGCCCGGTCTGCGAGCCAGAAGGCCGAGCGGGACCTCGCGGCAATTTCCCGTGCGCTCGCAGCCGAGACCGGAAGCTTCGGGATTACGGCTAACCACGTTCAGCCCGGTGCGATCATGACGCCCGAGAGCCGCGAGGTATTTCGCA
>CBDUCE010000237.1:0-4532 GCA_965365575.1 uncultured Gammaproteobacteria bacterium
TCCCGGACCGGCCGGTCATCCCCTATATCGAGGGTGACGGCATCGGCATCGACGTCACGCCGGTCATGCTCGACGTGGTCAACGCAGCCGTCAGCAAGTCCTACGGAGATACCCGCAAGATCGGATGGATGCAGGTCTATGCCGGCCAACGGGCCACGGAAGTCTACGGTGGCGATGTCTACATGCCGGAAGAGACCCTGCACGCGATGGAGAAGTACGTCGTGTCCATCAAGGGTCCGCTCGCCACGCCGATCGGCGGCGGCATTCGCTCGCTGAACGTGTCCATCCGGCAGACACTGGACCTGTATGCCTGCGTGCGGCCGATCCGCTATTTTCCGGGCGTGATCACGCCGATGAAGGAGTCGAACCTCGTGGACATGACCGTGTTCCGCGAGAACACGGAAGACATCTACGCCGGCATCGAGTATCCGACCGGTTCGCAGGAAGTGCAGAAACTCATTCACTTCCTGCAGCACGAGCTGGGCACCAAGAAGATTCGCTTCCCGGCGAGCTCCGGTATCGGCATCAAGCCGGTGTCGCGCGAAGGCTCCGAGCGGCTGGTTCGCAAAGCGATCCAGTACTGTATCGATCGCGACCAGAGTTCCGTGACCCTCGTGCACAAGGGCAACATCATGAAGTTCACCGAGGGTGCGTTCTGCCAGTGGGGCTACGACGTCGCGCGCACCGAGTTCGGTGCGACCGAGAAGGACGGCGGGCCCTGGCTCAGCTTCCCGAATCCGGTGACCGGCAACGAGATCATCATCAAGGATGTGATCGCCGACAACTTCCTGCAGCAGATCCTGATGCGGCCCGAGGAATACGACATCATCGCGACGCTCAATCTCAATGGCGACTACATCTCCGATGCGCTCGCCGCGCAGGTTGGCGGCATCGGCATCGCGCCGGGCGCGAACATCGGCGATGCCGTCGGCGTGTTCGAAGCCACGCACGGTACGGCACCGGGGTTTGCCGGCAAGGACCGCGTCAACCCCGGCTCGCTGATCCTCTCGGCCGAGATGATGCTGCGCTACATGGGCTGGATCGAGGCAGCGGACCTGATCATGAAGGGCGTCGCAAACACGATCGCGAACGGTGAACTCACATTCGACCTCGCCCGCCTGCGCGAGGCCATGCATCGGCCGATACGCAAGGAGCGGCCGCACGACCGCAGGGAAGTCGAGGAGGAACTCGAGGAGCTCATCCCGGGCGCCACGCTCGTGGGCTGCAGCGAGTTCGGCCGCGCCGTGATTCGTCACATGGATGACGACTGAGGCCGGATCCGTGGACAAAGCGATTTTCGACCAGGGTTGCCGGGCCTGCCCGAGGCTGGCCGGTTTCCTCGATGATGTCAGTGCGCGTCACCCCGATTATTACTGCCGGCCGGTGCCGCCGTTCGGCGATGCGTCGGCACGGCTGTTGATCGTCGGGCTCGCGCCCGGCATGCACGGGGCCAACCGGACGGGCCGGCCGTTCACGGGTGACCACGCCGGTATCCTGCTGTATGAGACGCTGCACAAGTACGGGTTTGGTTCCGGGCCAGAGTCCCTGTCGGCGGACGACGGCCTGACACTTCTCGACTGCCGCATCACCAATGCGGTCAAGTGCCTGCCGCCGGACAACAAGCCCGTCGGCGCGGAGATCAATACCTGCAACCGCTTTCTCGCGAACGAACTCGAGACGCTGGAACCGGGCTCCGTGGCGCTCGCGCTCGGCGGTATCGCGCACCGGGCAATCGTGAAGGCACGCGGCCTGCGCCAGGCCGACTACAGGTTCGCACACGCGGCCGATCATGATCTCGGCGCGTTCTACCTGCTCGACTCGTATCATTGCAGCCGCTACAACACCAACACGGGCCGCCTCACGCCCGAAATGTTCGAGGCCGTGTTCGAGCGTGCGGAGGAACTGTTGCGTCCGCCGCAGGAGTAGGCCGGGGGCCGCGATCGCGGTTCGAGAACCGCTCCTGCCACAGATTCATGGCATATTTGACGGCAAATGAACGACCAGCCCGCATTCGACGCACAACCCTTCCTGCGCACACTGACCCATCGCCCCGGCGTCTACCGCATGCTCGATGCAAAGCACAAGGTCATCTACGTCGGCAAAGCGCGGGATCTCAAGAAACGCGTGTCGAGCTATTTTCACCGCACGCAGACGTCCGCCAAGACCGCCGCGATGATGCAGCTCGTGGCGCGCGTCGAGGTGACGGTGACCAACACGGAAGCGGAGGCGCTGCTGCTCGAGTACAACCTCATCAAGCAGCACAAGCCGAAATTCAACGTCCTGTTGCGCGATGACAAGAGCTACCCGTACATCTATGTTTCAACCGATCACCCGTTTCCGCGGCTGCGGTTCCACCGCGGGCCGCGGACAGGCAAGGGGCGCTATTTCGGGCCGTACCCGAGCACGAGCGCCGTGCGCCAGACGCTCAACGACCTGCAGAAACTGTTCCTGATCCGCAACTGCCGTGACACCTTTTTCCGGAATCGCTCTCGGCCCTGCCTGCAGCACCAGATCCGGCGCTGTACCGCGCCCTGCGTCGGTCTCATCAGCGAGCAGGATTACGCCCGCGACATCGGTGCGGCGATACAGTTCCTGGAGGGTCGCAATCGGAGCGTGATCAACACCTTCGTCGAGCGCATGGAGGCGGCTTCGGATGCACAGGAGTATGAGCTGGCGGCGCGGTTCCGTGACCAGATTGCAAAGCTCAAGGAGATCGAGGCGCGTCAGCTCGTGTCGCGCAGCGCGGGCAAGGATCTCGACGTGATCGGCTTTGCGTCCAACGGCGGTGTGCATTGCGTCACCGTATTGTTCCTTCGCAACGGTGCCGTGGTCGGCAGCCGCGATCATTTTCCTCGCGCCCAGGGCGAAGCCGACAAGCACAGGATTCTCAACAGCTTCGTCGCGCAGTACTACCTGGGCCGCGACGTGCCCGGCGAAATCATTATCGATACCGATATCGAAGATCGCGAGCTGCTTGAAGCGGAGCTCGGCGATCGCATGGGGAGAAAGGTCGTCATCAAGAGCAACGTGCGCGGCGACCGCAAGCGCTGGCTCGCGATGGCCTGCACCAATGCAGAGCAGGGGCTCAACCTCAGGCTGGCGAGCAACGCGACTATTCGGCGACAGTTCGCGGCGCTGGCCGAAGCGCTGGACCTCGAGGAAGCGCCCGAGCGGCTCGAGTGTTTCGACGTTAGCCATACCTCGGGCGAAGCCACGGTCGCATCCTGCGTCGTGTTCAATACGGCGGGTCCGCTAAAAAGCGACTACCGGCGTTTCAATCTGAGCCCCGCCTCGGCGGGTGATGACTACTCGGCGCTTGCGGAGGCGCTCCGGCGTCGATACGCGCGCATCAAGAAAGGCGCGGTGCCGATGCCGGACCTGCTGTTCGTCGACGGCGGCAAGGGGCAGCTGTCCGAGGCGACTTCCGTACTGCGGGAGCTCGAACTCGACTGGCTGCAGGTGGTTGCGGTCGCGAAGGGCAGGGCACGCAAGCCAGGCGCGGAGCGGCTCTTCATCCCGGGCCGCAAGACGGCGCTGCAGTTACCGCCGGATTCGCCGGCGCTCCTGCTCGTGCAGCAGATCCGCGATGAAGCACACCGTTTCGCTATCACGGGTCACCGGCAGCGGCGTGCGAAAGCACGCAACACGTCGCGGCTCGAGCAGATACCGGGGCTCGGCCCCAAAAAACGACGCGAACTGTTGCGGCAGTTCGGCGGCCTTCAGGGCGTCATGGGCGCCGGCGTCGACGATCTCGCAAAAGTTCGCGGCATCAGTCGTACTTTGGCGCAAACCATATACAATGACCTGCACATCGACGGCCAGAACCAGGGGCTTCCGCGCACGTGAAACTCAACCTCGCCATACTGCTGACGCTATTTCGTATCGCAGCGATTCCGGCGGTCGTCGTTTGCTTCTATAGCCCGCTGCCGGACGCGCGCCCGATAGCGGCCATCCTCTTCGGCATCGCGGCGGTCACCGACTTTATCGACGGTTGGGTTGCCCGGCGTTTTGGCCAGACTTCGAGGTTCGGCGAGTTCCTCGACCCGGTGGCCGACAAGCTGATGGTTGCGATCGTGCTGGTGATGCTGGTGCAGGCGCAGTCGGGCTGGTTCGAGGACATCATCGCCATGATCATCATCGGCCGGGAAATCACCATATCGGCACTCCGCGAGTGGATGGCGACGATCGGTGAGCGCGCGAATGTCCAGGTGTCGTTTGCGGGCAAGGTCAAGACGACGCTGCAGATGTTCGGTATTGCCTTCATGGTTTACCAGCACGACCTGTTCGGAATCCCGATCTATACTGTCGGCTTCGTGTTGCTGGTGGCCGCCGCGATCATGACCATCTGGTCGATGTTCTTTTATCTGAAAGCCGCGTGGCCATTCATCATGGCGGACCAGGACGGCGGCAATGAGGGCTGAGAGAACCTGATTTGCCTTGACAGAGGGCCTTAAGGGGCTACAATTTCCGGCCTTCCGCGGGAATAGCTCAGTTGGTAGAGCGCAACCTTGCCAAGGTTGAGGTCGCGAGTT
>CBDUCE010000238.1:0-4481 GCA_965365575.1 uncultured Gammaproteobacteria bacterium
TGCTGCAGGACGTCGGGCGCATGGCGGCCGACCTGCTCATTTTCTACATGCAGGAATTCGGCTACGTCGCGCTCGCCGCCGATGTAACGACGGGCTCGTCGATCATGCCGCAGAAGCGCAATCCCGACGTCCTCGAACTGCTGCGCGGCGCGTCGGCGACCGCGCAGGCCTGCCTCGACGAATCGCTCATGATCACCGCCAAGCTGCCGTCGGGCTATCACCGCGACCTGCAACGCCTCAAGAGCCCGTTGTTCCGCGGTATCGATCTCGCCGCCGACAGCGTGGATATCCTCGCGCACGTGCTCGACGGCGTCGCGTTCGTTCCGGCCCGGGTGCGGCTCGACGAGGGTGTCTACGCGACCGAAGAAGCCTACCGGCTGGTCCGGGAAAAGGGCATACCGTTTCGCGAGGCCTACCGCCAGGTCGCAAAGCGGTATGCCGCGAGCTGACGGCACCTTATAATCGGGCGATCACTTCGGGGGCTTCACCATGACACGTCTTATCCTCTTACTTATCGCGTTCTCCTGCTTTGCTCTTTTCGGCTGCGGCCAGTCCGGCCCGCTCTACCTGCCCGGGGATCCCAGCGAGATACGCGACGCGCCGAAGCCGGTCGAGAACGCCGAAGACGAAGAGGATGACGACGGCAACGACGACAGCTGACCCGAGTAATCCCGGATGGCTGATGCCGACCTCGTCCTGATCGACGGCTCGTCGTACCTGTATCGCGCGTACCACGCGCTGCCCAAGCTGAGTAATTCGGCGGGCGAACCGACGGGCGCGCTGCACGGCGTGCTGTCGATGATCAACAAGCTCGTCCGCGAGGAGCCCGCAAAGCACATCGCCGTCGTATTCGATGCGCCCGGCAAGACGTTCCGCGACGACATGTATGCCGAGTACAAGGCGAACCGGCCGCCGATGCCGGACGATCTGCGCGAGCAGGTCGAGCCGCTGATCGAGGCCGTCGGCGCCATGGGCCTGCCGCTGCTTCGCATCGAGGGCGTGGAGGCCGACGACGTCATCGGCACCTTGTGCCGCCGCTGCGTGGAGCAGGGCCTGAACGTGCTGGTGTCGACTGGCGACAAGGACATGGCACAGCTCGTGAACGACAAGGTCACGCTCGTCAACACGATGACGGGCCAGGTGCTGGATCGCGACGGCGTCAAGAACAAGTTCGACGTATTCCCCGAGCAGGTCGTCGACTATCTCGCGCTCGTCGGCGACAGTTCGGACAACATTCCCGGTGTACCACGCGTCGGCGCCAAGACGGCCGCGAAATGGCTCAACCAGTATCCCACTGCCGACGACATCATCGAAAACGCGGCCGATATCGGCGGCAAGGTCGGCGAGAGCCTGCGCGATAACATCGAACAGCTGCGGCTGTCCCGCGAGCTGGCGACCATCCGACAGGACGTCGAGCTGCCCGCAAACTTCGACGACCTGACGCCCGGCGAAGCCGACGAGGCCGCCTTGCGGGAGATCTACGGGCGCTTCGAACTGCGGCAATTGCTGCGACAGCTCGACGGCGACAACGGCGCTGCGCCTGTTGCCGAGGTCGAAACCAAGGTCGATTACGAGACGATACTCGACTGGGAGGCGTTCGAGCGGTGGCACGAGGCCATCAAGGGCGCGGAACTCGTTGCCCTCGACACGGAGACGACGAGCCTCGACTACATGGAGGCGGAACTCGTCGGCATCTCCCTGTCCGTCACGCCGGGCAACGCCGCCTACCTGCCGCTGGCGCACGACTACCCGGGCGCCCCCGAGCAGCTGCCGCGCGACGAGGTGCTGTCAAAGCTGCGCAAATGGCTCGAAGACCCGGCTCAGAAGAAAGTCGGCCACCACCTGAAATACGATGCCCACATTTTTGCGCGTTACGACATCGCGCTTGCGGGCATGGCCTTCGATTCCATGCTCGAGTCCTACGTGCTCAACAGCGTCGCGACCCGCCATGACATGGATTCGACCGCACGCCACTACCTCGGCCGCGAAACGATCCATTACGAGGACGTCGCCGGCAAGGGAGCCAAGCAGCTCACCTTCGACCAGGTCGACCTCGAGACGGCAGCACCCTATGCCGCGGAGGACGCGGACATCACGCTGCAGCTGCACGAAAAACTGTGGTCCGAACTCGGCCGCATCGAATCGCTGCGGACGGTCTACACGGACATCGAACAACCCCTCGTGCCCGTGCTGCTCGCGATGGAGGAGACCGGCGTGCTCATCGACAGGCAGATGCTTGCCGAGCAGAGCCACGAGCTCACCAAACGCATGGCGGAACTCGAACAGCAGGCGCACGAACTGGCGGGCGCGCCGTTCAACCTGGGTTCACCGAAACAGCTGCAGCAGATCCTGTTCGAACAGCAGGAGCTGCCGGTGATTCGCAAGACGCCGAAAGGTCAGCCGTCGACCGCCGAGGACGTGCTCGCGGAACTCGCCAACGACTTCGAGTTGCCGCGCGTAATCATCGAATACCGCGGCGTCAGCAAGCTAAAGAGCACCTACACCGACAAGTTGCCGCTGCAGATCTCCGAAAAGACCGGGCGCGTGCATACGTCATACCACCAGGCGGTCGCGGCGACCGGACGCCTGTCGTCCTCCGACCCCAACCTGCAAAACATCCCGATCCGCACACCCGAGGGCAGGCGCATCCGCAAGGCCTTCGTGGCGCCGAAAGGACACGTTTTGCTTGCCGCGGATTACTCGCAGATCGAGTTGCGCATCATGGCGCACCTGTCGGGCGACGAAGGGCTGCAGGCCGCATTTGCTGCCGGGCAGGACATTCATCGCGCTACGGCGGCCGAGGTGTTCGAAATGGAACTCGACGCGGTCACCGACGATCAGAGACGCTCCGCCAAGGCCATCAACTTCGGCCTGATGTACGGTATGTCGGCGTTCGGGCTCGCGAAGCAGCTCAACGTTCCCCGCGGTGAAGCGCAGGAATACATCGATCTGTATTTCGATCGCTACCCGGGTGTAAAAGCGTTCATGGACGATATCCGCGAGAAAGCGAAAAAGCAGGGTTTCGTCGAGACGGTATACGGTCGGCGCCTGTACCTCCCCGAGATCAACGCGCGTAATCAGCAGCGGCGCCAGTACGCCGAGCGCACGGCGATCAACGCGCCCATGCAGGGCACGGCGGCGGACATCATCAAGCGCGCAATGATCACCGTGCAGGACTGGCTGCTGTCGTCGAAACCGGGAGCACGCATGATCATGCAGGTACACGACGAACTCGTTTTCGAGGTGGACAGGGACGCCGTCGACAAGGTCCGCAAGATGGTCGTGAAGCTCATGGAAGGCGCCGCGGATCTCGACGTCGACCTGAAGGTGGATGCCGGCACCGGCGAGAACTGGGACGAAGCGCACTGACACCCGGGCCTGCCCGGTATCAAGACTCAGTCTAAACTATTTTTCCCCATTTTTCATAGATTTACGGCAGGCGAGGAACTATCAAGTTCCGGCACACTCTAAATTACTGAGTGCGTTAGTACTCGCCTGTTTACCTCCCTAGACAGGCGCGCAACACGGTAACCCCAAGCCTGTTGCTTCTTCTTGCCCCGGATTTCATTCCGGGGCTTTTTTATGGCGTTTCGCGGTTCGAGAACCGCTCCGACAGGTTACGCGCGGTGAGAAAGCGGTCCAGGACCTCGCGCGCCTCCTGCTCGCCGTGGCGCTTCAGGGCCGAAAATTGCTGCACTGTTGCCCGGTCGCCGAGTTCTCGCTTTACCTCGAGCACCGCCGCAGCCGCCTGCCCCTTCTTCAGCTTGTCCGCTTTCGTCAGCAGGATGTGGATCGGCAGATCGACCGATTCCGCAAAGGCGATCATCCGGCGATCGAAGTCCGTGAGCCTGCGGCGGATGTCGACGATGAGGACGAGGCCTGCAAGGCTCTGCCGCGATTCGAAATACTCTGCCAGCAGTTCGCCCCAGTGCCGGCGCACGGACTCCGCGACCCGGGCAAACCCGTACCCCGGCAGATCCACGAGCCGCTGGCCCTCGCGCAACTCGAAGAAATTGACGAGCTGGGTCCGGCCCGGCGTCTTGCTGGTGCGGGCGAACTGGCGCCGGTTGACAATAACGTTGATCGCGCTCGACTTGCCGGCATTGGAGCGACCCGCGACGGCAACCTCGGTGCCGGTGTCCGGCACGAACTGGCTGCGGGCGTTGGCGCTCTTCAGGAATCGGGCATCCGGGTACTGCGACATGGGGGTATGACCATTGGTTTCTGTGTATAATTTGGGGCCGCAGAATTCGTGGTCCCCCGGCCAGGCGGGCCAGATTATACACACGTCGAGAATGACAACGATGGCACTGCCACCGTGAAGAAGTAACGGTTACATAACATGAAAAACACGCTCGCTTACGTTTGCGCACTCGCCGGCATTACGCTGGTCGCGCTCCAGGTCCAGGCCGAAGGGCTGGTCGAGGGCTCGGCCGACGCCGGCAAGACCAAGGCCGTCACCTGTGCCGCCTGCCACGGCG
>CBDUCE010000239.1:0-4476 GCA_965365575.1 uncultured Gammaproteobacteria bacterium
TAGGCCTCGCCCATATCATCGTCGCCGCGAGCGGGCAGGCTGTCAAGGACGCCCCCGCGGCTCACGGACCAGAGGTGCTCGAGCCCGCCATAGCCGCTGCCCGGCGCGTGAACGAGGAAGATATAGCGGTCGAAGCCCTCGGGAACGCCGAGCAATGACATGTGACGCTCGCACAGCGTCTGCAGATCGTGACACAGGCGGCCCATGTCGACACGTGTCTTGCCGCGAATCGCGATCGCGTGCGGAATATCGTTAACCTCGAACTCACCAATGGAGAGTTGAGCCGCCTCCACCGGGTGATCGATCAGCTCCGCGTAATCCTCGGCCTCGTAGGTTCCGAACGCATAGGGCTCGGCGGCCTTGCGGCGCATGGACGTCGCGACCCGCCAGTCCGCTGCCGCGGCGCCCCCGGGAGGCACGATCTCGAGCTCGCAGGGCAGGTCCTCCTGGCCGGCAACGGCGAAGAACACGCAGGGCCCGTTGAAGTAGGCATGCGTGTTATCGAGATGCGCGCCACGAACGCTGAGATCGTATGCATAGATTTCGGCGATCAGCGTCAGCGGTTTTTGCACGGGCTCCGCGCGCCAGCGGCTCTTGTCGAGTTTCTTCAGCGGCACGTCGAGACCGTCGGACTCGGCACGAATCGACACGACGTTGCGCGCATAGTCGCGAATCATGTAGCTGCCCGGTATCCAGGCAGGCATCGAAAACACCTGGCCTTCGGGATCGGGACTCTCGACCGTCAGCTGCACCTCGAAAAGATGCGCACCCGGGTCATGCGGCGAAATCCGATAACGATGCAGCTTACTCATCGGCCATCAACCGTGCAGTGGCTCGGTGAGTTTCAGCGTGAGGCACTTCGCCGACCCGCCGGCTTTGAGAAATTCCGTGAGTTCGATTTCCAGCACCTTGAAACCGGCCAGCATCAGCCGCGCTTTCAACGGATCGGATGCACGATGCAGGAACACGCGATCGCCGATATTCACGGCGTTGCATGCGAAGTTCCCGGCATCGATCGTGTCCACGATGATGCGCTTGTGCGGCGGAATGCGCGTCTCGATGGCCATCCGCGAATCGAAGTCGAACGCCGGCGGGTGGTACATCAGGAAACCGTCCGTCAGCGGGCAGAAACAGGTGTCGATATGGTAGAAGCGCTCGTCCGTCAGGCGGATGGAGACGACCTCGAGGTCGAAATACTTCTGAATTTCAGCGTGCGCTTCGATCTCGGTGCGAAACCCGTAGCCTGTCCACAGCCAGGGACCGCGCCGGTCGTGAAGGCAGTCCCCAGCACCCTCGAAGCCGATCTTCTCGTCGAGCGCGAGCAGTTCGAAGCCATTCTCCCTGAACCACGTCTTGAAGTGCGCCTCTTCCGGACGCCGCTCGTGCGGCATGAAGTGGCTCGCGATCGCCTTGTTGCCGTAGACGGCGCCCGCGTTTGCCGTGAACACCATGTCCGGCAGCTCCGGCTGCGGATCGATTTCCACGACCTCGGCAAATTCAGAAATGGCGTCGCGCAGGTTTTCCCATTGCTGTCTTGCGAGCTCCAGGCTCATCGAGCCCTCGCTGCCGGCCATCCACGGATTGATGACGTAGTCGACCGTGAAATAGTCGGGCGGACACATCAGGATTCTGTCTTTCTTATTGTTCATCGATCACTCGGAGCAAGGCGGCGTAGCAGTATAACCGAAGCGCCTGGCGGCAGATCAGGCGGTCACCGGCACCCTGGGCAGGTGGATTTCAGCGAGCATGCAGCGAACGCTGCCGCCGGCGGAATCCTCGATGTCGTCGATGGGGGCAGTGACGACGCGGCCGTTGGCCTCGAATCTTGCCTGCTGTTCAGGGTCGAGTGAGTCCCAGGCTCGCCGTGACATGGCGACCACGTGCGCCCCGTCCGCTGCGCGCAGCTCGAGCATGTTGCCGGCGAACGCTTCGAGCTGATCGAAGTCGAGGAAAATAACCTCGTGACCCGTGGACGCCAGCCGCTCGAGCACTGCCTCGCGTTGATCGTCGCGCGTGATTGCGGCATCGCAGACCACGGCCAGCTTCTCGCCGACGTTCATCAGGACGTTGGTGTGATAGATCGGTACCCCTTCCCTGTCGACCGCCTCGAACGCGACGACGTCGTAATTCATGCGCTGCGCGAACTCCCCGAGCACATCGAGGTGGGTGCGGGAAGAGAGGCAGGCGTAGGCGATACGGTTTACGCGATCCAGAACCATGCTCCCGGTGCCCTCCAGGAAATGACCATCGGCCTCGTGATGCGACAGGTCCACGATCTCCCGCACCTGGAACCCCAGCTCGGCATGAAGATGTTCGATGACGTCCGCGCGCCGCTCGCTGCGACGATTCTCCGCTTCCATGGGGTAGAGCACGACGGTGCCGTCGGCATGAAAGCTGACCCAGTTGTTGGGAAATACCGAGTCCGGCGTGTGGGGCTCACGCGTATCGTCGAACACGACGACATCGATGCCGGCGTCGCTCAGCGCCGATGCGAGCCCCTCGAATTCCGGCAGGGCAGCCTTTTGCTGCTCGGCGGGCGACGCGTCCGGCTCGGCCTGGAAGTTGTTGGAATCCGCCGTCTGCGGATTGCTCTGAAAGCGCGTCGGCCTGATCATCAGGACGCTCGATGCCAGTTGTGATTCTGTAGTCATCGTCATAGAGTCTGCGTGCATCGGGTCTGCGCGGAGCTTGCTCCACGCGCTGCCCGAATACAAGCCCGCCAACCGCCGTAGACGAGCAGATGGTAAATCAGACAACGAGGGCACGGATTCGTGCCGCATTGAGCAACCCGGGCTGGGTCTGCTTGACGTGGTTCGGCATGACGGCCGGCGTATCGCTGCTCGCGGTACCGGCGCAGTTCGGGGCGGCCGCAGCGACCCGCGCGGTGTCGCTGGACGTGGCCCGCACGATTTTCACGACGCTGAACAAGGCGGAACTCGTTGCCCTCGTCCTGCTGCTGATCGTCGTGCGCGTTTCCGGCAATGCCCGCAAGTGGTGGGCTGCTACCTCGGTTCTCGCGTTCATCATCCTGCTGCAGACGGTGTGGCTGTTGCCCGAACTGGCCGAACGCGCGCGGCAGATCCTCGCCGGCACCGAGCCGCCGCCGTCGATCGTGCACGCGGCTTACTCGACGCTGGAACTCGTCAAACTCGGCCTTTTGCTGGTGCTCGGCCTGGCCGCAATCTCACGTCCGGAAACCAAACGCCCATGAACGAAACACGCCACGACGAAAGCATCCTCGTAGCGGATGACGGCCACAGGATTTACCTGCAGGCCTGGATGCCCGCCGGAGACGCCAGGGGCGTCATTCAAATGCTCCACGGACTCGGCGAACACATCGGGCGTTATGAGCGCTTCGCCCATGCGGCGGTGGTACGAGGTTTCGTCGTATACGGTCACGACCATCGCGGTCATGGCCGGTCAGAGGGCGAGCGCGGCTATTTCTCCGATGAACACGGCTGGCACAAGGTCGTCGAGGACGTACGGATCGTCAACGACCACATCGCCAAGGCGCAGCCGGCGAAGCCGGTCATCATGCTGGGTCACAGCATGGGGTCCTTCATCGCCGAGACTTTTGCCATGCATTACGGTGCGCGCCTGCAGGGGCTGCTGCTGTCCGGCTCTACCTGGCCGCAGCGCATCCAGCTGTTGCCGGCCCGGCTGCTCGCGAAGCTGGAGTCATTCAGGGTAGGTAAACCCGGGAACAGCGCCCTCATCAACGCGCTCGGCTTCGGCGCGTTCAACCGGCCGTTCCGGCCTGTCCGGACGGAGATGGACTGGCTCTCGCGCGACGAAACCGAGGTAGACCGCTACGTAGCCGATCCGCTGTGCGGCGGCCCGTTCACCTGCGGCCTGTGGCTGGATTTCCTGGGCGGATTGTTCGCACTGGGATCGGACCATTCCCTGGCCCGGATCCCTGCGGACCTGCCGATCCTCGTCACGGGCGGCAGCGCCGATCCCGTCGGCGGCGACAAAGGCATGACCCGGCTCGCCATGCACTATATGCACACCCTGCATCAGCGGGTGAAGCTGAAGATCTACCCCGACGGCCGCCACGAGATGCTGAATGAAACCAATCGCGACGAAGTGACCGCTGATTGGCTCGACTGGATCGAAGCGCACAGCGAACGCACCAAGGCATCGTAGGGGCGCTTCCCGAAGCGCGACAAAAAAAGCCCCGCCGAGGCGGGGCTTTTTGTCTTTCGTCGCTACGCTCTTCACGAGCGCATCGCGATCTTACATGGCGTGCCACGTCAGGCGCAGGTACCAGAAACCGCCGTTGAAGCCGAACGGGCTGTACTGGCTGTACTTGTTGCCTACGCCAGCCGCCGCGTTCGGATTCTCGTCCGGGGTCTCGTCAAGCGCATTCTGCATGCCGAGCACGATCGTCGTGTTCTCGTTCCACGTGTACGCGCCCTCGAGATCGAGGATCGACTTGCCGCTGTAGAACTCGCCGTCTTCCGAGTCGTACCAGTC
>CBDUCE010000240.1:0-4417 GCA_965365575.1 uncultured Gammaproteobacteria bacterium
CGGCACCGAGTTTCCACCTACCGCTGGCCATGACGCTGGCCTGCCTGAACCAGGGAATGACGCCGCAAGAGGCCTTGATGGGCGCCACGACCGTGGCTGCTCGCGCCATCGACCGCGAGCGGCAGATCGGCTCCCTTATGCCGGGCTACCGGGCCGACCTCGCGATCATCGATGCGCCCTCGCTGAACCACTGGCTTTACCATTTCGTTCCCAACGCCTGCACAGGCGTGATGAAAAATGGCTCGGACTTCGTTCTCACCTGAATTTCACACCGTTGGCGTAAACTGGAGTCTGTTTCCAACAAGGTTCGAACGATGCCGCTCGTACTGCTGATCGAAGATCATCATGACATCGCCGCGATGGTGTGCGATCACCTGGAATACCGTGGTTACGCGGTCGCCTACGCCGCTGACGGCGTGACCGGGCTGCACCTGGCCTCGACGGGTGAGTTCGACGCCATCATCCTCGACCTCATGCTGCCGGGCATCGACGGCCTGGACATATGCCGCAAATACCGAACCGAAGCGGGCGGCACGGCACCGATCCTGATGCTTACCGCCCGTGACACCCTGGAAGACAAGGTGGCGGGCCTCGATGCGGGCGCCGACGACTACCTGGTCAAACCGTTCGAACTCGAAGAACTCGATGCGCGTCTGCGCGCCCTGATGCGGCGGATGCGGCCCCTGCCGGTCCGGGAGCAGGTGATCAACCTCAACCGGGTATTGCGTGGCCATTATGCCTACTACGGCATCGCTGGGAACTTCCGGGCGTTGCAGAAAGTGCATCGTTTCGTCGAGCGGTACTGGCGCAAGATGCTTAGCAGTCGCAGCCGTGCCGGGCACATTCGGTGGGACGTATTCCATCGGATCAAGGCCCGTTTTCCGTTGCAGCACCCGAAGCTGCGCCTCCCGTACCGGGAGTTGCAGTGTCTCGCTGTGCTGTGAATCTTTCACGCTTCGAAGAGCGTAGTGCGGGAAATCCGCTCGCTACGTTGTGTGGGAGCTGGAGGCGTGAGAGTGGTCAGCAATTTTGATGGACTGATTTTCACGATCGGTGATGGGCCGTCGACGAGGATGACCGCGGCGTTGGCGCCGCGATTCCTCAAAGGCGTTTAGAAGGTTGAATTGAGCGGCAAAGGCAGCTGATTGTCGTCAGTCGGCTGTTGTTGGTACCAGCGGTGGATCTGGGCGAAGTAATGGTTCTGGAAGGCGGTGTAGAAGTCTTCGAGAAAATGGTTGATGGCGATGACTGCCTCGTCGGGCAGTTCCGGGAAGTCGCACAGCGCGGTGTCTTCGTGCATGTCAGCGGGCCGCAGTAAACGTTCGGCGAGGCTGTTGCGATGCCGGTGCGCCGAAGACCTCTAGATAAAGTTTTTCGTCGAGCACGGTGATGTCACGCTGTGCCGCGGCCATGAGCAACTCGGCGGCCATGCCGATGAAGATGCGATAGTTGCCAGCGGCGTGATCGACGAGCGTTTGGCAGAGCTCCTTGGTCATCAGGCCGGCGTTGCCGGCGGTGGCGAGCAGCTGCTCGAGGCAGGCGAGGAGTTGTTCGCGGGTCGCGACGCCGGTAGCAAGCCGGGTACGGATGCGGCTGCCGAGTGGGATCAGTTCCTCGCGCCGCAGCTTATCGAGGAGGCGGCTGTCACCGGCGAGTACGACGCACAGCAGGGATTGGGAGTCGAAGCGGGCGCTGGCGAGCAGTCGCAGTTCGCTCAGGACGCTGGGCGACATTTCCTGGGCTTCGTCGATGAGGATCACAGGCCGGCGGGTCGCGGAGCCGAAGTGATCGAGCCAGCGTGCGCGCAGCGCTTTAAAGCCGCCCCAGCGGTTGCTCATGCGCATGGCGATGCCGAAGATATCGCCGAGTTCGCGGTAGAAGTCGCTCAAGTTGCTTTGTGGATGGTAGATGACGCCGACGGACAAGTCGGTCAGCCGGGCGAGGCGTTCGGCGAGCAGGCGCATGACGACGCTCTTGCCGGAGCCGGGATCGCCGTGGACGAGCGCGAAGCCGCCCTCGCGCAGGTGGGCGTGCTCGATACGCCAGCAGAAGTCCTCGACCTGGGGCGTCACGTAGAGCGCCTCGGTTGGCACGTCGGGGGTAAATGGGTTCCATTTCAGGCCATACAGGGCGAGCAGTCGTTGGTTCATGTCGGCTCCTTCGGTTCGGTCGTGTCAGTGGTCAGTGGCAGGTAAGCGGGCGGCAGGCCGTTGGCGGCGTAGTCGGCGAGCAGTTGTTTCATCAGCGGCGCGATGCCGGTCACGGGCGTGGCGTCCGGCGCCGTGTCGGTCGGTTCGACGGGCCGGCGCTGTGCATCGGCGTTGGCCGCCTTGTCGAGCGGGCTCACGGGACAGAGGATCGCGCCTGAGCGGTCATCGATGAGGTCGACGCGGCTCAAGTCCCAGCGGGCATAGCGCAGATGCACCTCGCTCAAGTGGCGATAGCGCGATGGCAGCTCGAAGCGCTGCCCTTCGAGGCTGACGGTGCCGTCGGAGCGGCGTTGCTTACGCTTGACCTCGATGCGGAAGGCGGCGCGCAATGCGTCGCTGCCCGGGCACTCGCGCCCTACGTGGGGGCCGGCCAGATAGCGCTCGAGCGGGGTGGCGCCAAGCTCGCTGTGCACGGTGCGGTGATACTCCTGGGTGATCCAGGCCTGCGTTGCCAGGTTGAGCTGCGCGAGCGAGAGGTTCGGTTCGCCCTCGAGCATGGCGAGCAGGCGACCCTCGATGCGACCCCAGAGATTTTCCTGCTTCCCGTTTACGTGCGGCGAATATGGCAACGTCGGCAGATGCAGGATGCCCAGGTGATGCAGACCCGCGATGAATTCGCCGGCGATCATCGCCGCGCCGCGGTCGCTCATCAGCGAGCGCGGCAAGCCGACTTTCTGTAGTGCCTGGCAGAGGCCGTGGACCAGCTCCTCGGTGCCCTCGTGGGTGTACCACTGGGCATGGCACAAGAACCGCGACCGATCGTCGATGAAGCCGACCAATAGGGGCTTGACGTACTCGCCGCGGCGGGTCAGCACCTTGCGCGAGCCGTGGTGAAAATCCAGATGCATCAGCTGTAGCACATGCTCGACCTCGTAGCTACGCACCTCACGCTGCTCGAGCCGGTCGCGTGCGGCGATGGCCCCCTCGGTGCTACGCCGCGGTGTGCGGCGGCGCATGAGTCCCTGGGCTTTCAGATAGCGTCGGACACTCGGATACGACGGACACTTCACCCCCGCGGCGTTGAGCGTCACCCGCAGGTTGTCGTGGTGGAGCTGAGCCGTCCAGCCCGGGTGCTCGCGATACTGCGCGGTCAGGGTCTGCACAGCTTCGGTCGACAGGCTCGGGAAACGCCCGATGTCGCGACGGACCTGATTGCGTAGTGCCTGCACCGGATCGGTGGCGTTGCGCGCGGCGTAGAACCAGCGTTCCAGCGTCGAGACGCCGAAGCGGACCTCATCGCCCGTGAACGGATGGCGCCAGGCCTTCGCCGCCAGCGCGCCGAGCGCCGCGCGTAACTCGCCGGGTGGCGGCGGCGCCGCGAGCAGTGGTCCGATGATCGCAAAGCGCAGCCGCGCCCAGCGATCACGGGGTGGTAGATCGTCGTCATTCGTCATGGTCTCCCCCATCGCGGTCGAAAGCCGCGGCATCGTCGATGGGAGCGCAGACTACAAAGGGCCTGGCCGGCAGGCGATCGACATCTTCTGCGGGTGGCAAGCGACCCTCGGATTACCTGACCGATGCGCCGGATACGCTCAACGGCGCGAGGAAGCGCAGTGCCTGGGCGAAGCGATCCTGTATCGAGTCAGCGGCATCGAAGCGCTCGAGCAGACTGCGCGGCAGTTGACCGATCGCCAGCGGCGGCAGGAAGCGATCTCGCACCGACTGCCAGAACGCCGTCGCCACAAACCCCTCGCACCACCACTTCCGCCAGCGCTTGAGCGTGACCGGGGCGATGCGCAGCTGGTCGCAGAGCGCCTGCGCCGATGCACTGCCCGGCGGCGAGACCAGCATCAACACCACCGCCAGATAAACACGACGGCCCGCAAACCGTACCGACGGCGATGTCGCGCGTCGGTCACACCGCCCGCAGGTAAAGCTCGAGCGTCGGGAATACGCCGCCTGTAACGCGGCCGGGCAGCCGCGTGGCTTGCGCGGATAGTCCGCAACATGCAGCGGCCCCGCGCACAACCGGCAGCCCACAACCCGGGTGGCGGCAGCGAACTCCTCATCGATACGAATAAGAAAACGAAAAAAGGCGGGATCTTGCAGAACGGCGTGGCACACTTCGGGGGTCTCCTGGCTTGGTAACCGGAGACTCCCCCGATGGGATCCTGTTAATCAAGATCCCTGAGGGGGATCCTGCTTGCTCCATCGCCTAACTCGATCGCCACAGGCCGAATTACCATCAAAAACGTTGGCCGTGCTCA
>CBDUCE010000241.1:0-4410 GCA_965365575.1 uncultured Gammaproteobacteria bacterium
GAGAACATCACCATCGGTTCACTGCCGGATGGCAATCCCGACCCCGGGTTGATGTAGACGTCGGTGTCGTCTGCCCGCGCCGATCCGACGGTACATACGAGCGCCGCAAGCGCGGCGGTGAGTGCGATCTTTCTAATCATGGTGTCCATACCTGAATACTCCCGATCCGGGGATTACTGTTTGGGCACGAGGACGAGCACGCCCTGCGATACCTGCTGGCGCCCCAGCCCTTCGTCCGTGCGGTCGTAGGTCGTCGTGACCCGGAATCCCGCACTGGTAAACTTGTCGATACTCGATTCAACGACGCGCGGCGGCGGCCGGAATATCGGCCCCACGCGTTCGACGCGCGCACTGATGTGGTCAGCTGCTATCGCGGCGTCGAGCACCGGGTCACCGGCCGGCAAGTTGTAGCGATCGCAGTCCGCCTCCCCGGCGGTGCACGCCGTGAAGCCCTGCATCCCGTAAACCGGCGTCGAACCGGGGTTTGCAACGATCGCATCGGCGAGCGCCTGCGCCGCCTGTTCGGCCGCTATGCGAGACTCCTCGTTCTGCGCCATGTACAGGCCGATGTTCGTGGCACGCATCGATGATAGCGTCAGCAGCGTAATGGCGATCAGGAACATGAGCGCCACCACGAGTATGGCGCCCCGCTGCCTGTTGCCTGGCTTCGTGGAATAGCCGCTCATATCAAAATCCCATCATGTTCATGCTGCGTATGTTCTGGATGGCCACCGTCGTGGAATAGACGCGGCGGTGGAACGAATCGTTCGGTGTGTAGTCCGGCGCATTGCCGATCGAAAAGGTCTTCTGGTTGGTGTGGCGCACGTCGATATCGGTAGTTCGTGCCAGCAGATAGATGCGCGCCGAAACGACAGTCTGCAAATCGGTGAGCGTCGGCGTAGACATGTACACGTTCGGGTTGCCATCGCCGCTCGTATCAATGCCGTACTCGATCTGCAGGTTTTCGATGCCGGTAGCGATGCACTCAGTGAGCATGCTCGGACCAGCGCCACCGAGAACTTTCCTGCACAGTGTCGGAATGTTGTCGCCGAGGTCGTAAGCATACTGGCGAACGTAATAAATCGCCGGGCGGTACTCCCACTCCGTACGCGGCAGGGCGATGGGGACTGCCGGCGTGCCCGTCAGCGGTTGACGGTACAACAGGCCGACAGTGCCATTGGTCCGCAGGTAGACAGCCCCGTCCCTGAACACGGCTGCCTCGGCCCCCGCTACGCGCTTGATCGAAACAACGTCGGTCCCGGGCGCAACCTCGTCGGCCAAAAAGCAGGCGTGATCCGCCACGACCTGGGCGCTGGTCACGTTATCGATCCCGATCACCGAGAGCGACTCGCCCGTCGCCGGTTCTGTCGTCTGGTAGGTCCAGTTTGCGGCGGCCGCGGGGCCGCAATCCAGTCCAATGGCCAGGTTGGTGTCGGGCGTTACCGCTGCCGGAGACAGCAATTCCGCGTAATGCCCCGCCATGCTGAGATCGAATGCGATTTGTTGCAGCGCAAAGCGGGCATCGTCCTGCATGCGCATGACGTTGTCGTCCTGGCTGAAGCTGTGGCTGTTGTTCACGAACACCGTCACGATCGCAACGCCGAGTATCATCGACAGCAACATCGCTACCATTATCTCGACCAGCGTGAATCCGGATTGCCGTTTGTTGTCGGAGTTCTGCATTGCGCTCTGCTCAGAAATTGGGGTCGATGAATGTGGGAATCTGGACGACACGCCGAAATTCATTTTGGGCACCGTAGTTGCCGCTCGCCGCACCGCAGGGATCGGCGACGTTCGAGGAAATCGAAGCCGTGCCGCGCCACACGATCGTCACGGTGTAAACGCCGGCGCCACCCGCGACGGGACCGTTTATGCAGAGCGTGGGCAGGACCAGACCACCGGCACCGATGCCACCGTTGGTCTCGAGGTTGCCGTCCAGAACCTGTTCCCAGAACCAGAGATCGTGTGCGGCCTTTTGCGCGGCGTTGCATTCGTTGCCGTCGCGGCAGTTCGGCACGGGTTCCGCACCGATGACACCACCACCGAGCTGCGGTGCAGCGGCGTATATGGCGATGCCGTTGCCATTGGTCCGGATATCCTCCAGAAGACCGTTGGCGACCTGTGCCGCGGTCGTGCGCTGTATGGCTTCGAAATTTGCCTGCTTGGATACGGTCTGCAAACCCGCGATCGCGAGCAAGCCGATGCTGAATACGATCAGGGCTATCAGCAGCTCGAGCAGCGAGAAGCCATGAATCCTGTTCTTCGAAGTCAGCACGTTAAGTCTCCGTGATCCCTGGTCGTCAGAGGCAGGTCGGCGGCGCGCCGTTCGCCCTGGTTTTGGACATCCTGGGACGCCCGGACAGCTCGACGAGGATCACCTTGGCGTGCTCGTTACCGCGGAAGTCGCACACCGTGAATTCGCCGGAGTTCCCGGTCAGCGCATTCGTCATCGCGCGCCCGTTCGGCCGGTACATCAGCGCGACAGGAAATTCGCCGGATTGGATATTCAGGCCCTCGGCGGCCGCAGAGGCCGACACGACGGTCTCGCCCGCGTCCACACTGCTGTTGCTGTTGAGGTCGCCGAATACGATCCAGCCACTGTCCCAGGAGGTAAATTCGCAATTCGCGCCCGACGCGCTGGCACACATCGTGACCCGCGAGTTCGTCGTGATAGCCGTATTGCGCGCAAGATGCACTGCTGAGATGAAGTCGTTTATTGCGCCTGTCTGCCTCGCATCGTTGGTAAAATCGTCAAGCGCGGGGACCGCCGTCGCCAGCAAGATGGCGACGAGCGCGATCGCGATCATCAGTTCAATCAGCGTGAAACCGCTGTCCCTTCGCATAACATAATCCCTGCTTCGGATACTTCCGGATCGATTTCGCGGGTGTTACCCGCCGATTCACGATCATGGTGAAATGCTAGCAATGGCGCGGGTTTCGGGCTGAGAACCAGGTCCGATTTGCACGACAACAGGGCCATTTCATGGCCGGAACTGTGACGACGGTCGGGCCTTATGTCGGGTTATGGCTGGGCGTCGTCGGTGTGCGCTTCACGGCGACTTTCGAGCTCACGCATTATGGCCCGGGCAAGCGCTTCCGTGCCCTCGCCCGTGGCCGCGCTGATCTCGAATACCGGGCCTTGCCAGTCGAGCTTCTCGAGCAGGTCCTGTTTCATCAGCGCGAGCGTCTCATCGTCGAGGAGATCGATCTTGTTGATCACCAGCCAGCGCGGCTTCTCGGCCAGTTCTGCGGAGAATTTCGCGAGTTCGCGCTCCAGCGCCTGCACCGCATCGACAGGATCTTCCCGGGTATCCGCCGGAGCGATATCGACGACGTGCAACAACAGGCCGGTACGCTGCAGGTGCTTCAGGAAGCGTATGCCGAGCCCCGCTCCCTCGGCGGCACCCTCGATCAGGCCGGGAATGTCCGCCATGACGAAACTCTGCAGCATGCCCACGCGCACGACACCGAGATTAGGGTGCAAGGTGGTGAATGGATAGTCCGCGATACGTGGCCTGGCCTGTGACATCGCGCTGATGAGTGTCGACTTGCCGGCATTCGGCATGCCGAGAAGACCCACGTCGGCCAGCACCTTGAGTTCGAGCTTCAGGGGGCGGCCCTCCCCCGGCGTGCCGTTCGTCGTCTTGCGCGGGGCGCGGTTCGTACTGCTCTTGAAGCGCGTATTGCCCAGCCCCCCGCGGCCGCCCGCCACGACCATCTGGCGCTGGCCGTCCTCGGTGAGATCGCAGATCAGTTCGCCCGTGTCGATGTCGTGCACGACAGTGCCGCACGGCACGTGTACGTCGAGATCGTTGCCGGAGCGACCGGTCTTGTTCCTGCCGGCGCCGCCCTGCCCGCTCTCGGCCCTGAACTTCCGCGCGACCCGGAAATCCGCCAGGGTATTCATGGCGGCATCCGCGACCAGGTAGACACTGCCGCCGCGACCGCCGTCGCCGCCGTCGGGCCCGCCCCTCTCGACGTATTTCTCCCGTCGAAAACTCAGGCAGCCGTGCCCGCCGTTTCCTGCCTGCACGCGTATGGATGCTTCGTCGACGAATTTCATGGCGGGATTGTAGCTCCGTAAACGAAAAACCCCGCACTAGCGGGGTTTTTCGTTTGTCCTCGTGGCCGCGCTTGCCTGCACGCGACAGCGCCGATTACTCGACGCTGACGAACTGGCGGTTCTTTGGGCCTTTTTTCTCAAAGCGGACCTGACCGTCCTTCTTCGCGAACAGCGTGTGGTCGCGGCCGATGCCCACGTTGACGCCGGCATGAAAACGGGTGCCGCGCTGACGCACGATGATATTGCCCGCGGTAACCTGCTGACCGCCGAAAATCTTGACGCCTAAGCGTTTACTTTCCGAATCGCGGCCGTTCTTGCTGCTGCCGCCTGCCTTTTTATGTGCCATT
>CBDUCE010000242.1:0-4365 GCA_965365575.1 uncultured Gammaproteobacteria bacterium
TGCACGCGGCGCAGGCCCGGCGCTCGCGGAAGGTATTTGTCGTGGTTCACGAAGAAGTCCGCCGGCCCACCCAGCGCCGCCGCCATGCGGCCGAATACCTCCGCCGCCCTGCCGCTCGTGACGGCCCCGTCGCAACGCGCTTTTGCGGCCTCACGATCGCTTTCGACACCACCGACGACGAGCATTTCCGCACAGAGCGCGAGCACCACCTCGTTGAGTCTTTCTTCGCGATACTCGTTCTTCAGAAAGCGCATTGCCTCGTCGATCTCCACGGCATTACCCGCCGTTGTACCGAGGACTTCGTTCATGTCCGTGATGATGGCGTGAGTTTCGAGACCTGCGGTGGCCGCCGTCGCAATGATGCTGTTCGCGAGTTCCCGGGCTTTTTCTTCGCTGTCCATGAAAGCGCCGTTGCCGACCTTCACGTCCATGACGAGCGCGTCGAGCCCGGCCGCGATCTTCTTCGACAGGATCGACGCCGTGATCAGCGGTACCGACTCGACGGTGCCGGTAACGTCCCGTATCGAGTAAAGCCGGCGGTCCGCCGGCGCGAGATCCGAAGTCTGGCCGATGATCGCGCAACCGACCGACCGGACTACCTGCCTGAAAGTCGAGAAATCCGGGGCGGTCTCGTAGCCGGGTATGCACTCGGCCTTGTCGGTCGTGCCTCCGGTGTGGCCGAGGCCGCGCCCCGAGATCATGGGCACGTAGCAGCCGCAGGCTGCAGCGATCGGCGCCAGCATGAAGCTCACCTTGTCGCCAACCCCGCCGGTCGAGTGCTTGTCCACGACAGGCCCGTCCAGGCTCTCTGCACGCCAGTCGAGCACGGTGCCGGAATTCGCCATCGCGATCGTCAGCTTGCCGGCCTCCTCGAAGGTCATGCCGTTAAGAAATATCGCCATCGCCAGCGAGGACACCTGCTCGGCAGGCAGGCTGCCGTCCGCGAGCCCGCGGACGAAGTATTCTATTTCCTCGTCGCCGAGTTCGCCGCCGTCGCGTTTGCTGCAGATGATGTCGGTAAACAGCATGAATGCTCAATTGAAACCGCGTAACGGCATATCCGGACCACGTTGTAGCCAGTTACTGGCGGGATAGTGGCAGCGCTGGTCGATCACGTGCAGCGTGTAGGCATGGCGGGATTTGTCGGAGTGATTCGCGCCGCTGAGATGCGGCATGCGGCCGTCGAAGATCACGAGCGTGCCCGCCTTCGCCTCGGCCGGCAGCTTGCGATCCTCGGGCCAGGGCGTTTCGTCGGTGGTCTCGATGATGAAAGTACCGTCGTCGCGCCGGTAGTTGCGCTGCTTCAGCGGCATCTTGTGGGCGCCGGGAATAAAATGCATGCAGCCGTTTTCCAGTGTCGCGTCCTCGAGCGCAAACCAGAACCCGATGCAGGACTCCGGTTCCGTATAGATAAAGGTGGAATCCTGGTGACAAACCACCTCGCCACCGATGCGCGGCGGCTTGAAGATATACATCGACTGGATGATGCCCGGCTGCGCGAAACCCAGGCTCTCGACGAGCGTAGCCAGTTTCGGTGTGCGGGAAAATGCATCGAAGACCGGGTCGAGATCGTGCATCGCGTGGCCCATCTTGTTCAGGCAATGTTTCTTCGCCTGTCTCAGCCTGCCGCTCTCGTCGAAGGCATCGTCTTCGAGAAAAAAGCGGATCTTGTCGCCGGATTCGTAGAAATAGCGATCATCCAGCTGAGTCTGTTTGGTCGTCGAAAACACGTGCCGCACCGTCTGCGGATCGAACTGGTCGACCAGCTGCAGCGCCCGCTCGCGCAGGCGCTCGCAGGCCTCGACCGACACAAAGCCCTCGAGGATGAGCACGCCCGCGGACTCGAAATCGGCGAGCATCGCGTCGCTGAGCGACCCTCCGGCTGGCGCTCTGTGCGCGGGAATCTTATCGAGTACCTCGAACACGGTTTAGTCTCGTTCCAAACGGCGAGCGGTCATTACACCTGAACAGCTGACGCGATATCCTAATCTTTTGGAAATATTACTTCACGCGATATACGCGTCGATTTCAGCTGTACTATACTTCCGCAACTGAGCGTCAAGCTCCAATAACGAAAAAGAAGGGGGACCACCATGACGCGGCTGTCGCATCTGAAGTCTCGAGTATTCGCTATTTCCCTGGTCGCCCTGGCGGCGGCCCTGTTCTCCACCCAGGTTCATGCCCAGGCCACCACATCCTCGATTCGCGTGGAGGTCACGGATGAAACCGGCAACCGCATCGGCGGGGTACCGGTGACGGTGACCCACGTGCCGACCGGCCGCGTCATCTCCGTCACCGCGAACGACAGCGGCATTGCGACGCTGCGCGGGTTGGCCGTAGGCGGCCCGTACGAAGTAAGCATTCCGCCGGGCGCCGACTACGCGTCGGACAAGGTAACCGACATCATCCTTAAACTCGATGATACAGAGGTCGTTACTCTCGCCGCCCGCTCCGCGACGCTGGAAGAAATCGTAGTGACCGCCGAGATGGTCTCGGAACAGCTGAGCGTCGGCGTCGGCCGCGATTTCGATCGCGCCAAGATCGACGGCACACCGTCGCTCGCCAGGGATTTCGTCAGCACGCTCGCGACGGAGCCCAAGATCCTCGTGGACAACAGCGTTGCCCGCGGCCCCGCGGTGTCCATGGCGGGCCAGAACTTCCGCTTCAACAGCGTCACCATCGACGGCGTGGCGCAGAACGACAACTTCGGACTGTCGAAAAACGCCTCCGCCACGCAGCGCACGCCGATTTCGATCGACGCCATCGAAGCGATCAACGTCAATATCGCCCCCTACGACGTGACCTACGGTAATTTCATCGGCGGCAACATCAACATCGTCACGAAGTCCGGCACCAACGACTTCGAGGGCAGCGCCTACTACTTCACGACGGACGACAGCCTGACCGGCGACAAGTCGGACGGCGTGAACCTGGCCATCGGCGACTTCAGCGAAGACTATTACGGCTTCACGTTCGGCGGCCCGATCATCCGCGACAAGCTGTTCTTCTTCGCGAATTACGAGAAGTTCGAAACCACGCGGCCATCGAATACACAGACCATCGACAATATCGCAGGCGTCACGCAAGCGGACGTCGATCGTGCGCGGAGCATCCTGCAGACGGAATACGGCTTCGATCCGGGCCCGTTTGCGACAAGCGACACCGATGAGGATGAGAAGATTCTTCTCAAGCTCGACTGGAACATCAACGAAGACCATCGCGCGGCGTTTACCTACCAGGTAGCGGAAGGCGACGTGCTCTTCGACGACTTCCCCGAAGTCGCCGTGCTGCAATCGAACCGTTACAACATCAACGAGAAGCTGACCGCCTACTCGGCGCGCCTGTTCTCGCAGTGGACGGACCGGTTCTCCACCGAGTTCAAGTTCGGTATCAAGGAAGTCGAAAACCGCCAGATCAGTGTCGATACGACGACCCCGGATTTCGCGATCAGCACCGCGGCAGGCGGCCTTATCGCCGCTGGTGGTGACCGCTTCCGGCACACCAACGAACTGGACAACGACTCGCAGCTGATCAAGATCAAGGCCGACTACCAGCTCGGCGATCACCTGCTCACCGCCGGCTTCGAGCAGGAGGAATACACGGTACGCAACCTGTTCCTGCCGTTCTCGAAGGGCCAGTACGTATTTGGCTCGCTCGACAACCTCGAGAACCGCATCGTCGATTTCGTGCTGTACGGCAACTCCAACACCGGGGTCGCCGGCGATGCGGAAGCGAATTTCGACCTGGCCGTCAACAGCCTGTATATCCAGGACGAGTGGACGCCGAACGGCGACCTGACCCTGAAGTTCGGCCTGCGCTTCGACGAGTACCAGAATAGCGACGCGGTGCCGCTGAACTCGGCTTTCGAAGCCCGCAACGGCTTCGACAACACCGAGAACCTGGACGGCAAGGACCTCGTGCTGCCGCGCTTCGGCTTCAACTGGACACCGACCGACCGCCTGACGGTTCGTGGCGGTGCAGGCCTGTTCGGTGGCGGTGCGCCGCTGATCATTCTGTCGAACAGCTACTCGGGTAACGGCGTCACGCGCACCTTCGCAAGCTTCCTCGCGCCGTTCTTCGGCCCGCCCGTCAGCGACTCGATTGACGCAGCCGTGGCGCGGTTGCCCGACCCGACCGCTGCGTTCGACAACTTCCAGCAGTACATCGGCTTCAATCCCGATGGCGACGTGGACGCGATGGCGCCGGACTTCGAGATCCTGAGCACCTGGAAGTACAGCCTGGGCGCCGAGTACATCTTCGGCGACGACTGGGTCGTCGCTGCGGACGTCGTGCTGTCCGAAGTCAACAACGGCTACAACATCTACGAAGGCCGGCGCACGCAGGTCGGCACGGCGCCGGACGGGC
>CBDUCE010000243.1:0-4357 GCA_965365575.1 uncultured Gammaproteobacteria bacterium
GACGCGGTATGACACCCAGTATAATGCCGAGCTGCTGCAGCGGCTGCACGATTGAGCGGCCGGCGAATCAATCAAACACAACGGACGAGAGGCAAATGGCAATACGACTGAATTCGATCCTGCTGATTCCGCTTGCGGCGATAGTCGCTGCATGCGGACAAACGCCCGAGCCCGGTACCGGGGTAGCTTTTACGGATGTCGCGCAGTCCGCGGCCCGCCAGGAGGATCGCGTCAGCGTCGAGAAGCTGGCCGAATGGCTTATCGAGGAACGCAAGGACTTCGTGCTTATCGATATTCGCTCGCAAGACGACTACATGAAGGGCAAGATTCACGAGGCCCGCAATATACCGCTGGCGGAACTCGTCACGAGCGAGGCCATGGCAGGCTTGCCCGCGGACAGGAAAGTCGTGGTCTACTCGAATGGCTCCGAGAACGCGGCCAAGGCAGCCACGATGCTGCGGCTCGCGGGCCTGGATGCGCACCTGGTGACCGGCGGCTACAGCGCTTGGCACGCGCGCATCCTCAATCCCGACATACCCGCTGAAGAGCTCGACGGAGAAAGCCTGCGGGTGTCCGCACAGCGTGCCTACGCCTGCTACTTCGTCGGTGACCGCGGCGAAGGCGCGGCGGAACGCAGCGAAGAGACGGAGCCTTTCGTGCCCCCGGTCTTTAGCGAGGAAGAGGGCGAGGACCTGCCGCCGCTGCCGCCAGTCGGCGAAGAATCCTGCTAGACACCCGCTAGTCGTCAACCGGCCGATTGATGTCGGCGTCGAGAATTGCCCGCATCTCGGTCGGGGTGAAAGGCCGTTGTCCCGGTAGCGGGGCTCCTCCGCCCAGCGAGTTGTCTTTGTTCGTCCACGCGTCGGCGGGAAGACCGTCCTGCAGGAGGCCACCGTCGCCGAGCCCCAGTGCCTTGCTCGAGCGGTGGCAGGATTCGCAGGATCTCGATGCGCCGGTGGTGTGCGGAGACAGCGGCGCGAACTGCCGGACGAACTTCGTCGCATCCCGGGCAGGATGGCTCAGCGTCATTATCATCCCGGGCACGAACGGCTCAATTCGCTCTTCGTCATTGACGCCCAATGCCGGCAACCCGTTGTCGGCATGCCAGAACCGGTCGCTCCAGCGCCCGGGCGTGATCGTTTTCGCGACGTGATCCCATTGCTCACCGCCAGGATCGTATTCCATGTGGCAGCCATAGCATTGCGGTGCCCACTGGCTGTGGCAGGCGGCGCAGGTAAGCCGCTCATGGGCGCGATCCCGGCCGTGGTGCCCGGGTTCCTGCTCCGGTATGCGCAGCAGGCGCCCCGTGTTCTTGGTATGCAGCCACGCGCCGTCGCTGCGCAGCTCGATGTGCCACAGCGGCGTCCGGTTCTTGCTGGTGGCCAGGAAGCGGGTGCCGGCGTCGACGGCAAACGGCACGTGCTTTTTCATGCGCTCGAGTTCGGGCGGCCAGTCCCGCATCGCCACGCGCGGAGCAGCGTTGCCGTGGCAGTCCGTGCAGGCGATATCGACGGCCTCGCGCTGGTGCCTCGCGTCGCCAGCGTCGCCCATCAGCCCGACGCTGGTGTGGCAGTCGATGCATCCCATACCGGCCAGGTAGTGAATATCGGCCGGCAAGCGTTCGACCGGGCGGCCGTCGCCGAGACGCAATTCAGGACGTTCGCCTGCGTCAGCCGGCGGCACCGTCTCCGCGAGACCCGTGTAACTGAGCGAGATTCGCCCGGAGCGGGAGTGGCAGCCGAAACACCGGCCGTCTTCGACGCGAGTCGTCAACGCCGGATGCGCATCGTCCGGGTAATCGTTGACGTGACACGCGAGGCACCCGCCACCCCGGTCGCGCGTCACGTCGAGCGCGTGATTCCGTTTTGGCTGGCCGAGATGGCAGCTCGCACACTGCTTGCGCAGCATCGAGTCGGCAATGCTGTGGCCCAGCGACTGGAAATTTGCGTGATCGCCGGCGCCCGGTGCGTCGTCGAGAGCGGCGCGCGTCTTGTGAACGATACCGTGGCCCGTGTGCATCAGGTTGCCCGCGACGCCCGTTACGCGACTGGCATGACAACTGCCGCAGGCGCGTTCCGCCGTCGCGAGGTCGCCCGGGAACGCGATGAGTCCCTGGTGCGCCCCGACCTCGGTCAATGTCCCCGGGTTGCCGGCGTGACAGGCAACACAGTTTTCCGGGGCAAACGCGTGCGCCGTGTTGAAACCACTTTGCTTTGCAGCATGGCATTGAACGCAGCCATTGACGCCTGCCGCCAGATCGGCGGCATTTGCTTGCCCTGGCGGCATGGCTACGATGAACAGGGCGAGTACGAGCGATGAGCGACACGGCATAGGCTGGTCACTTTAGCAGAGCGCTGCGACGTGGGTTTGGATGTGATGTCTTCGATCTGTTTGGTAAGGTTGCCGACGCAACAATTCCGATCGGAGTAAAAGAAATGAAAAGATTCGTCCTGTCCTGCCTGGCCGTTACGCTGTCCTTCGCAGCCAGCGCGGAGGAGACGCGGCGCCTGAGCGCCGAAGTCCTGTGGGAAATGGCGCGCCTGTCGTCACCCGTTATTTCACCGGGCGGCAAGCGCGTCGTTGTCGCGGCAACGACATACCCGGAGAAGGACGATCCCGAAACGACCTACGAGCCCGAGACGCGCCTGTGGCTGCTCGCCATCGGTTCGGATCGCGAGCAGCGCCCGCTCACGGCCGAGGGCGGCAGTGCGAGCGATCCCGTTTTTTCACCGGACGGATCGCACCTCGCCTTCATCGGCAAGCGCAACGACGACGATACTGCGCAAATCTACGTGCTGCCGATGAACGAACCGGGCGAGGCCGTGAAGCTGACGGATGTGCCCACTGGTGCGTCCGCTCCGAAGTGGGTGGGGGACTACATCTATTTCGTTTCAAACGTCTGGCCCGACATGAGCTTCGACGAGATGGCGGAAGAGGTCGAAGCCGAAAAAGACAGCAAGCTGTCCGCGAAAGTCTGGAACGAGATGCCTTATGCCTACTGGGACGACTGGCTCGACGAGGAACGGCAAAACCACCTGTACCGGATACCGGCAGCCGGCGGCGAAATCGAGGCGCTGACACTCGGCACGGATCTGCAGCTGCCGCGAACCAGTGCCGGCACCGGCGAATACGACGTTTCGCGTGACGGCAAGTGGCTGGCCTTTGTTGCGAACAGTCGTTCCGAAGGCGTCTACCCGGATCGGGACGTGTTTCTCATGAAGACCGGTTCGACGGCACCGGAAAACATCACGGCGGAGAACGAGGCGCCCGACGGTAACCCGATGTTTGCGCCCGACGGCAAGTCGCTCGCCTACACCCGCCAGGCCATCGAGGGCTTTTACGGGGACCAGGTGAAGCTGATGGTTCGCGATTTGCGCTCCGGCAAGACCAGGATGCTGCACGAGAACTGGGACCGCTCGGTCTCGGGCCTCGTGTGGGCGCCGAACTCGAAGGGCTTCTACGGCGCCATCGACGATGCCGGCACCCGCCGCGTGTACTTCCTGCCGATCGACGGTGCGCCGAAACGCATTACCGAAGCCACCAGCTTCGATGGGCTGAGCATCGCCGACGATGGAACCCTCGTTGCGCGCAACCAGAGTTCCGTTTACCCGCCGCGCGTGGTTCTCGTCCCGATGAACGGCAAAGATGTACAACGTCTGGACCGATTCAACGACGACGTGCTCGCCGATGTCGACATGGGAACCTACGAATCGGTCACCTACACTGGCGCAGACGGCGACGAGATCCAGATGTGGGTGCATTACCCGCCCGGCTTCGATTCGCGCAAGCAGTACCCGCTGATGCTCGCGATCCATGGTGGACCCCACAACGGCGCAAGCGACAGTTTTCATTTCCGCTGGAATTCGCAGACGTTTTCGTCCTGGGGCTACGTCACGGCCTGGCCGAATTTTCACGGCTCGTCCGGCTTCGGTCAGGAATTTACCGATTCGATCAACCCGGACTGGCTGACGAAACCATACGCAGACGTGATCGCTGCGGCCGAGTGGCTCGCGGAGAAGCCGTGGATCGATGCGGAGCGAATGGTCGCTGGCGGCGGCAGCTACGGCGGCTACCTGTCGTCGATTCTTCTCGGGCGTGAGCACCCGTTCAAGGCGCTGGTGATACATGCGGCGGTCTACGATATGTACGCGCAAACCTCGGCCGATTTCGCGGTTCACGACCAGCGCTTCGGTCCGTACTGGGAGAATCCTGATATTTATAACCAGATATCGCCGCATCTGTATGCAGCCAACTTCGATACGCCGAGCCTGGTCATTCACGGGCAAAACGACCTGCGCGTGCCGGTGGGCCAGGCCTTCTCGCTGTTCCGGGCGCTGCAGACCAATGGTGTGGAATC
>CBDUCE010000244.1:0-4345 GCA_965365575.1 uncultured Gammaproteobacteria bacterium
AAGATTGCGTGGCACCAAAAGTCACTGTCCCCAGTAATAGAAAAGGCCGGGCATGAAGCCCGGCCTGGGATGTGCCTAACCTTTAGGGGGAAAGTGGGGTCAGGCAGCTTTGAGGGCGTCGTCAGCGGAGAGATACTCGTAACCGAGATCGTGGGCAACCGCTTCATGATTGACGTGCCCTGCATGAACGTTGAGTCCGTTCGCGAGGTGCGGATCGCTGCGCAGCGCGTCGCGCCAGCCCAGCATCGCGAGGCTTTTCACGAACGGCAGCGTAGCGTTCGTTAGCGCAAACGTGCTGGTGCGCGGTACCGCGCCCGGCATGTTCGTAACGCAGTAATGCACACAGTCGTGCACGAGATACGTCGGCTCGGCATGCGTGGTCGGGCGGCTCGTTTCGAAGCAGCCTCCCTGGTCGATCGAAATGTCGACGAGTACCGCACCGCCGTGCATGTCCCTGACGTTCTGCTCGGAGACCAGCTTCGGCGCTGCTGCACCGGCGATCAGCACCGCGCCGACGACGAGGTCCGCTTGCGGAACCAGCTCGTCGATCGCGTGCTTCGTGGAATAGACCGTGTGAATACGGCCACCCCAGATATCGTCGATCTCGCGCAGGCGCGGCAGCGAACGATCGAGAACGGTTACCTCGGCACCCAGGCCAATGGCCATGTCCGCCGCGTTCGTCCCCGATACGCCGCCACCGATAATGACAACTTTGCCCGGCTTCACACCCGGCACACCGCCGAGCAGCACGCCGCGACCACCGTTTGCTTTTTGCAGTGCGAACGCGCCCGCCTGGATCGACAGGCGGCCGGCAACCTCCGACATCGGTGTCAGCAACGGCAAGGATCCGTCCTTCGCCGTGACGGTCTCGTATGCGATCGCCGTCGTGCCCGACTTGACCAGCGCTTCCGTCTGCTTCGGGTCGGCCGCGAGGTGCAGATAGGTGAACAGCACCTGGTCTTCGCGCAGCATCGCACACTCGTTGAGCTGCGGCTCCTTGACCTTGACGATCATCTCCGCCGCGGCAAACACTTCCTCCGCGGTGCCGAGGACCGTCGCTCCGGCGGCTTCGTAGTCTTTGTCCGTCATGCCGATACCGATGCCGGCGTTGGTTTCCACGACGACCTCGTGGCCATCGTGTACAAGCTCGCGCACTCCCGCCGGCGTCATGCCGACGCGGAATTCGAGCGTCTTGATTTCTTTGGGTACCCCTACCTTCATGTGATCTCTCCCGTGCCCACGGTTTCGATTATGGATGACACGATACCGTGAAAATCGCGCCATTTGCTTGCAATGTGCATGACATATCGCAACAATTGTGGAACTTTCTGCGGTTTTTTTCTTTTATCACGCAATTTTCTGTTATGCACCCGGACAAATACGACAGGGCGATCCTGACGGCCCTGCAGAAGGATGGCCGAATCAGCAACGTGCAGCTTGCCGCGCAGGTAAGCCTGTCGGAGTCGGCGTGCCTGCGGCGCGTTCGCGTGCTCGAGGAGGACGGCTACATCGACCGCTACGTCGCTCTCGTCAACCAGTCACGCGTGGGTCTCGGTGGCAACGTGCTGGTCCACATCGGCCTGCACCGCGAGGAACAAAGCGAACTGGCCGCCTTCGAGGCCGCGGTGCGCAACATTCCCGAAGTGATGGAGTGCTACCTGATGACGGGCGAGTTCGACTACCTGCTGCGCGTCGTCGTCGCCGACATGGCCGACTTTGAGCGCCTGCACAAGGAGGCGCTCACGCGACTGCCCGGCGTGGCAAGAGTCAATTCCAGCGTGGCCATCCGTACCGTGCAGAAGAAGACGGAACTGCCATTGCGCTGAGAAGCCCGCGACACCGTACCCGGTGGCAGGGTTTTTTCAGATGCGGTACGGTGTTTGTTCCCCCGTATTCCCAGGTAACCGTGATGGCCGCTTCTGCAGATTCTGTCAGTCGCGACTCCGTCGACTCACTGTCGGCGCGGTATTCGCGTGTCCGTGGGCTGAGCGTCTCGCTGGTCGCGACGCTTGCGCCCGAGGACACGGTGGTGCAGTCGATGCCCGACGTCAGCCCGACCAAGTGGCATCTCGCCCACGTGACCTGGTTCTTCGAGCGCTTCGTGCTCGAGCCCTTTGTGCCCGACTACCGGCGCATCAACGTCGACTACGATTACCTGTTCAATTCCTATTACTACACGGCCGGCCAGATGCACGCACGACCGAGACGCGGGCTCCTGTCGCGCCCGACGCTGGCCGAGGTGTTCGATTACCGCGCGCACGTCGACGAGTATATGCTGCGCCTTCTCGCCGAACGCAATGACGATGCGAAACTCGCGGCAGTCGTTATGCTCGGCCTGAACCATGAACAGCAGCACCAGGAGCTGCTGCTAACCGATATCAAGCACGTGCTTGCGCAAAACCCGCTGCAGCCTGCTTTCGATCCCGACCTGCCCGTGGCTCCGTCCCGGGGCGTCGATACCTATGGCTTCGAAAATGGCGTCAGCGGCGTTCACCCGGTCGGCGCATCGGGCGACGGCTTTCACTTCGACAACGAGACCCCGCGCCACGATGCACTCCTGCACGAACACCAGATCGGCACACGGCTCGTCACCAACGGCGAGTTTCGCGAATTCATAGCCGACGGCGGCTATGCTGAATCGACGCTGTGGCTGTCGGACGGCTGGACCGTAGTGAACCAGGAAGGATGGGACAGGCCGCTGTACTGGAGCGAGGACCTGGCCAGCGAGTTCACGCTCGGCGGCGTTCGCGCCATCGACGACAACGCGCCGCTCACGCATGTCAGTTTCTACGAGGCGGACGCGTATGCGCGCTGGGCCGCGGCGCGGCTGCCGACGGAATTCGAATGGGAGGCGGCAGCGGCCGGCAGAGCCGTGGAAGGTAACCTGCTGCAGTCAGGCTTTCTGCATCCGGCTCCGGGTGCGGGCGCGACGCAGTTCTTCGGTGACGCATGGGAATGGACGTCGTCCCCGTATGCGCCCTACCCGGGCTTCGTACCGCTGGCGGGGTCGCTCGGGGAATACAACGGCAAGTTCATGTGCAACCAGATGACAGCGCGCGGCGGATCCTGCGTAACGTCGAGCGATCACGTCAGGGCGAGCTATCGCAACTTCTTCTACCCTCACCAGCGCTGGCAGTTTTTCGGCATCAGACTGGCAAAAGACGGACATGGCTAAGAATACCGCGCAACAAATCGTCCCGGACGAGCAACTCGATGCATTGATCGACGGCCTGAGGCAGCCGGAGAAGATGATCTCGCCGAAGTACTTCTATGACGAGCGCGGCTCGCAGCTGTTCGACGAGATTACGCGCCTGCCGGAGTACTACCCCACCGAGACCGAGCTCGGCATCATGCGCGACAACATCGAGGAGATCGCGAGCCTCGTCGGCAAGCAGGCGAGCCTGATCGAGTTCGGCAGCGGCTCGAGCCTCAAAACGCGCGTGCTGCTGGAGCACCTCGACCAGCTCGCGGCTTACGTGCCCGTCGATATTTCAGAAGATCACCTGCTCGAATCGGCACAGCAGATCCGTGAAGAATTCCCGGACCTGGACGTGCTGCCCGTGGTCGCCGATTTCACGCATGCATTTCAATTGCCTACACCGAAGGTCATGCCGGTTCGGAATATCGTCTATTTCCCGGGCTCGACGATTGGCAATTTCACGCACGATGCGGCACAGGAACTCCTGCAGGTCATGTACGAAGAAGCCGGCGCCGGCGGCGCACTGCTCATCGGCGTCGACCTGCAGAAAGACCCGGCGATCATCGAGCGTGCCTACAACGACAGCGCCGGCGTCACCGCGGAGTTCAATCGCAACATGCTGCGGCACCTTAACCGCGAGTTCGGTGCGGACTTCAACCTCGACGCTTTCGCGCACAGCGCGAAGTACAACGAGAAAGAAGGGCGCATCGAGATTCGCCTCGTCAGCGAACAGGACCAGGCGTTCTCGCTGGGCCACGAGACGTTCTCGATCGGCAAGGACGAAGCCATTCTCACCGAGTACTCGCACAAGTACACGCTGGAGGGCTTCGCCGCGATGGGAGACGCGGCCGGTTTCCGCGTGGAGCGGGTGTGGATGGATGCCGGACGCTTGTTCAGCGTGCAGTACCTCGTGCGGGATTGATCGGGTCGTGGTTCGAGAACCGCTCCGACGAATAATCCAGACCTACGACTCCGGCGGTACGTATTCCTCCGGCGCGGCCGAACCACCGCCGAAGAAGAACTTTTCCATCTCCGTCTCCAGGAACTTGCGCGCGTCGGGTTCGATCGGCGTGAGGCGATATTCATTGATAAGCATCGTCTGGTGCGACAGCCAGCGCTGCCAGGCTTCCTTGGATACGTTGTCGT
>CBDUCE010000245.1:0-4334 GCA_965365575.1 uncultured Gammaproteobacteria bacterium
TGGCGGCGCAGATGACGATGTTTATCGTCACGCTGTTGTGGACGATTTACGCCGCGACGCTGGTACTGGGATACAAGCTGTTGCGGCAGCTTCCCGGCGAAACGGACCGCTTTGGCCGTTTTCGGGACTTGAATTTCGGCCGGGTGATTGCGCTGATAATGGCGTTGTGCTCGGTTGTCGCGCTGCTGACCGGCGCGGCATGGCTGCAGAATATCGCGTTCGTCATGTTCTCGGTTTTCTGGCTGCAGGGCCTGGCTATCGTGCATTGGCTGCACGGCGCCGAGATCCTGCCGGGTTTTGCGGTCGCGATGGTTTACGTGCTGATGCTGCCGCTGAGCGCAGTCGTCGTCATCGGGCTTGCGGTACTGGGCTACATCGACGCCTGGTTCGGGTTGCGGCGCAGAGCGCCGGCAGCACGGTAGAAACTGAATTGAAGGACGAGGCTTAGGAAATGAACGTCATCCTGTTAGAAAACGTGGAAAATCTGGGCAATATCGGCGACCTCGTAAAGGTCAAGCCTGGCTACGGCCGCAATTACCTGCTGCCGCAGGGCAAGGCCGCGCTGGCTACGCCGGAGAACATGAAAGAGATCGAGGCACGCCGCGCGGAACTCGAGAAGGCAGCGGCCGAGGAGCTGGCGGCGGCGAAGAAGCGCGCCGGTGCGATCGAAGGCATGGAGCTGGTGGTCGCGGCAAACGCGGGGCCCGAGGGCAAGTTGTTTGGCTCGGTCGGCCCGATCGACATTGCGGACGCCTTCGAGAAGGTCCAGGTGGAGGTCGAGCGCAGCGAAATTCGCATGCCGGAAGGCCCTATCCAGGAGCTCGGCGAGTTTGCGGTGGGTGTGCATCTGCACCCGGAAGTCGACGTCGAGATCACTGTGCGGGTTGTCGAATCCGACTGAGTGCCTTTGCCGTTCCGCTGATGTGGTACCTTTGACCAGAGGTTCACGACGGACCCGGGGAGTCAAATGGTAAGAGCACTGGAAGAGGGCATTGGCGCTGCTTCGGCCGAGCAGCGGATCAAGGTGCCGCCCAATTCCATCGAAGCCGAGCAGTCACTGATCGGCGGCATCATGCTCGACGCCCAGGCCTGGGACAAGGTTGCCGACGTCGTCGTTGCGGAGGATTTCTACCGCAAGGACCATCAGCTGATCTTTGCGGCGATTGCCAACCTGGTCGAATCCGGCAGTCCCTGCGACGTCGTAACGCTCTCCGAATACCTCGACAAGCGCGGCGAACTCGACGCCGCCGGTGGCCTCGAATACCTTGCCACTCTCGCGAACGAAACGCCGGGCGCCGCGAACGCCCGCGCCTACGCACGGATTCTCCGCGACCGCGCCGTCGAGCGAGCGCTCATCCACGTAGGCAACCAGATCACCGGCAGTGCGTTTGCAACCGACGGCCGCTCGGCCACGGAACTCGTTGACGAGGCGGAGCGCCTGGTCTTCGAAATCGCCGAGCGTGGCTCCCGCGGTCGTGCCGGCTTCAGGTCGCTCAAGCAGATTCTGCCCGACGCGGTGGACCGCATCGACGTGCTGCACCAGTCGGACGGCGACATTACCGGTATTTCCACGGGCTACACGGAATTCGACAAGCTCACTGCAGGCCTCCAGCCGGGAGACCTGGTCATCATCGCGGGCCGCCCGTCCATGGGCAAAACCACACTCGCCGTGAACATCGCAGAGAACGCGGCCATCGGAGCGAAGGTGCCGACCGCTATCTTCTCGATGGAGATGCCGTCGCAGCAGCTTGCCTTCCGCATGATCTCTTCCCTGGGCCGTGTCGACCAGACGCACCTGCGCACCGGGCGCTTCCCCGACGAGGACTGGTCGCGCATCAACACGGCGGTGCAGCTGATGTCGGACGCGCCGTTGTACATCGACGACACACCAGGATTATCGCCGACCGAGATTCGCGCGCGCGCAAGGCGCCTGCAGCGTGAGCACGGGCTGGGCCTGATTGTGGTGGACTACCTGCAGCTCATGCAGGTGCCCGGCAACAAGGAGAACCGGGCAACCGAAATTTCCGAGATATCGCGCTCACTCAAGGGGCTTGCCAAGGAACTCGCGCTGCCGATTATCGCCTTGTCGCAGCTCAATCGCAGCGTCGAGCAGCGAACCGACAAACGGCCTGTTATGTCGGATCTTCGCGAGTCCGGCGCCATCGAGCAGGACGCGGACATGATCGTCTTTATCTACCGTGAAGAGGTCTACAATCAGGACACGCCGCGCAAGGGCATTGCAGATATCTCGATCGCGAAGCAACGCAACGGACCGATCGGCGATTTCCCGCTGACGTTTGTCGGCCGTTACACGAAATTCGAAAACTGGGTGCCGGACACCTACGCCGAGGAGCCGTATCCGTGAGCTTCGGGGCTCGGGCTCTCATCCGGCTCGGCGCGCTAGAACACAACCTGGATGTATTGCGTGGCGTGGCGCCCGGTGCACGCATCATGGCCGTGATCAAGGCCAATGCCTACGGCCATGGTCTGGTTCCCGTGGCGCGTCACCTGGAAGCGGCAGACTCCCTCGCGGTTGCGCGTTTGCCCGAGGCGCTGCTCTTGCGCGAATCCGGTATCGACAAACCCATCGTGTTGCTGGCGGGCGTATCGACCGCAGACGAACTGCGCGTGGCATTCAACTGCGGGTTCGAACTGGTCGTTCACGACATCGACCAGGTCAGAATGCTGGAGCGTGCCGGCAAGGTCCGGGGCACCGTCTGGCTGAAGTTCGACACCGGCATGAATCGTCTGGGATTCCCGCCTGGTTCAGCGCGGGAACTGCTTGGCCGCCTGGCGGCGGCCGCGGCAGTTCGGGAGCTGCGTCTCATGACACACTTTGCCAGCGCGGACGAACTCGATAACGTGGCAACACAATCCCAGCTTGCGGACTTCGCGCCAGTGGCCCGCGGTTTTTCCGGCGCGGTCAGTATCGCGAACTCGCCGGCCTCGCTGGGCTGGCCGCAGGTTATCGATGCACGGGCGGAACTCGGCTTCGACGGGGACTTCTGGATTCGGCCGGGCATCTCACTCTTCGGTGTCTCGCCGTTTGCCGACAAGACCGGCCGCGAACTTGGCCTGAAGCCCGTCATGCAGTTCGAAGCGCGCCTCATAGCCGTGAAGCTGCTGCGCGCCGGGGCCCGCGTCGGCTACAAGGGCGCCTACGTCTGCGAGCAGGACACGACTCTCGGAATCGTTGCCGCCGGTTACGGCGACGGCTACACGCGCCATTTCCGCAGCGGTACGCCCGTACTCCTCAACGGCCGGCGAGTATCGCTCATAGGGAACGTATCGATGGATATGTGCGCGGTCGACCTGGGACCGGGTGCAGCCGACCGCGTCGGCGACATCGCGACGTTGTGGGGTGACGATCTGCCCGTCGAGGAGGTCGCGCCCTGGGCGGACGCCATTCCTTATGAACTCGTGTGCGGGGTCATGAACCGCGAGGACAGCGAGATCGTTCCGTAGGCGCAGAGCGCGCGCTCAGCTTGCGAAGAATCCCATCTTGACCCCGGCGAGCTGCACGACGTCGTTGTCAGACAACTTGCGAGCCTGCGCGCCGATGGGCTGGCCATTGACGAGCGGATAGTCGCCTTCCTTGCCGGATTCGACGTGCACGATGTAGTAGCCCTCCGCGCGGCGCGTAATGGCTGCAACCTGCACGCCGGGACGACCGAGCGTGGTCAGGGCCTTGGTGAGTTCGAGTTCGCGTCCTGCAAATGCGCCGCTAAGTACCTGTAGCTTGGCGAGCGGCAGCGCGTTGGGCACGCTGGACGGATCGATACCCGTCGCGGTGGCGGCATGCGAAACCGGCGCTGCGGTCTCCGTGTGAGCGACAGTCTCGGTATACCTGCGAGGCGGCTCGTCGTTCAGCGCGGCAGCTTCTTCCGGATCCAGCCTGACGGCCGCGGCGGCATCCGAGGCCGGCTCGACGGCGGCGGCTGCAGCGGCTGCGGCGGCTTCGGCCGCCCGCTCAGCCTTCGCAAGCTGCTCGGCATTCTGTTGCCCGCTCGGAATGACCATCGTCTTTTCGAATTCGTCCTGCTCGGCTTCCGGAACTTCCTGGTCCGTAAATCGCAGCTGGTGATGACCGATGGTAATGACGTCGCCGTGCTGAAGCGCATGCTTCTTGATCAGCTTGCCGTTGACGTAGGTGCCGTTGGTGCTGTTCAGGTCTTCGAGGAACGAGTCGTTCAGGATATTGATGATCAGGGAATGGTGTCCACTGACGGCCGGATTATCGATACGCACGTCGTTGTCCGGAAGACGGCCTATCGTGTAGCGTTCCTTGGTCATGTTGTATTCAGCCAGAACCTGGTTGTCCAGGCTAAGAATTA
>CBDUCE010000246.1:0-4330 GCA_965365575.1 uncultured Gammaproteobacteria bacterium
CAGCCAGTTCGGGATGTAGTTGTGCACCGGGCACTTCCACTCGCAGTAGGGGTTGCCGCAGGACAGGCAGCGGCCGGCCTGTTGCGCAGCATCGGCGCCGTCGTAGCTGTCGTAGATCTCACCGAAATGGCGAACACGTTCCTCCGGCGTCTGTTTTTCAGGGTCGCGCCGGGGGATTTCCAGGAATTGGAGCGGGTGTTTAGCCATTGAACCGGCTCGAGATCATGCCGCCTGCCTCAGGGATTCGATCAGCGAACCGAGTTCGGCCGCCTTCGGTTTCACGAGCCAGAACTTCGGCAGGAACGTGCGATAGTCGTCGAGGATCATCTCGCCCCACTCGCTGCCGGTCGCCTCGATGTGCGCCATGATCAACCCGCGCAGGTGGTGCAGGTGCGCCTCCATGCTTTCCGGCGATACGCGGTGAATGTCGATGAGCTCGTGGTTGTAACGATCGACGAAGTCCCTGTCGATATCCAGCACGTAGGCGAAGCCGCCGGTCATGCCCGCACCGAAGTTCACGCCGGTCCGGCCGAGCACGACGATGACACCGTCGGTCATGTATTCGCAACAATGATCACCCGCACCTTCTATGACCGCAGTCGCGCCGGAGTTGCGCACCGCAAAACGCTCGCCCGCACGACCGGCAGCAAACAGCTGGCCGCCGGTAGCCCCGTACAGACAGGTGTTGCCGACGATCGACGTTTCCCTTGCGATGTAGCGCACGTTTTCCGGCGGGCGAATCGTAATGCGGCCACCCGACATGCCCTTGCCGACATAGTCGTTTGCGTCGCCGACGAGATTCAGATTCAGGCCGGCCACGTTCCACGCGCCGAAACTCTGGCCGACCGTGCCTGCGAGCTGGATGTCGATCGGTGCGTCGTGCATCCCCTCGTTGCCGTGCAGCCTGGCTATCTCGCCCGACAGGCGTGCGCCAATAGTGCGGTGATAGTTGCAGACCTCGAAGCCGAAACGGCCGCCGGACTTGTTGTGGATCGCGTCGTGCGTCGCCTCGAGCATCGCTTCGGCCAGTTCGCCCTTGTCGAACGGCTCGTTGCGCAGTTCGGTGCAGAACTGGGGAACGTCCTTGGCGAGACCCGCATCGGACACGATCGGCGAAAGGTCGAGCCGCCCCTGCCTGGCCGTCTGGCCAGGCTGCAGGTCGACGAGATCTACCCGCCCGATCAGTTCGTCGAGGGAACGGACACCGAGTTCCGCCATGCGTTCCCGGACCTCTTCGGCCACGAAGCGGAAGAAGTTGATGACCATCTCGGGCAGGCCGACAAAGTATTCGCTGCGCAGCACGTTGTTCTGCGTTGCTACACCGGTTGCGCAGTTATTAAGGTGGCAAACCCGCAGGTACTTGCAGCCGAGCGCGACCATCGGCGCCGTACCGAAGCCGAAGCTCTCCGCACCGAGGACGGCGGCCTTGACGACGTCAAGGCCTGTCTTGAGACCGCCGTCGGTCTGCAGCCTCACCTTGTGCCGCATACCGTTCATACGCAGCACCTGGTGTGCTTCCGACAGGCCGAGTTCCCACGGGCTGCCCGCGTACTTGACGGAGCTGAGCGGGCTCGCGCCGGTGCCGCCGTCGTAGCCAGAGATCGTGATCAGGTCTGCGTAGGCCTTGACCACGCCGGCCGCGACCGTGCCCACGCCCGGTTCGGCCACGAGTTTCACGGAAACCAGTGCTTCCGGATTGACCTGCTTGAGATCGAAGATCAGCTGCGCCAGGTCCTCGATCGAATAAATGTCGTGATGCGGCGGCGGCGAGATCAAACCGACCCCGGGCTTCGCGTAACGCAGCCGCGCGATGAGTTCGTTGACCTTGTGGCCCGGCAGTTGTCCGCCCTCGCCCGGTTTCGCGCCCTGAGCGATCTTGATCTGGATGACCTCGGCATTGACGAGATACTCCGCCGTCACGCCGAAGCGCCCGGAGGCGACCTGCTTGATCTTCGACACCCGCTCGCTCTTGTAGCGCGCCGGGTCTTCACCGCCTTCACCGGAATTCGATCGTGCGCCGATCCTGTTCATCGCGATCGCCAGCGCCTCGTGCGCTTCGGGCGATAACGCGCCGAGCGACATGCCGGCGCTGTCGAAGCGCGGCAGTATGGCCTCGACCGGCTCCACCTCGTCGAGCGGCACGGCGGAAGCTGACGGCTTGAGATGCATGAGGTCGCGCAAGGTCGACACCGGCCGCCGGTTTACGAGTTCCGCATAAGCGCGGTAAAGATCGTAGTCGCCGGAACGAACCGCCGCCTGCAGCGTCGCGATGACGTCCGGGTTATAGCAGTGGTACTCGCCGCCGTGCACGTACTTCAGCAGGCCACCCTGCGTGATCGGTTCGCGTGGTTCCCATGCCAGTTGCGCAAGCGCCTTCTGGTCGCCCAGCAGGTCGTCGAAGCCTGCGCCCTGGATGCGCGACGTCGTCCCCTTGAAGCAGCGCTCCACGATCTCGTCCGCGAGGCCCACGATCTCGAACAGCTGCGCGCCACGGTAGCTCGAAATCGACGAGATGCCCATCTTCGACATCACCTTGAACAGGCCCTTGCGGATGCCGCGCCGGAAGCTGCGGCCGAGCTGTTGCTGTTTGTCGATATTGCCGCGCTTGGCGATGTCGTGCAGCGACTGGTACACGAGGTAGGGGTATACGGCGGTTGCGCCATAGCCAAGCAGGCAGGCGAAGTGGTGCGGGTCGCGCGCGACGCCCGTCTCCACGATGATATTGGCGTCGCATCGCAGGCCCTTTGCGACGAGGTGGTGATGGACCGCGCCCGTCGCGAGCAGCGCATGAACCGGCAACTTGCCCGGCTCGAGGTAACGGTCACTGAGCATGACGATGAATTTGCCGCTCCTGACCGCAGCTTCGGCCTGCTCGCAGATCTGTTCCAGCGCGTGCTCGAGCGACAGCGTGTCATCGACGTTCAGGTCGACGAACTGGTGTTCGTCAGCGTACATGTCGGGCCCGAGCAGCTGCCTGAGCTTTTTCTGCGACAGCACGGGTGAATTCATGATCACCTGCCGGGCAGCCTCCGGCCCGATGTCGAACAGGCTCGACTCGCGTCCGATAGCCGTCTGCAGGGACATCACGATGCGCTCGCGCAGCGAATCGATCGGCGGATTCGTGACCTGCGCGAATTGCTGCCGAAAATAATCGAATGGCGATCGTACCTTGCTCGAGAGCACCGCCATGGGCGTGTCGTCGCCCATCGAGCCGACCGCCTCCTGCTCGGCTTTCGCCAGGACCGCGATCACGTCGTTGAGTTCTTCGCGGCTCACGTTGAACATCTTCTGGTACACCGCAAGCGTTGCCGGCTCGAACGGTTCCGCGGCCGTGTGCGTGTCGATCAGCTCCGAGTCGAGATACCGGACACCCTGTTTCAACCACTTCTTGTACGGCGCGCGGCTCTTCAGCCGGTCATGAATTTCGTCGGTATCCAGCAGCCCGCCATTGACGAGGTCGACGGCAAGCATCTCGCCTGGGCCCAGACGGCCTTTCTCCACGACATCCTTCTCGTCGTAGTCGTAAACCCCGATCTCCGACGCGATCGTGATGTGACGGTCCTTGGTAATTACGTAGCGCGCCGGCCGCAGCCCGTTACGGTCCAGGCAGCAGGCCGCGTAACGCCCGTCGGTCAGCACGATGCCGGCCGGCCCGTCCCAGGGTTCCATCTGGCAGTCGAAGAACTCGTAAAAAGCGCGCACTTCCGGATCGATATCGTCGACGGTCTGCCACGCCGGCGGCAACAGGATGCGCATCGCCTGCAGCACGTCCATGCCACCGGCGCGCAGCACCTCGAGCATGTTGTCGAGGCTCGACGAATCCGAACCGGTGAGCGAGATGATCGGGTTCAGATCGGAGATATCGTCCAGTTTGTCGGAACGGAAATTCTTGGCCCGTGCCTGCGCCCAGTTGCGGTTGCCCTGGATCGTGTTGATCTCGCCGTTGTGCGCGAGAAACCGGAACGGTTGCGCGAGGCGCCACTCGGGCAGCGTGTTCGTGGAAAACCGCTGGTGGAACAGGCACACGGACGATTCCAGGCGCGGGTCGCGCAAGTCCGGGTAAAAATCCGGCAGCGCTGCGGGCATGATCATGCCCTTGTAGCTGATCGTCACCGACGACAGGCTCGCGATGTAGGTCTCGCGGTCGTCGAGGCGGTTCTCGGCACGGCGTCGCGCGAGGAACAGGCGTCGGTTGAAGCGGCCACGCTGCATGCCCTCGGGTGCGTTTACGAACACCTGCTCGATACGCGGCAGTGTCTTGAGCGCGACCTCGCCACAGGCCGACGGGGCGGTCGGCACTTCGCGCCAGCCCGCAACTTCGAGGCCGATC
>CBDUCE010000247.1:0-4277 GCA_965365575.1 uncultured Gammaproteobacteria bacterium
CGTCACGGCGTCACCCGCCGGAGTTTCCTCAAGTTCTGTAGCCTTACCGCCGCTGGCCTCGGTCTGGGGCCCGAATTCGTCGGTAAGATCGCTCACGCGCTGGAGACGAAGCCACGCACGCCCGTCATATGGCTGCACGGCCTGGAGTGCACCTGCTGCACCGAGTCGTTCATCCGCTCGGCCAACCCGCTCGCGAGCGACGTCATCCTGTCAATGATCTCGCTGGACTATGACGACACGATCATGGCGGCCGCAGGCCACCAGGCCGAGGAAATTCTCGAACAGACCATCGAAAAATACGATGGCCAGTACATACTCGCCTGTGAAGGCAATCCACCCCTGAATGAAGACGGCATGTATTGCATACAGGCTGGCCGGCCGTATGTCGAAAAGCTGCGCCACATGGCCGATCACTGCAAGGCGATCATCGCCTGGGGTTCCTGTGCGTCATGGGGCTGCGTTCAGGCCGCAAAGCCCAACCCGACACAGGCAGTGCCGATACACAAGGTAATCACGGACAAGCCGATCATCAAGGTTCCCGGTTGTCCGCCGGTCGCCGAGGTCATGACGGGCGTCATTACCTACATGCTCGCATTCGGCGAACTGCCCGAACTCGATCGCCAGGGCCGGCCCAAGATGTTCTACGGCCAGCGCCTGCACGACAAATGTTATCGACGGCCGCATTTCGACGCCGGCCAGTTTGTCGAGAAGTTCGACGACGAAGGCGCGCGCAAGGGCTATTGCCTCTACAAGGTGGGCTGCAAGGGACCGACGACGTACAACGCGTGCTCGACGATTGAATGGAATGACGGACTCTCCTGGCCCGTCAAGTCGGGTCATGGCTGCCTCGGCTGCGCCGAAGATAATTTCTGGGACAAGGGCAGCTTCTACAGCGCCGTGACCAACTTTGGTGTCATGGGCGGAATCGAAGCGGACGCAGACAAAGTCGGCAAGGTTCTGGCTGGTGCAGCCGCCGTCGGCGTTGCCGCACATGCGGCCGCCAGCGTGATAGCGAAGGGCAAGAAATCAAAGTCGGCAGAGGAGGTGAGCAATGGCTAGTGTAACCACACCCAATGGGTTCGAACTCGACGACAGCGGCCAGCGCGTCGTCGTCGATCCTATTTGCCGCATCGAAGGCCACCTTCGCATCGAGGTCAACGTCGACGAGAACAACGTCATCCGCAATGCCGTTTCGACGGGCAACATGTGGCGTGGCCTCGAAGTCATACTGAAAGGCCGCGACCCACGCGATGCCTGGGCATTCACGGAACGCATCTGCGGTGTTTGCACCGGTGTTCACGCGCTGATTTCCTGCCGCGCGGTCGAAGACGCGCTCGATATCGAGATCCCGGCGAACGCCAACTCGATTCGCAATTTGATGATGCTTGCGCAATACACGCAGGACCACCTCGTGCATTTCTATCATCTGCATGCGCTCGACTGGGTCGACGTCGTTAGCGCGCTCAGTGCGGACCCGGTTGCGACCTCGCAGCTGCAGCAGTCGATCAGCCCGTGGCCGAAGTCGTCGCCCGCCTATTTCCGGGACGTGCAGAACAGGATCAAGCGATTCGTGGAGTCCGGCCAGCTCGGGCCGTTCGCCAATGCCTACTGGGGCAGCCCGGCGTACAAGCTGCCGGCCGAAGCCAACCTCATGGCCGTAACGCACTATCTTGAAGCGCTGGATTTCCAGAAAGAGATCGTCAAGATCCATACGATCTTCGGCGGCCGCAACCCGCATCCGAACTGGCTCGTGGGCGGCATGCCGTGTTCGATCAACGTCAACGAGACCGGCGCTGTCGGCGCCGTGAACATGGCGTGGCTGAACCAGGTTTCCGACATCATCAACAACGCCATCACATTCATCGACCAGGTGTACATTCCGGACCTGACGGCCATCGCGTCCTTCTACAAGGACTGGGGCTATGGCGGCGGCCTGTCTTCGAAGAATGTCATGGCCTACGGTGAGTTCCCCGCGATCCCGAACAACTACACGAACGAATCGTGGATGTTGCCGAACGGCGCGATCCTGAATGGTGACCTCGGTACCGTTTACGATGTCGACCCGCGCGACACTGAGCAGATACAGGAGTTCGTCACACATTCGTGGTACGACTACGACGAACCGGATCGCGGATTGCATCCGTGGGAAGGCGTGACGGAACCCAAATTCGAACTCGGGCCGAACGCGAAAGGCACCAAGACCAACATCGAGGCTGTCGACGAAGGTGCCAAGTACTCCTGGCTTAAAGCGCCTCGCTGGCGCGGTAACGCGATGGAAGTGGGCCCGCTGGCTCGCTACCTCGTGGCTTACGCGCGCGGTGTCGACGAGGTGAAGGATCAGGTCGACGGATTGCTTGCGGCACTGGACCTGCCGGTTACGGCACTGTTCTCGACCCTCGGGCGGACCGCCGCGCGTGGCCTCGAGTGCTCGTTCACCGCACACAAGATGCGCGAAGTGTTCGACGAGATGATGGCCAATCTCAAGACCGGCGATACCGCCACGGCGAACATGGAGAAGTGGGAGCCTTCCACGTGGCCGGCGGATACCAAGGGTGTCGGTTTCGGCGATGCGCCGCGCGGTGCGTTGGGCCACTGGGTCCATATTCAGGACGGCAAGATTGCGAATTACCAGGCGATCGTGCCGTCAACATGGAACGCATCGCCGCGTGATGCAGCAGGCAATATCGGCGCGTACGAGGCGGCATTGCTGGGTACGCCCATGGCAGACCCGTCGCAGCCGCTCGAGATCCTGCGCACGATTCACAGTTTCGATCCGTGTCTCGCCTGCGCATCGCACGTTATGTCGCCGGACGGCCAGGAACTCGCGACAGTGAAGATTCGCTGAGGAGGTCAGGGATATGCAGGGTAGTGCAATAAGTAGCGCGGAACAGGCCCGACACCGGGAACCGGTCTATATATTCGAGTTGCCGGTTCGAATCTGGCACTGGGTGCATGCGCTTTCGATCGTGGTGCTGTCCGTGACCGGCTACCTGATCGCCCATCCGCTGTCGAGCCCCGCAGGCGAGGCGAGCGAGAACTTCCTGATGGGCAACATGCGACTGGTGCATTTGATCGCGGGTTACGTATTCGCCATCGGTTTCCTGGTGCGTATCTACTGGGCGATCGTCGGCAACAAGTACTCGCGTGAGCTCTTCTACCTGCCCGTCTGGAGCGGTAAGTGGTGGGGCGAACTCATCGAGGAGGTGAAGTACTACCTGTTCCTGCGTCGTGAAGCGCCGCTGACTGAAGGGCACAATCCACTCGCGCAGAGCGCGATGTGGCTGCTCAATACCGTACTCGGTATCTTCATGATCGGCACCGGTTTCGCCATGCACTCGGAGAGCCTGGGGCTGGGCAGCTGGGCTGATCGCTGGTTCGGCTGGATCGTGCCGGTCATGGGCGGTTCCCAGAACCTGAAGATGTGGCACTACTTCGGCATGTGGCTCTTCATCACGTTTGCCATCATCCACATCTACATGGCGTTCCGCGCCGACGCGATGGGCCGGCAGAGCAGCGTCAGAACGATCATCGACGGCTGGCGCCGATACAGGGACTGAGGGTTCGCCATGGCCAGTAACGTCCCGCCAGAACGGGAGACGGATTGGACGACCCTCGTCCTGGGTATCGGCAACCTGCTCTGGGCTGACGAGGGCTTCGGCGTTCGTTGTGTCGAACACCTCAATGCGGGCTACGAGTTCCCGGATTCCGTGCGCGTCATGGATGGTGGCACGCAGGGTATTTTCCTGTTGCCGTGGGTGCGCTCGGCATCGCGACTGCTGATTTTCGACGCGATCGATTTCGGTCTCGAGCCCGCGACGCTGAAGCTGATAACGGGCGCCGACGTACCGCGTTACATGGGTGCAAAGAAAGTCAGTATGCACCAGGCCGGTTTTCAGGAAGTGCTGTCGTCGGCACAACTGTCCGGCGAGTTTCCCGAAGAGCTTGCGTTGGTCGGCGTGCAGCCGGAACTCCTGGACGACTATGGCGGCAGCCTGACACCAGGCGTCAAGGCCAGGGTCGAGCCGGCGGTAAAGCTCGCCCTGGACGTGCTCCGCGGATGGGGAGTCGAGGTTACGCAGCGCTCGGCGCCCCTGACCAGCTCGGAGCTCATCGGCCCGGGGGCACTTGATATCCACGATTATGAACAGGGCCGACCGTCGTCGGGGGAGAAGACACGATGACACACGTACTGATCGAGCGGCTCATGACCGAAATGGGCTATGCCGAAATCGATGCCGGTAATCACGATGAATTCGTCGCGGCCGACGGCATGAACG
>CBDUCE010000248.1:0-4272 GCA_965365575.1 uncultured Gammaproteobacteria bacterium
AATCATCGCGGTACCACCCGGCTTCGTGGCCTCGGCCACCTCATGGACCTCCTGGTCCGCCGTCCGTCTCGTGGACCAGCCGGCTATGTCTACTGGGGCCGGTTGCGCGCAGCCCGTTCGGATAGCGACTCCGGGGTGATATTCAGCGGATTCCGGCCCGGGGCTCACACCGTCCCCCGGTCGCTCAGGCCCGAACGGCCCGCCTGTTCGTCCCCATCGACGTCTTGTCGCGAAAACTAGCCTCTGGGGCGCGAAAACACAAGCATTCCGGTGTCCATCCCCGGCATGGCGGGGCAGATATCGTTAGGATAGGGAGCAATATGGACAGCATGAAACAAAAACTCGTCGCAATGAGGAACGAACTGGAAAGCATTGCGGACACCGGGGACGACCCCGCCGCGGTCGTGGAGTTGGACCAGAGCAAGGTCGGCCGCCTGTCGCGAATGGATGCGCTGCAGGCGCAGGCCATGGCACAGGCATCGGGGCAGCGGCGCGCCGCACAGCTCCGCGAGATCGATGCGGCGCTGCAGCGCATCGATGACGGCAGCTATGGCGACTGCGCGCATTGCGAACGGCCGATCAATCCGCGGCGTCTCGACGCTGATCCGACGGCGCGGCTATGCATCGACTGCGCGAGCAGCACCGAGTGACGGACTCAGCCAGCGCCGATTTCCCCGCGCCCACGTTTATCGAGACCAACGGCATTCGCCTGGCAGTCTACGAGCAGGGCGAGGGACTTCCCGTTGTCCTGCTGCACGGATTCCCCGAACTGGCGTTCTCGTGGCGCCACCAGCTGCCCGTACTGGCGGCAGCAGGGTATCGCGCAATCGCGCCGGACCAGCGCGGCTACGGCCGCAGTGACGTCCCGCCCGACGTTCGCGACTACCGCATCGAGGAATTGATCGCCGATATCCATGGCCTTCTCGACGCTCTCGAACTCGATTCCGCCACTTTCGTGGGGCATGACTGGGGCGCGCTCGTGCTCTGGCAGATGGCGATGCGCGCGCCCCAGCGCATCGATCGGATGGTCATACTCAACATTCCGCATTATCCGCGGCTGCCGGTCGACCCGATCCAGGTCATGCGGGAGCGATTCAGCGACGACTTCTACATCGTCAATTTCCAGGACTCGGACGAAGCAGACCATGCTTTCGCCCGCGATCCCGCGCACGTCTTCGACGTGATGATGCGGCGCGGGCAAATATCGCGGGAGCAGTTCGACCAGTTGCCCGCGGAGATGAAGACGCTGAGCCTTCTCAAGGCCATGGCTCGCAGTCACGTCAGCGGCGACCCGCTATTGACCGATGCCGAGCGCGACTACTTCGCCGCGGCGTTTACCAGGACCGGGTTCACGGGCGCGATCAACTGGTACCGCAACTGGACGCGCAACTGGGAAACACAGGCAGCCTTCGACGAGCGTATCACTGTCCCGACCCTGTTCATCGGTGCAGTCGACGACGTGGTCGTCGCCCCCGAACACATCGAGGCGATGAAACCTCTCGTCGACGACCTCGAAATTCACATGCTCGAGCACTGCGGGCACTGGAGCCAGCAGGAACAGCCCGATGAAGTGAATCGCCTGATGATCGACTGGCTGGAGCGCCAGGCGGACTGATACTCGCCTAGTGCAGGGCGGGCGAGATAATCGCGTCGTTGCCCTCGCCGAACATGGCGCGGTCGAAAGCATTCACCAGCGTGTCTTCGTCCTGTGCGCCGATCACGAGGAGCCGGCGGTTCAGGAGGAATCCCGGCACCCCGGAGATACCGCTCGACCGGACCTGCGCCTCGCGCGACAGCACGATCTGCCGCGAGCTGTCTTCGTCCATCACGCGATCGACGTCGTCCGGCAGCAGACCGTGGCGTGCGGCGAGCTCGATGAGAATTTCCTTGTCGCCGATGTCCTCACCGCGACGGAAGAATGCCGTCAAGAGTTCCTCGGCGAGCGCGCTTTGATCCCTGCGCTGCGTTTCCGCGAGATACATCACCTGGTGAGCCCGCATGGTATTCGGCACGTGCTGGATGCGATCGAAGCGCAGTTCGATGTCTTCACGGCGGGCATCGGCGGCAAGCTGCTCGAGCACCGGCTGCACGTTTGCGGGGCTGCCGAAGCGCATCGACAGATATTCCTCCATGGACATGCCGTTCTCGGGCATATCGGGGTTCAGCTGGTAGGGATACCAGCTGACGTCGCTCGGCCCCTGCACCGCCTGCATCGCCTGGTCGAGGCGGCGTTTGCCGATATAGCAGAACGGGCACACCAGGTCGGCAATGACCTCGACGTGCAACGCAGCCCCCGGCGCCAGCCCCTGGTCCGGGCCGGCAGGTCGGGTCCTTGTAAGATGGGGGACCGATGTGCTCATGTGACTTCCTTCTCCATGCCAGCAGAAGTGGTGTTGCCTGTCCTGATATCAAGCTTGCCTGCGCCACCTTAACCAGGCCTTAACGTCTTAGAACGCCGCAGAGATGAATAATTCGCGGAACTTTACCGGCGTTCGACGAAATTGCCGGCATTTTCCGTCAACGGCTAGGGCCGTGGCCCGAACAGCTGCGTCATGCCGCGCTGCCACGCGTACCAGGCAATCGACCCGGAAATCAGGAAATTGAAGATCTCGGGCATGCCGACCAACCCGCCGCCATTCTCGACGATTTGCGGCCCCGGGACCATGGAGCGCAGCGCAACGCTGAATATGAGCGTAACCAGCGTGGCCAGCGACTCGATGACCCCGATCGCTGTCGACCACGCCGGCTGCCAAAGCGTGAGTCCGAGACAGCCGAATATGACGACGTAATAGCCTGCCTTGAGGTCCGGGAAGCCCTCCAGCGCTGCAACACGCAGGTTCAGGCCGGCGCCATAATCCAGCAACAGGAAGACGACCGTGGCGAGGTAATAAGCCTGCAGGACACGGCGGGATTCGAGTTTCGGCGCTGCTGACATGACCCGGCATCCGTAACAAGTTGTAGCAGTAGATACCAGGCCCGTGCGATTGTGCAATATTCTTGGCTCTGCACCGGTCTAATCAGTACAGGCTCAAACCAGGAGAAAGCTTTGTTGATCCGCAAACCGGCCGACATCCGCCCGTCGGAAATCACGAGCAAGGAAAATTATCTGAGCCGCAGGCAATTCATGGCGGCGGGCGCCGCTGCGGGCAGCATTGCGCTCGCGTCGCCAGTGCTCGGCGCCGTCGTGCCGCGCGGCGAATTCGCGAAACTCTCCGACGTGCGCAAAAGCGAATTCAGCACCGACGAACCGCCCACCGGTTACGACGACGTCACCACGTACAACAACTTCTGGGAGTTCGGGACGGCAAAAGACGACCCGGCAAAGAACTCGAAGGACTTCGAACCGCGCCCCTGGCGCATCACGGTAGACGGGCATGCCGAGAAGACCGGTTCGTTCCATTTCGACGATTTCATCAAGCCCTTCGACCTCGAAGAACGCATCTATCGAATGCGTTGCGTCGAGGCATGGTCGATGGTGATCCCCTGGGTCGGCATTTCGCTCGCCGACGTCGTCAAGCATTACCGCCCGACGTCGCAGGCAAAATACGTTGCCTTCGAAACGCTACACGATCCGGTGCGCATGCCCGGTCAGCGGCGGCCGGTGCTGGAGTGGCCGTACCAGGAGGGGCTGACCATCGCCGAGGCTACCAACCCTTTGACCATACTCGCGGTCGGCCTTTACGGCGAAGCGCTACCGAACCCCAACGGCGCGCCGATTCGACTGGTCGTGCCCTGGAAGTACGGTTTCAAGGGCATCAAGAGCATCGTGCGTATCAGTTTCGTCGAAGAACAGCCGCAAACCAGCTGGAACATCGCCCAGCCCTGGGAATATGGCTTCTACGCGAACGTTAATCCCGACGTCGACCACCCGCGCTGGAGCCAGGCGCGCGAGCGCCGGATCGGTAGCGGGCGATTCGTCAGCAAGCAGCCGACGCTGATGTTCAACGGCTATGGCGAACACGTCGCACACCTCTACTCGGGTCTCGACCTCCGCAAAAACTACTGAGCCTTGAATACGCTCACGCAGGTACGCTTCGTCTGGAAGCCTGTGGTCTTCGTGCTTTGCCTGGTGCCGGGGCTGTTGCTGCTCGGCGACACGTTCGAGATTACCGGCACGCTGGGCGCCAACCCCGTCGAAGAGATCCAGGATCGCCTGGGCAACTGGGGACTCCGTTTCATCATGATTGCACTCGCGGTCACGCCCCTGCGACGGCTTACGGGCTGGAACTGGCTGCAGCGATTCCGGCGCATGCTGGGGCTGTTTGCCTTCTT
>CBDUCE010000249.1:0-4249 GCA_965365575.1 uncultured Gammaproteobacteria bacterium
GCCGTATCGCGGCGCTCGAAATACTCGTGAACACGCCGGCGGTCGCCAACCTGATTCGCCAGGGCAAGCTCGACCAGCTCGAGACGGCCATGCAGTCGGGCGGCAACGTCGGAATGCAGACGATGGACACGGCGCTCATGGAACTCGTGCGCCAGGGCCTGATTTCCGGCAGGGACGCGTACCAGCAGGCCAACGACAAATCCAAGTTCCAGCGCATGCGGGATGAAGACTGACCTGCTGGAGCGCTTCTGGCATTAACGCTTGTTGAAGCGCGAACCGTTCGCAGTTCGAGAACCGCTCCTACGAACTCCCAGCCGTGGCATAATCGCGCCCCATGAGCGAAACGCCCAGAAAGATCCTCGTCACGAGTGCCCTGCCTTATGTGAATGGCCTGCCGCACATGGGGCATATGGTCGAGTACATCCAGACGGACATCTGGGTTCGCTTCCAGAAGCTTCGCGGCCACACCTGCATCTATGTCTGCGCAGCCGACGCGCACGGCACGCCGATCATGCTCAAGGCACGCGAGCTCGCCATTACGCCGGAGGAGCTGACCGCCACGAATTCGAAGGAGTTCGTCAGTGTGTTCCAGGACTTTGGCGTCGATATGGACAACTTTCACACGACGCACTCGCCGGAAAACGAGGCGCTGACCGTCGAGATGTTCGAAGCTTTGCGAGAAGCAGGCGATATCTACACGAAAACGATCGAACAGGCCTATGACGAGAAAGAGGGCATGTTTCTCCCGGATCGTTTCGTGCGCGGAACCTGCCCGTTCTGCAAGACGCCGGATCAGTATGGAGATGCCTGTGAGAACTGCAGCAAAACATACACGCCGGCTGACCTGATCGACCCTGTGTCCGTCGTCTCCGGGACGACACCCGTCTTGCGGGAATCGGAGCATTACTTCTTTCGCCTCGGCAACTACGAGGAGCGTCTGCGGAAGTGGATGGGCGCCTCCAGGCTCGACCGCAATGCCGTCGCGAAACTCGAGGAATGGTTCGAGGCGGGACTGCAGGACTGGGACATTTCCCGTGATGCGCCCTACTTCGGTTTCCGCATTCCGGGCACCGAGGACAAGTACTTCTATGTGTGGCTCGACGCACCTGTCGGTTACCCGGCGAGCTTCCGCAACCTCTGCGACAGGCGTGAGGACCTGGATTTCGACGAATACTGGCGTCCGGGTGGCGACACCGAGGTGTATCACTTCATCGGCAAGGACATCATGTACTTCCACATGCTTTTCTGGCCGGCGGTGCTCGAAGGCTCGGGTTTTAGAACACCAACGAGCGTATTCGCGCACGGCTTCCTGACGGTGAATGGCCTGAAGATGTCGAAGTCCCGCGGCACCTTCATCAAGGCGCGCACCTACCTGGACAACCTCGACCCGAGTTACCTGCGCTACTACTACGCCGCCAAGCTGGGGCCGACGATCGAGGATATCGACCTCAACCTCGAGGATTTCGTCGCCCGCGTGAATTCGGACCTCGTGGGCAAGCTCGTCAATATCGCCAGCCGCTGCGCCGGATTCATCGGCAAGCGATTCGGTGGTCAATTGTCCGGCGCTCTTGCAGATGCAGTGCTGTTCGATGAGTTCGTAGCCGCGTCGGAGACGCTGGCTTCGCACTACGAGGGTCGCGAGTTCTCCAAGGCGATGCGATTGATAATGGCGCTGGCCGACAAGGCTAACCGCTATATCGACGACAGGAAGCCCTGGGTGATGATCAAGGACGAGGACCATCTCGACGAGGTGCAGCTGGTCTGCACGCAGGGGCTTAACATGTTCCGCAGCCTCATGATTTATCTTGCCCCCGTGATTCCCGCCGTAGCCGAGGGCGCAAGGAGTTTCCTCGGCGAAGATGAGTGGCATTGGGCAGACGCTTCGACACCATTGCTCGATACGACGATCAACAAATTCACGCCGTTACTCAAGCGCATCGAGCCCGAGCAGGTGCAACGCATGGTCGAACAATCCAGGGAGACTCATCAGCCCGAGCCCGCCGAGCAGGACGACACGATCAGTATCGACGATTTCATGAATGTCGATCTGCGCATCGCGCGCATCGAAAAAGCCGAACCGGTCGAAGGCGCCGACAAGCTCCTCGCTCTGACCCTCAGTCTCGGCGACTCGACGCGCAACGTATTTGCCGGCATCAAGGCGGCGTACGAACCCGACAGTCTCGTCGGCCGCCACGTCGTCGTCGTCGCCAACCTGGCGCCGCGCAAGATGCGTTTCGGCGTCTCCGAGGGTATGGTGTTGGCTGCGGGGCCCGGCGGAGAAGACATCTTCCTGCTGTCGCCGGACGATGGCGCAGCGCCGGGCATGCGGGTCAAGTAGCCACTATCAGCCGGCGTGAACGCCGGGACATTGCATGACTGAACTGCTCGTTATTCTCGTTGCCACGGTGCTGGTCAACAACTTCGTACTCATGCGCTTCCTGGGCCTGTGTCCTTTCATGGGTGTGTCGCGCAACCTCGAGGCAGCGACCGGCATGTCCCTCGCGACGGCGTTCGTGCTGACGCTGTCGTCGGCGACCGCCTACCTGTTGCATGCCTACGTTCTCGTGCCGCTCGAACTCGAATACTTGCGGACGATTACCTTCATCCTCGTTATCGCGGCGAGCGTGCAGTTCACCGAGATCATGGTACGCCGCCTCAGCCCACTGCTCGACCAGGTGCTCGGCATCTATATTCCGCTGATTGCAACCAACTGCGCCGTACTGGGCGTGGCACTCCTGAACGTGCAGCAATCGACCGGCTTCGTGCAGTCGGTGTTCTACGGCCTCGGTGCCGCCGGCGGTTTTGCGCTCGTGCTGGTGATGTTCGCGGCCATACGCGAACGCCTCGACGCCGCCGACGTGCCGGCGCCGTTTCGCGGCTCCGCCATCGCGCTGGTCACGGCCGGCATGATGTCGCTCGCTTTCATGGGATTCGCAGGCATGGCGCGGCCTTGAGCGCCGTGAGACCGCATGTTGACCGCCGTCCTGATCCTCACCGTCATCGCGCTGATCGTCGGCCTCGCCCTGGGCTTCGCCGCCCGCAAGCTGCCCGCGAACAGCTCGGAACTCGTCGAGCGCGTCAATGACCTGCTGCCGCAAACCCAGTGCGCGCAGTGCGGTTACCCGGGATGCCGGCCCTATGCCGCGGCGATCGTGGAGGACGGGGCAGCGATCAATCTCTGCCCGCCGGGCGGCAACGACACCGTGCGGCGCCTGGCAGACCTCCTCGGCCGCGGCGAGTCGCCGCTGCTCGCGACCGGCCCGGCGGCCCCTGCCGTCGCGGTCATCGAAGAATCGCTCTGTATCGGCTGCACCTACTGCCGTGCCGCGTGCCCTGTCGACGCCATCGTCGGGGCCCACCAGCTGATGCACACCGTGATCGCACAGGAATGCACGGGCTGCGAGCTGTGCGTCGCTCCGTGTCCCGTCGATTGCATTACCATGCGGGCGCCCTGATGCCGTCGCCTGCGCCGACTTACGATCTCGGCAAGCTGCACGGCGGGTTGCGGCTGGCAGCTCACAAGTCCGCTTCGACAGGACTGCCGATTCAGTCACCGCCCCTTCCGGAGCAGCTGATCCTGCCGATCGACCAGCACGTCGGCGAGCCGGCCCAGCCGCTGGTCGGCGTCGGCGAGCACGTACTCAGGGGCCAGCTGCTTGCGGAGCCGCCGGGACCTCTCGGCGCGCCCGTGCACGCCTCCTCCTCGGGCAAGGTCGTCGCCATCGAGCCCTGGCCCGTTGCCGGGCGCCGCGGCGACCCCGCGCCCTGCATCATCATTGAATGTGACGGGGAGGACCGCGCGGTGGAGTCCGGGGACAATCCGCTACTCTATGCCGAACTGCCCGGTGACGAAGTTCTACGCAAGATCCTGCAGGGCGGAATCGTCGGTCTCGGCGGCGCGGTGTATCCCACGGCACAGAAACTCATGCAGGCGGCTGCCGGCGAACTCGACTACCTCATCCTGAACGGCGCCGAGTGCGAGCCCTACATCAGCTGCGACGACATGCTGATGCGCGAACGCGCAGGCGATATCGTCAGCGGCACGCAGATTTTGCTGCACGCTCTGGGGCTCGACTGTGCCTACATCGTCGTGGAAAGCGATAAGCCCGACGCAATCCGGCAGCTTGCCGCAGCCATGACCGATGCCGCGGACGAGCGGCTCGTACTGAAGCAGGTCCCGACGATCTATCCGTCGGGCGGCGAGGATCAACTGGTGCAGTTCGACTGGACCGCATGGAACGGCCAGGAC
>CBDUCE010000250.1:0-4191 GCA_965365575.1 uncultured Gammaproteobacteria bacterium
CCCGGTGTGCACCCGTTCCGCAAGACCTTCGAACAACTCGAACTCGGCGATACGTACCGCAGCGGCCTGCGCGAAGTCTCGCTGGATGACATCAACCATTTTGCCGAATTCACGGGCGACACCTTCTACGCACACATGGACGAGGTCGCCGCCGCGAAGAACCCGTTTTTCGAGGGCCGCGTCGCGCACGGTTACCTGATCGTCTCGTTCGCGGCAGGCCTGTTCGTCGACCCGGACTTCGGGCCGGTACTCGCGAATTACGGCATCGATGACCTGCGCTTTATCACGCCACTCAACCACGGGGACTCGATGCGCGTTCGCCTCACTTGCAAGCAAAAGACCTTGCGTGGAGACAGTGGCTACGGCGAGGTTCGCTGGGACGCGGAGATCACCAACCAGGACGATGAGATCGTCGCTCAGTACGACGTGCTGACAATGGTGGCGACCGACGCACACTGGGCATCAGTACAATAGCGGCGGCCGTCAAGCATCAACCGGATTCGAGCTTTCCTTTTCCTCCACCCGGTGCAACAGCGCGGCGTAGCGTGGATTGCCGCGCAGTGACACGAGATCCTCGTCGTTACGCATCCAGTCGGAACTGACCGTACCGTGTTCCACGGCCTGCTCGAGGTAGTCGAGCGACTCTTCGGCTTCGCCCAGGATCGCGAAGTTGCACGCGACGTTGTACAGGACGATGGGGTCGTCGGGATCCAGCTCGAGCGCTCGGCGCAGCCAGCTCTTGGCGCGTTCCGTCTGCCCCAGCGCAACAAGTGAGCCGGCACCGAGGTGCAGGCCACGGGCATCATCGGGATGCCACTCGAGGTGCTTCTCCAGCACATCCACTGCCTCCCGCGCCTCCTCGATGGCAAGCGCCGAATGCCCGGTGCCGCGCAAAATCTGGACCCTTAGACAGCGCGACTGGTAGTCCGCAGGATCGGTATCGGCGGCCTTTCGGAACAACTCCGCCGCACCGTCGAGATCTCCCTGGTGAAACCGCGTGCGGGCGTAATAGTAATAAGCCTCGAACAGGTGTGGATTGAGTTCGAGTGCCTTGCGAAACGCCGCCTCCGCATTTTTGAAATCGCGGGCCACAAGACAGGCAAGTCCGCGCGAAGCGTGCGCCTCAGCGAGTTCCGGGCCGAGCTCCAACGCCCGTTCACTCGCCCGATCCGCCTGCTGCGCGTGCACAGGATCCGGATCGACGTACATCATCAGGAACGAGTGACAATCGGCATAGCCCGCCCACGCGAGCGCGAAATTCGGGTCGATGTCGAGCGCCTGCCAGAACATCTGCCGAGCATGCTCGATGTCCACTTTGTGGAAGCGCTTGAAGAACTGCCGCCCCCGCAGATAGTAGTCGTAGGCGTCTATATGCGTAGGCGGAACAGCGCGTATTGCCTGCCTCTCCTGCTCACCGATGGTTTCAACGAGCGTTTCGGCAATGCTTGCGGCGATTTCGTCCTGGATTTCGAACACATCCTCGAGGTCTTCGTCAAACTCCCTCGACCAGATGTGATAACCGTCGGCCACCTTCACGAGCTGTGCCGTCACGCGGAGCTTGCGGCCTGATTTGCGCACGCTGCCCTCCAGAATGGTTTTCACGCCCAGCTTGCGGCCGATGGCCCTTACGTCACCCGCCTGCGGACTGAACTGGAATGACGACGAACGCGCGGCGACGTGCAAATCGCGAATGCGCGTGAGCGCGCTGAGGATCTCTTCGGCCACCCCCTCACAGAAATATTGCTGGTCTTGCGTCGGACTCAGATCGAGAAATGGCAACACGGCGATTGATGGCGCGTTGTCGTCTGCGGCCCGCTCCGGGCTCGGAATCCTCTCGCGACGGATTCCTCGTGGCGTGATGTCGTACATCCATGCGAGAACCAGGGCGACGGGAAATCCGGCGACGACCAGCACAATGAGGGCGGGCATCACCCATGCCGGCACGCCGAGCGGATCGAAAGTGACCTCACCGATCTGCAGAACGACCCAGCCGACAATCGCATAGGCCACAATCACCGGGTAGACTTCGCGACGCTTCAGCTCATTCGACAGCCAGCGCCACGACAACTTGGTCTTGTTTTTCGTCGCCGATGACATTATTCCCCCACCGTTACCTTGAAAATGGCGGTGAGAAAGAGAATGTCAAGCCCGGTCAGGCTGTTCCGTACTTGGTCTCTACCTCGATACCGACTTCCTTCAGGAAGCCCGTAGGCAGTATTCCGCCGGCACAGACAATCACGCCCTGGTTCGGCAGTATCACGGGCTTGCCGCCGACATCGATAACGACAGCGTCCTCTCGGATCTCACGGACGCTGGATTCCATGAGAACCCTCATACGACCAGCCGCCTCGAGCTGCGCGACCTTATCGCGGTTTTTCGCTTTGGCACGCGTGAACGCGGGCGAGCGGTACGAGAGAGTAACCGTGGTCCCGGGCTGCTCCGCGATGGTGTGTGCGGCCTCGAGCGCGCTGTCACCGCCGCCCACGACCAGTACGTGCTGCCCCCTGTATTGCTCGGGATCGATGAGACGATAAACGACCTTCGACTGACCCTCGCCTGGCACACCGAGTTGTCGCGGAGTTCCGCGTCGACCGATCGTCAGCAATACAGCGCGAGTCTTATAAGAGGAACCTGACGTGACGACCTCGAATGACTTGCCGTCAGGCAGTCGATTGATGGCGGTCACGCGCTCTTTGTAATTGACCTTCAATCCGGTACTTGCCTCGACCCCCTGCCAAAACTCCAACAATTTCTCCTTGCTGGTTTCGGTGAACTTCATCTTGCCGACGATGGGCAATATCGCCGGGCGCGTCATGACCAGCTTGCCCCGCGGAAAATGCGCGACGGTTCCCCCCAGCGAGTCCTGCTCGAGGGTGACAAAATTCAGTTTCGCCTTCATGGCACCGAGTGAAGCGGCAATACCGGCCGGTCCTGCACCAACAATCACCAGGTCGTGCCGACCGGCGACACCGAAACCATCGAGCCTGGTGACCGATTCCAGCGCCTGGCGGCCTTGCTCGATCGCGTTACGGATCAGCCCCATGCCGCCGAGCTCACCGGCGATGAATATTCCCGGGATATTGGTCTGAAAGTCGGGCTGGATCGTCGGGATGTCGACACCGCGCTTTTCCGTGCCGAATACGAGCTCGATTGCACCGACGGGACATGCTTTCTGGCACGCGCCATGCCCTATACAGTTCGATGGACCAACGAGGCGTGCTTTGCCGCGGATCATACCGAGCACTGCATGGGCATATTGTTCCGGACAGGCTGCCACGCACGAACGGCAGCCGATGCATTTGTTGGTATCGATAACCGGATGCAGCGACGGCGGCTCGGTCATGCTCGCCTCAATTGCTTCCCGGGCCGCCCGAATACTGGCCTCTTCGCGGCGTTTACTCGAGTGCAAATACCAGAGAAAGATCGCAACAACCGGTATCAAGTAGAGAACAACGAATAGCGGATTCATTTGTTGGTGAAACACCGACATGTTGCAGAGACGACAAAGCCTAGCAGCGACATACACGACATTGTGCGGAAATCTTTCACAATTTTGGATCACCGCTGTTTAGTGATGTACCTGCGAAGCAGGCAAATGCACAGCCATACCGAGCCAGGAGTTGATCCACTGCTGACTGCAGCATGCATCGAGCAAGTGAAACACTATAGTCTCACCGCGCAGAACCCCCTGTTTTTACGTTGTATTTTCGACGCCCGCAGTGTTTCCAATCGGAGACATGTGGACGATATGACGAAAGTGCGAAGCAGTACGGGTCATTAACCTGAGTTCAAACTAAGATATTTTCGACTGCGTCATGGATTGAGCCATTACTTCGCTCGGGCATCCATCGGCACAACGTATTCATGGACTGTCGGCATTTGGCGACAGAACGGACGCTTGTATCTGTACGATCCGTTCCGCTGAAGATTATCCCGACATTTATGGAACCTTATACATCCTGGTTTCGTGAATTGGATATAGGTGGGTTTGTCGTGTACCAAAACCTCGGATCCGAGAGACTTTCACAGGTGTTCTATCAATGAACCTCGTGTTCTTCTGTATCACATTGACGATGATTCTGATTGCGATGTCGTTTGCAGCGACACCATTGATTTCTACGTACAGCAAGAACAACGCGGGCTTTGCGAAGTTCTCGCTGTTGGCGATCATCGTTGTGATTGGCTTCGCGC
>CBDUCE010000251.1:0-4095 GCA_965365575.1 uncultured Gammaproteobacteria bacterium
CGCCCGGGCGCAGGATGCGCAGATGGGCGGTCAGATAGCGCGCGAGGGGATCGGTAAACCGGCCGCCCAGCACGTGCACCGGACGCCGCGTATCGGCGATGAGATCGATCACCGCTTCGATTTCGGGCTCGGAAATGTGGCGGAACGTGTCGACGATATTCTCGGCGATCGAGCCAGCCATCCCGCAGTAGGCGCTTGACTCCGTCGGCAGTTCGGGGACGCCGTCGGATTTCGCGAGCGGCGTTTGCAGTTGCGCCTCGCCCTCGCCCTTCAGGCCGCGCTGGAATTCGGAGTAGTTGGCAAATCCGAGGCGCCCGACGAATCTGAGGATCGTCGGCGGGCTGACGCGCGGATCGGCCGCAACGACCTCGCTGACCATGATGCCCTCTTCGCCGGGCACCACCGGCAACTGCGTGTCGTCACGCGGGTCGTACATCCAGATGCCGTAAAGCGGGGGAGCGACTATAAAGGTGCCAAGCGCCGGCGTTACCGGATCGTCCGGATCTATCTCGACGACCGCGGCGAGCCGCTCGTCCGTGCACGGCACGATGCGCGGCTCCGCAAGGGGGTCGCCGAATTCCTCGGTAACCTCGATCAGTCGGCACTGGCTCCAGCTGACGAGCAGGCGCCCGGTGCCGTCCTGGATCGGGTAGGCCGAACCATAACGACCGCCCGGCGAAGGGCCCGCCTGCGTCAGGACTTCGTTGATCGTCGCGTCCTCCTGGGCCGGGCCCGTGAGGACACCGATGTTCGGCGCCGTCGGCTGCGTGTTCTCGAGGTACTGGTCGGTATCGATGGTGATCAGCTCACCACCGCCCTCCGAATCGGTAAACGGGCGGATCAGCGCCATGATCCGGCCATCCTCGAGCTGCCTGGGCTGCGTGAACTGTATGGTGTCACCACCCGGCCCGGTGTTGTGGCTATGCTTGCCGTAGAGCAGTTCGAGGTTCGACCCATCGGGGTTCATCACGTACAGGTCGACGCCGTCATTCTGGCGGGCACCGTCCCAGCGGCTGAACACGACCCGGCCATCGGCCAGCACGGCAGGATCGAGGTCGTGACTCTGGTTAAAGGTCACCTGCTCGAGCCCCGATCCATCGGAATTGATGACATGCAGGTTGAATGCAAATTCGTTGCGATCCTCGTCGACGTGCGGGAATGCGCCTTTGCCCTCATCCAGCAGGATCGCCTGCGACCGTGTCTGGCGCGTCGAGGCAAAGACGATGCGGCCGTCCGGCAGGTACTTCGGCATGATGTCGTGACCGTTTTCCGCAGTCAGGTCCGTTGTAATCACGCGACGCAGCTCTGCGGTCTCGAACGTGTACTCCCAGAGATTCCAGGTTGGCTGATCCTCGTCGTCCAGGTCGAGATTCGGGTCGGCGGGGCCGCGCATGGAGAACAGGAGCTTGCTGCCGTCGAACGCGATTTCGACGTCGCGGACATCACCCTGATCGCCAATGATCGGCTCGGTGATGTTCACTTCGAGTGCGCTCGGGGATGCACGGTCGCGGAAATACAGGTTGCCGCCGATCTGGAAGGTAATCTGTTCGCGCAGATCCTGTTGCTCGAATTCACCGTTGTCGTCGACCGGAATCGGCTGCTTGACGTACGCGATCGGAAAATCGATCACCACCGGGTCGGGGTTCTGACCCGTGCCGATCTGTACGCCCTGGTTGGCGCCGTCACACGCCGCGAATAGTACAGCCACGGAAATCAATGCCGCCAGCTTCCACGCCGGCTGCGAGCTTGCATCCCTGATATGTCGCGATTTCCTGTTCATAGCATCGTCCTCGAATGTGCGCATTCACCCACCATCCGATTGATGGGTTATGTTGACTGCGAATTCGGCCACTTACCGTTAACACCATCACAAACTGCTGAACGTTCGTTGTTCACGGCAGCCCACGCCGCATTGTCGCTAGCCAGTGCCTGCAGCCGGCAGAACTCCATTCATACGTAACCGCAGGTTAATTATCGGCGGAGTATAGGAGAGCCCCGGGGGACGATGTAATGTGGGAAATGAGCGACAGTACGCATTGTCAAATCCATGCGTCACCGGCGATTCAATGGATTTTTCGACGGCGGGCGGCGCGTACATACCGCGGCTTTACTGCAACTTTCAGCAACGTGCTACTCCCTTTCCCTTTCCTGGCCAGTGCGAATTAGATCGTGTCGCCCACACAACAAATTTCGATTCGATGTCCGATCGTGCCCAGGCCGGTACGCCCTGTCTCCCTTCTGCGACAGCCCCTGCGCTGAATCGAATCAGTAGCTTAGCGGCGCAGTAGCCGCAAGCTGTGCGAAAGCACCGACAAAGGTTTGACATAGTCAGGTCTCGGAGAACACCTGCGAAATCCCCTTAATTAGTTGATTTAACTGGTATTTCTTCATGCATTTTCGACGGGAGACCAAACTGGCACAGCAATTGCTTTTACTCTGGCAGACCGATTGATTTCGGCGCACGAGCTGCAGGCTCACATGTCAGGGATGTGAATGCATTCACGGCGACGGGAGCCAGGCTCTGGCACGATAAGTCCAGGCCTCCTGTAAGGGACGGCAACAGGCAAAGAAAGTAGAAGTGCTTGGGCGGCAGCTTCGCAAATCAGATGGTCTCGTGACGGCGGAGTTGCAAGTTGAATCTCCAGTACGTCATCGAAGCTTACCGACGTAATAACGGCGGAAGTCGAATCTTTGAATCGAATTTATGCGTGAGCAGAATCGTTATGAAAAATATGACATACACGAAAGAGAAATTTGCCAACGGGCTCACACGAATTGTCGGCCCGTGGCAGATCGCGCTCATCGGGGTCCTCCTGGCGGGGTTCATGGCCACCGCCTATGCCGGGCCGGTCGAGCGGGAGCAGGCGAAGCGCATTCATGACCGACTGGCCGGCGTACCGCCGACAGACGCCGTGCTGCAGACCATGGAAAACCAGATTGCCGGCGGCGATCCGGTTGCAGCCGCCTATACGGCGATGGACAACCAGTACTTCTATAACGTCACCCTGAAGAACTTTGCTGCTCCGTGGACCAACCGTGACCAGTCGGTATTCGTTCCGCTGAACGACTACATAGCGACGGTCATCGGTATGGTCCGCGACGACGTCGATTTCAGCACATTGCTGTCGGCCGACCTGACTTACGTTGGCCGTTCCGGCATCGTCACGGCAGCCCCGGCGGCGAACAACAACAACCACTTCGAACAGCTCGAGGCCAATAACGTCGACCTGAGCAACACGAACGACTTCGTGCAGGCCCCGCAGTCGTCGATCCTCGGCATACCGTCTTCCGCGACAGCAGGTGTTATGACGTCACGCGCTGCATCGGAAGCCTTTTACGTGGCGGGCACCAACCGCGCCATGTTCCGCTTCACGCTGTTGAACCACATGTGCAACGACATGGAGCAGATGCTGGACACGAAGCTGCCGCCCGACTGGATTCGCCAGGACGTGAGCCGCAGCCCGGGCGGTGACAGCCGCCTGTTCCTGAACAACTGCATCGGCTGCCACTCGGGCATGGATCCGCTGGCCGGCGCCTACGCGTACTACAACTACAACGAGGACACCGGCATGCTGGAGTACACGCCGGGCAACGTGCAGCCGAAGTATTTCAACAACGACCTGAATTTCCCGCAGGGCTTCAGGACGGTCGACGACTCCTGGGAGAATCGTTGGCGCCAGGGCCAGAACGCTTACCTGGGCTTCGACAACTCACTTCCCGGCAGCGGCAATGGCGCAAAGTCGCTGGGTCAGGAACTCGGCAACAGCCAGGCGTTCGCAGCCTGCCAGGTAAAGAAAGTCTTCCGAGCCGTTTGTCTTCGTGAGCCGGAGAATGCGACGGACCGGACTGCCGTAAACACCATTACCAACACGTTCCGGTCGTCGGGCTACCGCATGAAGCAGGTATTCGCCGACACAGCCGTTCACTGCATGGGCCAGTAGGGAGACAGGACAATGAAGACAGCAAACAGAATTGCTACCTATTCGACCCTGGCAACGAGCGTGCGCGCACTCAGGGCAGCCGCGATCAGCGTATTCGCTAGCGCGGTGCTTGCCGCCTGCGGCGGCGGCGCGGCGACGACCGAGAACCCGCTCA
>CBDUCE010000252.1:0-4093 GCA_965365575.1 uncultured Gammaproteobacteria bacterium
TCCTGCATGTAGAAAATGAGCAGGTCGGCCGCCATGCGCCCGACGTCCTGCAGCAACAGGGTGATCTCGAATAACAGGCCGCTCTCGGCCTTGCCGCGAGACAGCTGCGCCGCGGTCACGGGCGTCTGCGTGGCCGCGAAGCCGAGCGACGCCGTCGTCATCTCGCGATCGAGCGGCAGGCCCGGAGTGCCGTAGCCTGCCGCAGTTCCGAGCGGATTCTTGTCCATGCGGCCTTTCGCCGAGCCGATACCGTCGCGGGCATCGGCGAACGCTTCGTCGAAGCCGCCGCACCACAGCGCGACCGAGGACGGCATGGCCTGCTGCATGTGCGTGTAGCCGGGCAGCGGTATGTCGCCCTGTCGTCCCGCCAGTTTTGCCACCGACTCCCGCAGTGCGTCGACCCGCGTGCCCAGGTCGTCGGCCGCGTCGAGCAGGTACAGCCGCAACGCGGTCAGCACCTGGTCGTTGCGTGAGCGGCCGAGGTGCAGGCGTGCGCCGGCGTCGCCGATCGCGTGCGTGAGGCGGGTCTCGAGCGCCGTGTGGACGTCCTCGTCCTCGAGCGTAATGCTCCATTCGCCGGCGTCGAACGACGCCTCGAGCTGCTTCAGGCCTTCACGGATGGCGCTGGCGTCTTCGTTGCTGACGAGCCCGGTCGCGGCGAGCATCTCCGCGTGCGCGATCGAGCCGCGGACGTCGTAGGGCACGAGCCGTGCGTCCAGCAGGTGATCCTCCCCGGCCGTGTAGCGCAGGACACGTTCGCTGAGCGGCAGGCCTTTGTCCCACAGGCGCGTCATGATCCACCGCCGGCCTGTTCGGCGGGCGTCAGCGCGTTGATGTCGTTGACGACCAGCGTGCCGGTACCTTCATTGGTGAATACCTCGAGCAACAGGCTGTCCGGGAAGTTGTAGGAAATCACGTGGACGCGCTGCACGCCGTTTGCGAGCGCCGAGTCGATCGCGGCGGCCTTCGGCAGCATGCCGTCGGCGAGCTTGCCATCGTCGCGCAGCTTGTCCAGCTGTGCGCGGTCAATGTAGCTGATCAGCGAATGCGGGTCCGAGGCGTCCTCGAGAACGCCGGGCGCGCCCGTCAGCAGGATCAGTTTCTCCGCGCCGAGTTCCGCGGCGATGGCTGCGGCGACGGTATCCGCGTTGATGTTGAGCAGCGTGCCGGACTCGTCGCAGGACAGCGGGCTCACCACCGGCATGAGGCCGTTGTCGAGCTGTTTCCTCAATATGTCCGCGTCGACGGAGTCGATATCGCCGACGAAGCCGTAGTCGATGGTCGATTCGCCTTCGCGCTCGACCGGAGGGCGTTTATGCGCGCGAATCAGTCCCGCGTCGACGCCGCTGATACCGACCGCAGGAATCTGCAGGTCGCGGCAGGCCGCGAGCACGCGCGTGTTGATCTGCCCGTTCAGTACCATCGTTGCAACGTCGAGCGATGCGCCGTCGGTCACACGCCGGCCGTCGACGAAGGTCGTGTCGACCCCCAGTGCGGCCGCGAGCTGCGTGGACTGCGGGCCGCCGCCGTGGATCATCACCACGCGGATACCGACCTGGTGGAGGATGCCTACCTGCTCCATGAGTGCGGTCGTCGCGGCCTTGTCCGCGAATATTTCGCCGCCCGCTTTCAGGACAAATACCTTGCCCTTGAAGAGCCGCAGGTAGGGTGCTGCATGCTTGAGCGCCGATACGACGATGGCGAGTTCGCGTTTCGACGTCATTGGCTGCCTCCGAGCATGCGGTGCAGGACGGCCATCTGCGCCAGCATGCGGTTGCGTGCCTCGTGGATCACGACGCTGCGCGGCCCGTCCAGGACCCCATCGCTGACGACGACCCCGCGACGCACGGGCAGGCAGTGCATGAAACGGCAATCCTCTTTGGCATTGTCGAACCAGGGCTCGTCGACGCACCAGTCTACGAGTTCGTTCCTCAGTTTCTGATCGTTGATGCGGTCGCCGTAATGACGCGTGGACGACCAGGACTTCGCGTAGATTACGTGCGCATCCTGCGTCGCCTCGACCCGGTCATCGGTTTCCTTTACCGAGCCACCGGCCGCTTCCGCCGCGGCTCGCGCGCGCTGCATGACGGGCTCGGGGAGTTCGAAGCCGTCCGGGCGCAGCACCGTCACGTCCATGCCGCGCCGGGCCGCCGTGTAGAGGGTCGAGGCCGGCACCGCGAGCGGCAGCGCTTTCGGGTGAAACGCCCAGCTCAGTACGAACTTGCCGCCGTTGGCCGGCACGGCGAGGTCGTCCAGCGTCTTCCAGTCGGCGAGATTCTGGCAGGGGTGGTTCATCGCCGATTCCATGTTGATCCACGGCGTGTCGATGAGGCTGGTCAGTGCATTGAATTCCGTCTCGGCCATGTCGTGCTCGAGATTCTTGCGCTCCGCGAAGGCACGGATACCGATTGCGTCACCGTAGGACGCGATGACCGGCACGGCCTCGTTGATGTGTTCGGCCGCCGCGCCGTCCATCACGATACCGGGGCGCGTTTCGAGCCCGTGAATCGACATGTCGGGCGAGATCACGAAGGAGCCGCCGCCGAGACGGGTCATTGCGGCCTGGAACGAGGCGAGCGTCCGCAGCGAAGGGCTCAGGAACAGCAGCGACAGCACCTTGCCCTGCAACGCTTGCGGTTCGGGGTGCTTGTCGAGCCGGCCGGCGAGTTCCAGCAGGGCGCTGATTTCTTCGTTGCCGAGTTCGGCCAGGTCGTTGAACGTTTTCATCGGGTTTCCTTGCAGTCGTTATGCGCCGCCGCCGGGAATGGCGGCGAGCGCCCGGGCGAGATGGTCCACGTGTTCGCTGTTGATGACAAGCGGCGCGAGGATGCGCAGCACGTGGGGGTCCGCGCTCGTGCCTGTGAGTATGTCCTGCTCGAGCAGCGCGTTGCGCACCTCGACTGCGGGCCGGCTGCAAACGAGTCCGAGCAACAAGCCCTTGCCCTGTATGCGGGTCACCGGGCCCGCGATGCAGCGCGCGCGAATCTGCGCCTCCCGTTCACGGACGTTCGTAAGCAATTCCTCGTCGTCGATGGTATCGATGACGGCGTTGATGGCTGCCGCCGCCAGCGGCCCGCCGCCGAATGTCGTACCGAGGTCGCCGGGACCGAATTGTGACGCGATGTCGGCGCGGCACAGCACCGCGGCACAGGGGATGCCGCCGCCGAGCGACTTCGCACTGGTTAGCAGGTCGGGCTCGATACCGTAAGCCTGGATGGCGAAGTAATGCCCGCAGCGCCCCATGCCGCTTTGCACCTCGTCGGCGATCAGCAGGGCACCGTGTTTGTTCGTCGCGTTACGCAGGGTCTGCAGGAAGTCAGCCGACAGGTCGAACGCGCCGGCAACGCCCTGGACCGGCTCGACGATGACTGCAGCAACATCCGGTCCGATCATGGTCTCTGCCGCGCCACAGTCGTTGCGCGGAATGAAATCGACGTCGAAGGGTTTCTGCGGAAAGCCATACCACTTGCCGGACTTCCACGTCACGGCGCCGGCCGCCGCGGTGCGGCCGTGAAAGCCATGGGTGATCGCAAGCACCTTGCGCCGTTGCGTCACGCTAAGGGCCATGCGTAACGCGTTCTCGTTGGCTTCGGCGCCGGAATTAACGAAGAACACCCGGTCGAGGGCGGCTGGCGCAATGGACACGAGTTTCTCCGCCGCGGTCGCGCGCACGTCGAGCGCGACCGCGTTGCTTTGAAAAAGCAGGGATTCCGACTGTTCCCTGATGGCGGCGACGAGTCGCGGATGCCCGTAACCGAGTGCCGCGACGGCATGGCCGCCGTAGAGGTCCAGGATGCGCCGGCCATCGGCGGTGACGATCTCGCAGCCTTCGGCGTGCTCGGGCACGAACGGCAGCTGGCCGTAGACGGGAATCGTCGCAGCCGTTTCCCGCGTTCTCGCATCCGGGTGTTTTGCCGGCGTCGCGTCCATCTCAGGTCCAGCCCGGCGGGATGGCCGTGAGGCCCGCCGTATCGGGCTGCCCGAACAGACGGTTCATCCACTGCATCGCGCCGCCCGCAGCGCCTTTCACGAGGTTGTCGATGGCCGACATCACGACCACTGTTTCGCCCGAATACGCAATCCCGATCTCGGC
>CBDUCE010000253.1:0-4086 GCA_965365575.1 uncultured Gammaproteobacteria bacterium
GCGCGGCTCTCCCGGTTCGACCCGGGATTATTTATGCCCATAAGGAAGGCCTGATTTAAATGCCAAGTGTTCGCGTAAAAGAGAACGAATATTTCGATGCCGCGCTGCGCCGCTTCAAGCGTGCCTGCGAGAAAGCCGGGGTGCTCACGGAACTTCGCCGCCGCGAGTTCTACGAGAAGCCGACGCAGGAGCGCAAGCGCAAGAAGGCCGCCGCCGTGAAGCGGCACCTGAAGCGCATCTCCCGCGAAGAGGCCAAACGCAAGCGCCTCTACTGATTTCCTTCCGAGGTTCGAGGCTCTCTCGGCCCATGTCTCTGAAAGACAGCATTATCGAGGACATGAAGTCCGCGATGAAAGCCGGCGATAAGGACCGGCTCAAAGTCGTGCGCCTCATGCTCGCCGCAATCAAGCAGGTCGAGGTCGATTCCCGCAAGGAACTCGACGACGCCGCGGTGCTCGGCGTACTCGACAAGATGGTGAAGCAGCGCCGCGATTCCGTCGAACAATTCACCAGTGGCGGCCGCGACGACCTCGCGGCCATCGAACGGGCCGAGATCGAGGTCCTGGAAAGCTATCTGCCGGCCAAAATGGATGACGCCGAACTCGACGCGCTGATCGACGAGGTGATCGCGGCAACGGGTGCAGAGAGCATTCGCGACATGGGCAAGGTCATGGGTGCCATCAAGTCCAGAGCCGCCGGTCGCGCGGACATGGGTGCCGTTGGCAGCCGGGTCAAGGAACGGCTCGGGGCCTGAAAGCCCCACGATTTAGCGCTGGCGAATCGGTGTGGATTCGCTATGCTTGTGCCAACGGGCTACGGTCCGGACGCTAATAATAAGAACACGCTCTGTCAGACCCGAAGCCGCGGAGCACACGTTTAATTCACTATGGCCGGACTGATTCCCCAGGATTTCATCGACGACCTGGTCGCACGGGCCGATATCGTCGAGGTCATCGGCCGGCGCGTGCAGCTCAAGAAAGCCGGCCGTGAATTCAAGGCCTGCTGCCCGTTTCACGACGAGAAGACGCCCTCCTTTACCGTGAGCCCGTCGAAGGGCTTTTATCACTGCTTCGGCTGCGGCGCACACGGCACTGCTGTCGGGTTTCTCATGGAATTCGACCACATGAGTTTCGTCGAGGCGATCGAGAGTCTCGCGAACTCCATGGGTGTCGAGGTACCGCGCAGTGAGTCGGACCGCCCGGCGCACCGCTACGATGAGCTCTTCGAACTGATGTCTCGCGTCGAGCGCTTCTGGCAGCAGGGGCTGAGAGCTAATCCGGCCGCCGTGGACTACGTCAAGCAACGCGGCATCGACGGCAGTACCGCGAAGCGTTTTGGCCTCGGCTACGCCGCCGACGCCTGGAGCAGCGTGCTCGACAAGTTCGGCACGTCACAGGAGGCCATCGACCGCCTCCTCGCTGCCGGGCTCATCATCCGCAAGGACAACGGCGCGCACTACGACCGCTTTCGCGACCGCATCATGTTTCCTATCCGTGACGTTCGCGGCCGCTGTATCGCCTTCGGCGGCCGCGCGATGGGCGACGGGGAACCGAAATACCTGAATTCCCCGGAAACGGTGCTGTTCCACAAGGGCCGCGAACTGTACGGTCTTTACGAGGCGCGGCAGGCGCTGCGCCAGATCGATCGCTTCGTGGTCGTCGAAGGCTACATGGACGTGGTGGCGCTCGCGCGTCACGGCATCGATTTCTCAGTGGCAACGCTCGGCACGGCGACGACCGCGGATCATCTCAACCGGCTTTTCCGCCTCACCGAGAACGTCGATTTCTGTTTCGACGGTGACCGGGCCGGCAAGCAGGCCGCGTGGCGTGCCCTGGAAACCGCCCTGCCCCACATCCGGGAAGGCCGCCAGGTGCGTTTCGTGTTCCTGCCCGAGGGTCACGACCCGGATTCCTACGTCAACGCGCACGGCGCCGACGCATTTATCGAGGCACTCGAAAACGGCGTCGCACTGTCGGACTACCTGATCGCCGAGCTCGCCGGGCAGGTCGACCTCGGCACCGTTGACGGGCGCGCGCGGCTGGCGGAACTCGCGAAGCCGCTGGTCGGCCGGATTCCGCCGGGCGTATACCGGGAGCTGTTGATCGAATCACTTGCACAGACCGTGGGCCTCACGTCGAACAAGCTGGATAAAATGCTCGGCCGCGAACAGGCGAATGATGACAGACTGCCGGGACGCCGGCGGCCGCGGCGACCGCTACCGGGCGCGGCCGGCAGGCCTTCGGTGGTAAGGCGGGCCATCACCCTGGTGCTCAACCATCCCGAAGCAGCGTCAAGCCTCGACGTGGAGAAACTGGCCGGCGTGAGCCGTCCCGGCATCGATCTGTTGCGCGACCTGATTGAAACAGCGCAGCAGGAGCCCAATATCACGACGGCAGGGTTGCTGGAGCGATGGCGCCACGACGAACAGGGACGCCACCTCGGCAAGCTGGCCGCCGTCGAGGTGCCCGGCGACGAGGAATTCGACCCGGCCGCGGAGCTCGCCGAGTGCCTGGCGCAGCTGGCACTGGCCGGGCGCCGCGAGCGAATTGATTTTCTTATTGAAAAACAGCGAGTTAAACCCCTGGATGAGGCGGAAATTGCGGAGCTCCGGCAGCTTCGCTGAAGCGCTGGGACAGGGGCGGCACGGCGAGAATTTGAATGGACTTTTGTAGAATAGATCGAGTCAAACCAGTACAATTGGTCGTTTGCATTTTTTACATGGAGGGCGGTTCGTCTTGAGCGAGAAACGTGCAGCAATAGGCAGCAGCAAGCAGGCTCAGCAGCTTAAGGAACTCATTGCGCGCGGCAAGGAACAGGGCTTCCTGACCTACGCCGAAGTCAATGATCACCTGCCCAATGACATTATCGATCCCGAGCAGATCGAAGACATTGTCAACATGATCAACGACATGGGCATCACGGTGCACGAGAAGGCGCCGGATGACGAGTCGTTGCTGCTGTCCGACGCCGCCGTCTCGAACGATGACGACGCCGCCGAGGAAGCAGAGGCCGCGCTCGCCAGTGTCGACGCCGAATTCGGCCGCACGACGGACCCGGTGCGCATGTACATGCGTGAAATGGGTACCGTCGAACTGCTGACTCGCCAGGGCGAGATCGAGATCGCAAAGCGCATCGAAGACGGTCTCAACCAGGTCAAGTACCACATGTCGCATTTCCCGCCGACGATCGATCTGCTGCTTGAGGTCGCAACAGCAGTCGAGGCCGGCGACACGCGCATGCAGGACTTTGTGGTCGGCTTCATCGATCCGAACGAGCCCGACGAGATCAAGCCGCCGGCGCCGAAGTCGGATGACGACGACGACGAAACGGTCGACACCGGCCCGGACCCCGAGGAGGTCAAGGCACGTGTAAAGACGATTCGCCGACTGCACAAGCGTGCACTGACGGCGATCGAGAAACACGGCCTCAAGGACAAGAAGACCGTCAAGATCCAGGCCGACCTCGCCGACCAGCTAATGGAACTGAAGCTGGCGCCGAAACTCTTCGACCTGCTGGTGAAGAATCTCCGCACCGTCGTGTCCGTGATTCGCACCCAGGAACGAATGGTCATGCAGATCTGCGTCCGTGACGCCCGTATGCCGCGCAAGGACTTCCTGGCGAGCTTTCCGAAGAGCGAAACCGACCTCTCCTGGGTGGAGAAGCACATTCGCGCCAAGCGCAAGCATTCCTCGACGCTGGCCAGGCTCAAGGACGACATCCTCCGCGCGCAGCGCAAGCTGCTGCAGGTGGAGGAAAAGACCCGGCTGAGCATCTCCGAGATCAAGGAGATCAACCGCCAGATGTCGATCGGCGAAGCCAAGGCGCGCCGGGCGAAAAAGGAGATGGTCGAAGCGAACCTGCGCCTCGTAATCTCGATTGCGAAGAAATACACGAACCGCGGCCTGCAGTTCCTCGACCTGATCCAGGAAGGCAACATCGGCCTGATGAAAGCGGTCGACAAGTTCGAATACCGGCGTGGCTACAAGTTCTCGACTTACGCGACCTGGTGGATTCGGCAGGCGATCACGCGTTCGATCGCGGACCAGGCGCGCACGATTCGTATCCCGGTGCACATGATCGAGACGA
>CBDUCE010000254.1:0-4052 GCA_965365575.1 uncultured Gammaproteobacteria bacterium
CAGCCGATACTGCTATCGGCTTGAGGGGGAATAAGGCTTTCCTGTCGTTCCGCCTTGAGGATGCCACTTTTCATTGCGTGTCGGCCCTCGACGTAATTTCATCGACCCTGTCCGCGTAGCTGCCGGCGCGGGTCTCGAGCTGCGACACCATGACGGCAAGCTCGCGAGCTTGCCGCTCGTCCAGCAGTACCGGCATGCCACATTGCTGCCTGGCGGCGTTTTCATGGAAGGCGTACATCAACGACCGGAGTGCGTCGGACATGTCCTGCGCCACATCGGTATCCTGCATCAGGATTCCCATGGCGATCTTCGATACTTCCGCATCCACGCGCGCGCGCTCGAAGCGCGCACGGATCGTTACCCAGACGAGATCCAGCTGATCGTCGGAGTGCGCAAGGGCATCGGCGAACAGCGCCGGGGCCATGTCTGCAACGGCACGGTTCAGTTCGCCCGAAACGCCGGGTTCATTGGCAAGCAGTCGCAGCGAGCGGTCGGTATCTTCCTTGCGGACGAGAAATATGCCGGTCTGTGCTTCCGAGTCGATCTCGCGTATCAGGTTCTGGTAGCAATACTCGACCGGATCGTGGGCGGCATGCGCCAGTTCGATCTTCGTCAGGTTTTCAAGCGTGACCTTGCGTTGCGTCCATCGGTCGACGTTGGACAGCAGCCCGCCCTCGGCGCTGAATGCCTCGTACAGGAAACGCGACACCGCGGCATGAATAGCCTCGGATCGCGAGTAACGGGCAGTGTCGGTGGTGACCAGGTTGAGCATGTCGTTCTCCGGCGAAATCAGGCCTCCACTCTAGGCCGGCGGGCCTGCGCGGTCTGGTCAATACCGGTCAGCGATTGTGCAAATCACAGCAGGCTGCAAAACAGCTTGAGCCGTTGCTGTTATTGGGGTTCACTATGCGTAGCCATGCTCTACGAACCCACGACACTGGCGAGCGTTGCACGGATCATCGGCGAAACGCTGCAAAAGGACTACGGCATCGATCCGGCGCCGATATTCGGGCAGGTGAAGATCGACACGAGCAAGTTCCAGCGGCCGGGTTCGCGTGTGCCGCTGTCGAAGATGACCCGCCTCTGGGATACGGCCGTCTTCATGACCGATGATCAGCAATTCGGCCTGAAGGCCGGTGCGCGTGTGGAACCGAGCGACTTCTATGTCCTTGGGCACACGTGGCTGGCAAGTGCCACGCTGAAAGGCGCACTCGAGCGGCTGTGTCGCTACGCCCACGTGCTTTCCACGGCGATCACCAAGGCGGAGGTCGTGGAGGAAGACGGCATGATCGTGTTCGTCGAGTCCTTTCCCGACCCGGACATCGTGATCAACCGCACCGCCGACGAGGCGGGGATCGTCGCGTTCTTCAAACTCTGCGAGATCATCAGGCGCGAACCCGTGCGCCCGGTAAAGGCGGAGCTGATCTTCCCGGCCGACACGGCGCGCGACTACCTCGACGAATTCCTGGGGTGCCCGGTAAGCTACGGTAGCGAGCGAGAGAAACTCTATTTTTCAAAACAGGTCTTCGAGGAACCACTGCCTGGCTACATACCCGACGTGCTGGATTCCACGTCGCGGATTGCGGAGCAGTACCTGGAAACCCTGGACCAGAGCAAGGTGGCGACGGATGTCAGGCGCCTGCTCGTGCAGATGCTGCCGTCAGGAAAGGCCGACCAGGATACCGTTGCCGGCCGCCTGTACCGGAGCACCAGCACGCTGCAGCGGCAGCTGACGGCGGAAGGCACCAGCTACCGTGACATTCTCGAAACCACGCGCCGCAACCTCGCGGAGAAGTATCTCAGGGACGGCGACTACTCGCAGGCGGAAATCGCCTACATGATCGGTTTCTCGGACCAGAGCAATTTCGCACGGGCCTTCAAGCGCTGGACAGGAATGAGCCCGGGGCAATTCCAGAAGACGGCCTGACCCGGATCAACCCGACAGCACCGATTCACGGATTTCATCGATCTGGGGCTTGATGGCGCGGGGCCGCTTGCCGAGACAGTGCTTGTCCCGGGGGCACGCCGAGCTTCGTGGACAGATGATCGTGGCCTCTCTCTGCGCGCCGTCGGCAATCCAGCCGATATTGAGAATTCTCCCGATGCTGCCGAGTTGCTTGCGGGCTTCGGCCGGGATCGGTCCGGAGCCGCCGTTCGCGTTACAGCTGGACTCGATCATGTCGATGGTGGCTGCAGTATCGAAACCCTGGGATTCGAGTGCGGGCGACAGGTCGACGCCCGCGCACAGCACGTGGCGGTTGCCGGCGGCATCGCGGCTGCGGATCGACTGGCAGCAGTAGAGCCGCTTGTCGTCGCCCGCGCGCAGCACCGAGATCTGTGAGGAAGGCCTGTTCGAGCGGCTGTGCAGCATGCGGAATACGGCCCAGTGCTGACAGGGATCGGAAATCATCGACATATTGCCCCACGGCAGCGGGATACCGTTGCCGCGGTAGACCGCGCGGAAGCTGCCCGGCGGGTAGGCGTCGAAATAATGCCAGTGGGGGTAGGGCGAGACACTCGGCATGCGGCGCATGACCAGCGTCGTGCTCAGGTCGACCTTGTCGCCGGAGTCGATGGCATAGGAGTTGCGCGCGAGGAACTGTCGGAACGGCGTCTTGGGTGCCAGTAACGCCGCGGCGAAGTAGCTGCATTCGAAATCGCGCCAGGCATAGAGAATGTCACGCGCATCGACGTTCTGCGTGACGTCGTCGACCGGTCGTGTCGAGCTTCTGCCGCCGGAGATCTGAGGTATGCGCGCGCCATCGCCGTCGTGAAGCACCTTGTGTGCGACCTGGTTGGCAAGATCGAATTTGAGTCTCGCGGGCGCTTTTTCGAGCGCGCGATTGAGGTACACCGTGTTGGGCGCGTCGTAGAACGAGCGCACCAGTGACTTGATGGGAAGGCCTTCGCCGAGATCGTTGGCCGGCGGCTTGTCGAACCAGCGAATTTCGAGGCCGAGATGCCTGGCGATGTCGAACAACGATTCGAGCGATACCGGGAACAGCTTGTTGCCGATGTCCTCCGCTGCGCGCTCGATATCCGGGAAGCGATTCTGGTTGCTTTCCTGGTGCGCGCGAATCAACAGGTGCGCGAACTGCCTGCCCGTCGTTCCGGTCTGGCTCAGCAGCTCCGGGATGGCAAGCTGCAGCAGGCTTTCCGTAAACAGGAAGCCGGGTTCGAGGGGCATGCCCCCGACGGGCGCCTCGGGCGCCGTGTCGATCGCGGTTTCATCCAGCGACTCGTCGAGAAACCAGTGAACGTCCTTCTGGAATATCTCGGCGATGATGGCGAGCAAACGCTCCGACGGCACGCGCTTGCCGTTCTCGATCATTGACAGGTAGGACACCGATGGCCCGGCTTCCGGATCGATCTGCACGCATCGCACGGAAAGGTCTTCGAGCGTAAGATGGTTACGTTTCCTGAGCATGCGTATCTTGGTGCCCAGGAAATGCGATTTTCGCCGGAGGCTATGCGGAGACGACATAAGACTTTTGTGAAATTGACATTGTGAAATTTTCGCTGTGAAATTTCATTGGGTGCCTGCGTACTATAGCGCCTCGAGTGGGTGCTTTCACGCACAATAAAGACCGTACATGGGACGAGGTGTTCGTCATGAATCGAGAAGAGCAGATCAAAAAGCTTGAAACCGAGTGGGCCGAGAGCCCGCGGTGGAAGGGCATCAAACGGGACTACAGCGCTGCGGACGTCGTAAAACTCCGCGGATCGGTCCATATCGAATACACGCTGGCGCGGCGCGGCAGCGAGAAGCTCTGGAATTATGTTCATGAGGACGAGCCGCTGTGCGCCCTCGGAGCCCTCACCGGCAACCAGGCAATCCAGGAAGTACAGGCGGGGCTCAGGGCCATCTATTGCTCGGGCTGGCAGGTCGCGGGCGACGGCAACAGCGCCGGCGAGATGTACCCGGACCAGAGCCTGTACCCGGTCGACTCGGTGCCGAAGATGGTCGAGCGCATCAACAATGCGTTCATTCGTACCGACGAGATTCACGCGCTCAACGAGGACGACAGCATTGACTGGTTCGCGCCGATCGT
>CBDUCE010000255.1:0-4042 GCA_965365575.1 uncultured Gammaproteobacteria bacterium
TCCGTCTCCGTGTCGAAGTCGTTCACGAAGAAGCGGAAGTTCTGCAGGTTGCCGGCACTCGTGATGCCCTGCTCGATCAGGTCGTCGATCTCTTCCTGCGTGAGCTGGAAATTCTGCGACAGGTTCAGGCGATCCTCGACGTCGACCTTGAAGAAGTCGACCGTAATGTCGAGATTGCCGATGTTGAAGAACGTGCCAAGCGTGAAGTTCGTCGACTCTTCGGGCTGCAGCGGACGTCCGCCACGAAGGGCTGCGACGGCAGTCGTCGATGGCACGGTGCCATTGTTGACGAGTTCCTGAGCCACAAGGTCAAACTCCGTCGACACGTTGAACGCGTTCGACTGTCCCGGCGTCGGGGCTTTGAAGCCCGTGCTCGCCGTACCGCGCAGACCGAAGTTGTCGGTGATGCGCCAGTTCGCTGCAACCTTGTAGTTGGTCGTGGTGCCAAAGTCCTGGAAGTCCTCGAAGCGAACTGCAGCGCCGAGCAGCAGCGAATCGGTGGGCTCCCACTCGCCGTCGACATAGACCGCCGTGTTACGACGGTCGAACTTGCCGCCGGCGATGTTCGAGAAGCCCGGGAAGCCGTTCGAGGCCGCACTGAAACCCTGCGGTGCCAGCGGGCCGATGAGGAAGGACTCCTCCTGGCCGACGGTGATCTCGAATTCCTCGAGGCGGTATTCCGCGCCGAACGCGATGTTGGTGTTGTCGGTCGGCGAGTAGCCGAAATCGAGGTTCACCATGTTCTCGAGCTGCGTGTAGGCGCCCGGGTCGAACGACGTGGGCGTGGCCGGTCCTAGAGATGCGTTCACCGTGTTGCGGATGAAGAAGTCGACCTCGTTGCGGCCGACACCGGCGCTGAAGTCCCAGCGCAGGCCGTTGTCCATCTCGCCGCGTACGCCGGCCATGAGCGACTGATCGCTAACGTCACCGCCGAAGCGTGGCGTGAAGCCGCCCGGGAAAATCTCCTGGAACGAGAAACATTCGTCGCGTGCAAAGACTTCGGCCAGCGCGGTCGGGTCCGGGACGTTGTTGGTTATCGGCACGGCCGGGCAGCCCGCCGGTGCACCACCTTCCGCCAGCTGCAGATCACCAATCAGCAACGACTCGCCGTCATCGCCGCTGAATACTGCAGATCGCGTATTCGGGTTACGGAAATAGAACCCGCCGTCGACAAACTTCTTCGAGTAGTTGCCGAACGCGTAGGCGAAACTGCCGTTGCCGAGATCCAGCCCGAGGTTGCCCCAGAACTTCATGTCGTCTTCGATCAACGGCGAACCCCAGATCTGCGCCGGGTTGAGAACGTCCGTGTTGCCCGCAGCGATCAATGCGGCGGCATCATCACGCTGCACGGATCGGCTGGTCGGGTCGCTTTCACCGTACTCGAAGCTGAAGTTGGCATAGCCGGCATCGGTCAGCGGCAGTCCGAGGTTGGCTGCGACACTGTATTTGTCACCGTCGCCTTCCTGGTACTGGCCCCACTTGCCTTCGACCATGAGCCCTTCGGCGTCATCCTTGAGAATGAAGTTCATCACGCCCGCAATGGCGTCCGAGCCGTATTGTGCCGCCGCGCCGTCACGCAGGACTTCGACCTGCTTCAGCGCGATCGACGGGATCATGGAGATGTCCGGCCCCTGCGCGCCGTTGGCGACGCCGTTGCCGAGCCAGTAGATCACGGCCGCGCGATGCCGGCGCTTGCCGTTGATCAGCACCAGCGTGTGATCGGGTGCCAGGCCGCGCAGGTTGGCCGGGCGAACGACCGTGGCGGCGTCACTGATGGGTTGTACGTTAACGTTGTAGGACGGCACGATGTTTCGCACCAGGTTCTGCAGGTCCGTGTCGCCCTGGTTCTGGAAATATTCGCCGCCCAGTATGTCGACGGGTGCCGGCGAATCCTCGACCGAGCGCGCCTGCGCGCGGGTGCCGGTCGTTACAATCTCTTCGATTGACTCTTCCTGCGCAAGCGTTTGTTGCGGTAAAGCAACGACGAGCGCCGATATCAGGCCGATCGCGAGCTTCGGCTGCCCTTTGAATTTAGTGTCCACGATTTTCTCCTGTAGTTTTTTGCCCCCTGCAACACACGTTTCACGACAGCCCTGGCTGGAATCAGGCCGGATACCGGCGAATTGAGATGTGCGACAGAGACCCCCCGATGCGGTCGCGTTGTTTAATTGCGACACAACCACATCTGATAACTATTCTCTTTTGCGGGGGCGGAGTCAAGTTTTTCGCGGCTCGATCTCGGCTATTTCCCGGCCATTGGCCAGCACGAGACCCCGTTTGTGAAACGATTCGATGTCCGCGCGCCGCGGGGTCGAGAAATACCGACCGCCCGGCTGTTGTGCCGTGACCTTCAGGTTTCGGCCGGCCTCGAGGGCATGGATTGCCTCGACGACCATGTCACATCCAGGGCCGTAAAGCCGCAGGACGTTGGCGAGATAGGTCGCATCATAATCGGCAGCAATACGTCGAGTTCCGATCACGGGACCCGTGTCGATGCCGCCGTCGACGATACGATGCAGCGTCGCGCCGATCTGCGCTTCGTTGTGCAGCATCGCCCAGAAAGTAGCCATTACCCCCTTGTAATCCGGCAGCACCCCCGAGTGCAGGTTCAGGACGCCCAGGCGGGGAATCGCGATGACCTCACTTCTCAGGATGCGGCGATAGCGAACGGAGACGACCAGGTCCGGTTCCAGGCTTTCGAGGCGCCGGCGCGCGGCTGAGGAGTTCGGCTGCGGCAGCGTGGCCGCATCGATCAGCGCCTTCGCGAGTCGTTTTCTTGCCCGAAACTCGGCGCACAGGCTTGCGTCCACATCAGCGAGACGCCGCAACTCACCCGGGCTTTCGGCTGCACCGGGCAGGTGACCTGACAAGAAAGCCGCGTAATCGTGGTGCGGCATCGCCTCGATAAGGTGCTGGAGGGCATACAGGCTCGCCAGGTCGTCGTGGCCGAGGAGTACGATTCTCACCGGGAATTCCCGGCTACCGGGCGAAGCAAACGCATGGGCACGCATTGTAACGGCTGGAACGTTGAAATCCGCGGCGAAGCACAACACACTGCGAACTCGATTTTTTCGGAGCGGAACCCGGCATGACGACAACTTTCGACTTTAATAACGTCAACGTATTCGTATTCGGCGGCACCAGCGGCATCAACCTCGGTATCGCGCGGTGTTTTGCGTCGGCCGGCGCCCGCGTGGCGGTGGCCAGCCGCTCGCAGGAAAAGGTGGACGCCGCTGTTGCGGAACTGAAATCACTGGGGTCCGACGCGAGCGGCTACGCGCTCGACGTCCGCGACGTGGAGGCGGTAGAGGCTGCTTTGGCGGATCATAACGCTGCTACCGGCGATATCGACGTCCTGGTGTCGGGCGCCGCCGGCAATTTCCCTGCCCTCGCTAACGATATGTCGCCGAACGGATTCAAGTCCGTGGTCGACATCGACCTGCTCGGCTCATTCCACGTGCTGCGGTCGGCGTTCCAGTACCTGAAGAAGCCGGGCGCCTCCGTCATCAATATTTCGGCGCCTCAGGCCTTCGTTGCCATGCCGATGCAGAGTCACGTATGCGCGGCCAAAGCCGGCGTCGACATGCTCACCCGGACACTGGCGCTCGAATGGGGCCCCTACGGGATTCGCATCAACAGCATCGCGCCCGGCCCGATTGCCGACACGGAAGGCATGCGCCGGCTGGCTCCGAATGAGGCCGTGGCCAACCAGTACAAGAAAAGCGTTCCCCTGCAGCGCTTCGGTTCGGTCGAGGAAATCGGACAAGCCGCCATGTTCCTGTCGTCCGATGCCGCGCACTACATAAGCGGCGTGGTACTGCCGGTCGATGGCGGCTGGTCAGTAGCGGGTGCGAGCGCCGCGGCACTCGCGATGTCGCAGCAACTCAGCTGACCTGCTGACCACCGCAGCCGGCTTTCGTTTGAGCGATTCTTCCCGGTGGTTATATCGATCCTGTCTATGCGCGAATCCATATAGCAAAACGTTCCTTCTCACTCGCAACGATTCTCTGCCGCGGTTCATCGAAGCGTTGAGTGCGCCGAA
>CBDUCE010000256.1:0-4005 GCA_965365575.1 uncultured Gammaproteobacteria bacterium
ACACTCTTGTAGGGAAACCAGACCAGGTTGAGGTGGACCGAGCTTGCCTTGTGGATAGCCGTACCTGGCTGAAACTCCGAGTTATCGAGTTCGGCATGCGCCACGACGAGTGCGGAATTGAGGCTATCCGACCAATAGTGACTGTAGCCTCCATAAACCTGCCAGTGCGACATCGCATCCAGCCCGGCGGGAGTAATTACCGCGCTGTTGCCGCCGTCAAAGCTGAGGGATATCACGCGGTGGGCTGCCCCGGAGCCGATCGTCGCCGCGCCGGAAAGCCTGTTTCTGTGGTCTTTGCCGAGGGGAACGGCACCTGACAGGCTCAGACCGTAGCCGATCTCGGTATCACTTGGCCCGGACTCTCCGCCCTGCCACTCGAGTCGAAAGACGTCGAGACCCAACTGAACGTGCGCCTTGCTCTTGCTTGCCCAACGAAGATGCCCGCCAAGATTCGGCAAAGAACTCCTGTTTGCACCATCGACGCCAAGTGGATTGCCGATGCTGGAAGACAGCTCTTCAACACCGACCGCGTACGTCAACGAATCGCTGATCCTGTCAGCGAAGCGAAACTGCGAAACCCGTCCGCCGTAGACGGAATCACCACCTGAAAAGTCGATCGTGGGGGCAAGCGCACCCAGGTCCGTCGAAGCGCTCCAGCTACGCCCCGCGAGAAACCGGCCAATCACGCCATAACCGTGGCGCATACGAGGCTGAAGCCTGAAGCTGTCGCGGTCATCAAAAAAGTCGAACTCAAGAAAGACCTGTAGCGGAAACTTCCAGCCGTGATCCTCATTGCGAGCTACGCTGCGAAAGTCGAAATTTACTCGGGACTCTTTAGCATGCACGGTCGTCTGGCCGTCCAGCGCGGCCTGCGGCGTGCCGGAGACCGGAATCGTAGCCAGCTCGAATTCGTACCGGTCGCCTACGTAGTCGAGATCCTGGATGAAATCGGCTTTGACGTATCCGCCGATCTTGAAACGCACCTTGCTGCCGGGAATCGGGAGCGAGCCCGGGAAAGACTGGTCGAGAAGATCATCACCTGTGAGGAACTGCGATTCGTTATTCCGCTGCATTGGGCTGGGCGTTCCCTGGACACCGGGTACATTAGCGGTGTTGGTCCCACCTGAACCCGCGCCTGGTTGCGCTGATGTGTCCGCAACCTGTTGTTTGAGCGCCGCAATCTCGCTCTCCAGTTCTTCAATTTTTGCCGACACATTGCCGCCATCGGCGGCCATTTCAGCAACCTGCTGCAATTCTCGCTCGAGTTCCCTGATCTGATCGTCATATTCTGACTGCGCCCACGTTACGGTCGAGACGCCGGCGAGAATCAGCGAAGCTGCCAACTTGATGGTTGCGGACCGCTCTTGATGCATTTGTGGCATCTCCTTCTGTTATTATTTTCTGGGGCGAGAATAAGACTTATTCGCGCGGAGTTAAGGTAAATTGCCACGAGACGTAGCAGGTTTCTTTCGGAAAAGTTTCGCTATCGGTGCGCTAACACGCGTATCGTCAGTTTTTACGATTGTATGAATTTCGGACTGAGATCAAGCAGGCGATGAATTGGGAGTTTGGGGCGTACCGGTTCCGGGAAGACTCTGGCCTTTCTCTCGGCGATCAGTCTATCCCGTTGCCGCCAAAAGAAACTCAATTGCTAACGTTGTTGCTCGAGAGGCGCGGCGACATCGTGACGCACGAAGACGTCGAGGCTTGGCTGTGGCCTGATGAAGAGATCGCCTACTCCTCTTTAGCAAGGGTCGTTCACTCCCTTCGCAAGGCGCTGGGCGGCGACCGGCAGGAGTTCATCGCCACGGTGCCAAAACGAGGCTACCGCCTGAGGGTTCCGATTCGCGCGCCACGGCAAGAACAAACGTCCACGACAGTGACTCAAACCGTAGCGACGGACCGCACGACCTACGCTCATTTCCTGGAGGGTCAACGCGAAGCGAATCGCGGATCGCCCGAGGGCCAGGCACGAGCCGTCGAACTCTTTGAGAAAGCGCTGCGTCGCGATCCGAAATACGTGGCCGCTGCGGCGGCACTAGCCGAGATACACGCTTACCAAGCAATGCGCGGCTACCTGTTGCCGCGCGATGCCCTGAGTCGCGGCATAGCCGCGTGCGAGCGGGTGCTCACAATCGATCCGACGCATGTCGCAGCGCGCTGCGTGGCGGCCTGGTTCGACGGCGTCATGAAAGGCAACCCGAAGCCCGCCCTGGACTCCATCACTCAGGCAATGCAGGACGATCCGTGGTACGCGTTCGGCGAAGTATACCGGTCGTTCGTGTATCGGGCACTCGGTCGAACCAGAGACGGCGTTGCGGCCGCGGAACGAGCTCGCAAACTCGATCCATTTTCCCTGAGCACTGCCCATGCGGTCGCCTGGAGCCTTTTCTGCGCGGGGCGGGTCACGGAAGCGCTCGAATTAGAGCAATCGATAACGCTGGAGCTACCGCACGTCGACGTTGCCCAGGCTTACCGGGCGGTTTTCGCAGCCTGGCTCGGCAAGCACGACGAGGCGGAAAGGGCGTGCTCGGAATTATTGAGATCGCACGCTTCTAATCCGGTGATCATGTGCGCAGTAGGCTACGCGTGGGCGCGACAGGGGAAGGTTAGTGACGCCCTCGCATTGGCATCGAATCTCGAAGCCGCCGAGAATCCATGGGCGCCGAGAACGCAGATCGCCTCGATTTACGCCGGCGCAGGCGAGGACACGCGGGCTCTCGCACTGCTTGAGGTTGCCAGGGACGAGCACTGTCCGTGGTTTCCAGTTGCACACGTCGATCGGCGTTTCGATCCTTTGGCCGATTCGCCCGATTTTCGTTCGCTCTTCGAGTAAGCGAAGTCCAGCCGGCTCACCGTCGGTGGGCTAAATCAGGCTTTGCGTACCAGGCGTTTCAGGAGCGGTGCTGCCAAAGGAAATGCTATCCAGACGAACGGACCGGCACTCGGGTAGACGAGCGCCACAAGGCTGGCTGTCGCTGCGACCAGCAAGATCAGGACGATGGACGAACGCGGCGACGCAACCGCCCAGTCTGTCTCTGCTTTCGCGTCAAAGAATGATCGCTCGACGCTCCACATTCGGTCGAGTGCAATTCCACCGGCCGACATCGCGACGGAAAAAATAATCACTGACAGTGCTTGATCGTGTCGCTCAGCGATTAGTGAGGTCGTAAACGGCACTACGGAAACGGCGCCGAGGAACACGAAGTTCCATGTCATGAAGGCACGCGATCGCTTGTCACCGTTGACGAGCAGCGAATGCTGGACGATCCACAGGCGCGCAAGGATGGCGAAGCTGAGTAGCCAGGCCAGGATATGGGGCAACTGTTCGATCAGCGCCTGCTGAAAGGACAGGTCATCGCCCGGGCCGACCGATGCAGGCAACTTCAGATCCAGGACCAGCAGGGTCAACGCGATCGCAAAGACACCGTCGCTGAGTGCATCCAGTCTGCCGAGCTCGAAGGTTACCTGTTTCATAGTCGAAGCAATACCATGAACCGTGAACACCGCTTCAGGATACCTGAAAACGTATCGAGCTTGCTGGAGTCACACGTTGCACTCCATACTATTGTCAACGCTCATTCGGTTCGTCGATATGTTCAGCGTATTGAACAGGACTCTGGGCAGGCCGAGCGCGTAAGCTTCATGTGTTGCCGGCCACGATAACTCAGGAGTATTGAATGTGATCAAAGAGCTTGTGTGCTGCCTGGCCGCATGGACCCTGCTATCGAACGCGGCGGCAACTGCAGCCGAGAACGACGCGCGCGAAGAAAGGTTTACGTTCGCCGTCGGGGCCTACAACGTATTCGCTTACGATTCTACTGCTCTCCTGACGAGTCGAAACGTCGGCGTTGGTCTTGCCCTCAGCCCGGAGGATGTGCTCGGACTGGATTCCCGCCAGACCGTCCTGCGCCTGGAAGGTACGTGGCAGATTCGGCCGTCACACGCGATGACCTTCTCATGGTTTGACATTTCCTCGAGCAACTCGCTCAGCGTCAGGCGGGA
>CBDUCE010000257.1:0-3976 GCA_965365575.1 uncultured Gammaproteobacteria bacterium
GAGTGCAGCATCGACTGGATTTGGCGATCGACAAATCGGTTGACGGCGCATTCATTGCTTTCTTGGAGCGGTTCGTGGCGTCGTTTCCGGACCTGGTGCTGGAGCCGGCGTCTATGCCACGTCTTCGCAAGGTTCCAATGCTTCAACCGGCATAAGTTGGTCAGAGAGCGCCCGATAGCCGGTGGTTCTCCGGCAAATATCTGACACGTTGCGGCTTTGACCGATCAGGCAAAATCTCGGTATATGTCAAAACGTCGCCAATTAGCGACAGTTTGCGAACACGATTACGTTGAGCAGATCGGTGATCTTCACAAACAATAACTCGAGCCGGCTCTGCAGCGGTCACAAGCAAAGACAACAAAAGCAAACAACAACAAGACTACACTGGCATTTGCCTGTCGCAGGTATCACCGGAGGAATCAATGTTTAAGAATAAGAGCAATGAGCGTGTCGAACAGAGTGAGCCCACAATCAAAGTCGAAGCGGAAGAAAAAGAACAAGAAAAAGAGCAGGAAGCACCAGCGCAGCAACTCGCTACGCGCAGCGTGTCTTACATTGGCCCCGGCTTACACTTTGCAGGCGAGATTGCGGTCGATGAAGGCCTGGTTATCGAAGGTGAAGTCGAAGGTAAAATCACGAGCAGTGACAAAAACCTCACCGTCGGTAAGAAGGGTCGGGTCAAAGGCGACATCATCGGCAACGTCATAGAGGTGCGCGGTACCATAGACGGTGAGGTATTCAGCCACGAACTGGTGCACCTGTATTCATCGGCTGTTGTCGACGGGACAATAAGCTGCAAGCGCCTCGTAGTGGACGAGGGTGCCGAGTTCAACGGCTCCGTCGATATGAACTGGGATGGTACGGCCTCGCAGGAAGAGCCGCTGAAAAGCGTCGAATCGGACGAAAAGCTCGTGAAAGTGGCAGGCTAGCAATTGCTGGCGCGAATAGCGCGCAGCGGCTGCATGGAGCTTCAATTTCAAAGTCGATCCATTACGCCTGACGGTGTGCTTCAGCACGTTGCTTGGCTATCGGGGCTTCCGCGGGTCCCAAAGGGAGAAAATCGTTTCTGCCATTAAGGGGCGCGACTCGCTTGTCATAATGCCTACGGTAGGGGGGAAGCGTTACGCGGGATGCTGATGCGTCGGACTCAGGGTGCGACTGAGCTGCTGTCGAATAACGGCGTTTGTTGCTCGAAACTCGAACGTTACAGGGAGCGGCTTCTCGAAGTCCTGGCTGCAGGCTAGCCTTGCGCCTATTGGCCTGTCTCTCAGGATTCGTCGAGAGAAAACCGTTCGCGCAGGAAACGGGCGATGCCTTCTTCGTCGTGATGGCCGATGACCGCTGTTGCGGCCGACTTGATGGCATCGTTGGCATTGGCCGGCGCATATCGTTCGTCGGCCGCCTCGAACATACTGAGATCATTGTCGCTATCACCAAAACAGATGATGCGTTCGAGGCCCAGCAACTCCTTCAACGTCTTGATGGCGCCGCCCTTGCTGGCGTCGCTGTGGTGGACATCCAGCCAGTACCACTGCTCTCCCTCCAGCGCGACGCCGGAATAGGCGACGAGATGCGGTTCCGCCGCGACGCTGCGCAGGACTGCCTTGATAGAAGCGCCAGCGCCGATGGCGTTTACGTGTGTGATAGCGGCATCTGCGGGCAACTCATCCAGAGGGCGCGTCCGGACGTTAGCGTCGCTACTGAATGTCCGGACGAGTTCGAGCTCGGCATCGGATTGCAGCGGCGGGTGGTAAACGGTGCTCTCATCGTCATCGTCCAGCGTGAAGACGAAAGGCGTCACGTTCTGGCTGATGCAGGCCCGAACGACGCTTTCGAGCTCGGATGTCGTGAGCATGGCGCCGCTCGAAAAACGCTGCTGATCCGGATGCCAGATCATGACACCGTTCTTGTACGCCTGCGGGAGGTCGAAACGATGGCCGTCCAGTATTGCCCGTGCGCCGTGAAGCGTGCGGCCGGTTGCAACGGTATAGGCAATCTCCCGTTGCGACAGCAGCTTCAGGGTCTCGCTCGTATAATCCGAAATCGCGGATTTCCGGTTGAGAAGGGTTCCATCGAGATCGAAAACAATGAGTTCCATCGGGCATGGGCCGTAGGGTAGAAGTGAGGGTCAGTCTCGCTCCAAAGCCGGATCGATGCAAACCCCGTTGTTCTGATTTAAAGTCGGTCTTGGCGGGATCGATTATCCCGCCAGATATGGGGGTTGCATGGCGGTGAGAGCGAGCGCAGCAGTACCGAAAACAGCGTCGGCCGCCGGGGAAGGTCATCGGGCCTGGGTGAGGATCTGTCACCGGGTGGTGGCTATCAGTTTCCTGCTGCTGTGTTTCTCGGGTATTTACATTTTCGCAGTACTTCCAAGGCTCTACTGGGGCGAGGTTGGCAGAATCCAGAGCGGCTGGTCGTGGTATGTCGGGGTCTAACCGAGCGATCATCTTCGACGTCGACGGGACCCTCGCTGAAACCGAAGAGGGTCACCGGGAGGCGTTCAATATTGCGTTCCGGGAAGCCGGCTTGCCGTGGTCCTGGGACCAGGACCTGTACCGCAAGCTGCTCGCCGTTACCGGCGGCAAGGAGCGCATTCGGTATTTTGTCGAGGACTTCGGTGGAGAAGGCGCACCGCAAGACGACCTCGACACATTCATCAGGTCGCTGCACGCGAGGAAGACCACCGCATACGCCGAAATTGTCAGAGGCGGCGGGCTGCAATTGAGGCCCGGCGTCCGAGAGTTGATAGCGGCCGCGCGCGAGCGCGGCTACAGACTCGCAATTGCGACGACGACCACGCCCGCCAATATCGACGCCTTGCTGGGCGCGACCTTTGGCGATGTCGGGCAGGACCTTTTTGACGTCATCTGTGCCGGCGACAGCGTGCCCAACAAGAAGCCGGCGCCCGACGTATACCTGAAGGCACTCGAAGAGCTCGAGCTGCGGCCCGGACGCTGCGTGGCTATCGAAGACTCCCGTAACGGCTTGTTGTCGGCGTGCGCGGCGGGGATAGCGACGATTGTGACACCGTGCCTTTATACGCGGGGCGAGAATTTCGATGAAGCCGCGCTGGTTATCGACGACCTCGAATCCCTCGATTTCGCTGTGCTCGAGACACTATTCCTTTAGTCGCTGCCCAGGCGACGTGTGCTACCGGACTCATTCACGGTCGGCGGGTTCTTGCAATATCCTGCAAACAACGCGATAAATGTCTCTCAAGTGTTTGGGCAAGGAACAAGAATAATGACGCCGCGCTTCTCGATCGCCCTGATCTTCCTGGCTAATTTCCTGCTGCCTGGTTCGGTTGGCGCAGAAGAATCCGAATTCTCCAGTTACGACGAGTGCATACTGGAGTCGCTGAAGGGGGTATCCAGCGACGTTGCCGCGAGCGCAATCATCGCAAGCTGTCGTAGCACGTTTCCCGAGACTGCACCGGCAGCAGTAGCTACGGCCGAGCCGGAAGCGGAGAGCATCCAGCCAGAGCAACCACAGCCGCAAGGGAAGCCCGAACCGGCTGCGGCGGGGGCGAGCCGCGAACTGACGCAGGAAGAACTGAGCAATCTTAAAGCGACGCTGTTCGGGTTCACGACCAAGTACAAGGTCACCTTCGAGAATTTGAATGAAGACATCACCATTACAGAGGTGACGATTGCGGTGTGGGATGACTTCGATCCCCGCGGCCTGAAGAAATACACGGCGACGATGAACGTCCCGCCGTCGGGCGAGCAGGAGGTCGAATACGAGGTCGTCTACATGGGCGACGACCAGGGCTGGCGTTGGAAAGTCGATTCGGCGAAAGGTGTGCCGTTGGTGTACTAGTTTCGAGGAAATTCACGTATCCACTGGGAAAATAACCACTTTTCTCCAGTCGTGGGCGGCAATCCCGCATGCTTCGTGGCCGCGTCAGGTTGACCCTCTGCATCGACGTTTGAAAACAGCAGGGCATCGCCGGTTGCGCCGACATGGGCAATAT